>NZ_JBWKJU010000004.1:0-466611 GCF_056432025.1 Streptomyces sp. NPDC045695
TCCAGACGAAGGCCGCTTCCGCGTACTGCGGTTACCGAACCGAGCGATCAAGTTCGATGCACCGTTCGACGCCGAAGGTTAAAGATCAAGCTAGGCGCTGTCGTCAAAGTCCCGCCTGGCCCGCGGTGCCCGACCGGCGCTACTTTGACGACAGCGCCTAGGCGGGTCCGCGGCTGCCTCAGATCAGCGCCAGCTGGAGGCCGCCCGTCGCGTCCAGGTGCTGGCCCGTCACCCAGCGGGAGTCCGCCGAGGCCAGGAAGGCCACCACGTCCGCGACCTCGCGCGCCGTGCCCACCCGGTGGAAGACGGACCGGGCGGCCAGGTGGGCCCGGGTCCCGGGGTCCTGGAGCAGGGCCGCGTTCAGGTCCGTCTCGGTGATCCCCGGACCCACCGAGTTCACGGTGATCCCGCGCGGAGCCAGTTCCGCGGCCAGCGAGCGCGTCAGCGCGTTCGCCGCCCCCTTCGCCATGACCGTCGCCAGGATCGCGGGCAGGGCGAGGTCCGGGGTGCCGGTCACGTTCACGATCCGGCCCCCGTCCCGCAGCCGCGCCAGGCCGTGCTTGATCACGAAGAACGGCGCCTTGGCGTTGAGCGCGTGCGCCCGGTCGTACATCTCCTCGTCGGTCTCCGCGATGCCGGCGAAAACCGCCGCCCCCGCGTTGTTGACCAGGACGTCCACGGCCTCGGTGTGCGCGGGATGGGCCTCGTACGCCGCCCAGAGCGCCCGGGCGTCGCCCGGGACCCCAAGCTCGGCACCGATGGCGAAGGCGCGCCCGCCGGCCGCCTCGATGGCGGCGACCGTTTCCTTCGCCGCCGCCTCGTTGCGTCCGTAGTGCACCGCCACGAGCGCGCCGTCCCGCGCCAGCCGCTCGGCCACGGCCCGCCCGATCCCCCGGCTGCCGCCCGTGACCAGCGCCGTCTTCCCCTTGAGCACGCCCATGACGCGCCCCCCTCCGCAATCAGTAGTGGTCGCTACAGAAAGGACCGTATCAGATTCCCTAACGCCCGCTATAGAATCTGCCCATGGTGACCGGACAGCGCGGCAGACCCCGCTCCTTCGACCGTGACGCCGCCCTCGACAAGGCGATGACCGCCTTCTGGGAGCGCGGTTACGAGGCGACGTCCATCTCCGACCTGACCTCCTCGATCGGGATCAGCGCCCCCAGCCTCTACGCGGCCTTCGGCGACAAGCGCACCCTCTTCGGCGAGGTCGTCGCGGTGTACGGGAGCCGCTACGCGGACTTCGTGAGCGTGGCGTTCGCCGAGGAGCCCACCGCCCGGGCGGCCCTGGACCGCATCCTGCGCGAGGCGGCGGAGATCTACACCGACCCGGCCCACCCGCCGGGCTGCATGGTGATCAGCGCGGCGGTCAACACCACCTCCGATGAGGTGGCGCAGGCGCTGCGCGAACGGCGCACGGCGAACCTGGAGCTGTTCGCGAGCCGGATCCGGGCCGACGTGGCCGCGGGCGCGCTGCCCGCGGACACCGACGCGTGGGCGCTGGCCCGTTATTTCGGAGCGGTGCTCCAGGGGATGTCCCAGCAGTCGCGCGACGGGGCGAGCCGGGAAGAGCTGGAGGCGGTCGCGGCGCTGGCCCTGCGGGCCTGGCCGACGACATAGGGGGAGCGGGCCCGAGATTCCTCTGGGCCACGGTGCAAGGCGGGACCCTCGACCCGCCCCGCACCGTAGCCCGGAGTACTTACGGCCGACAGGTGTGCGGTTCCCGACGGCCGGTGGGAGGTGCCAGCGCGGTCAGGGCAGAGCGCGCGGCTTACCTCGATCCGTCCTCCTGTGCGGGGAGGACGGAAGCTGTACCTCAATTGTGGACTAGACCATATTGTTCTGTCCATCCAATGACAGGGCCGAGAAACCCGTCACTTCCTCCAACAGTACGCGGAACGGCCCCCTCCTGGATACTCCTGAGTACAGTCGTGCGGAAAGTCATGGGGCGTACCCGGGGTACGCTCGCCACGTGCCCTCCATGAACGACCTCGTACGCCAGCACACCGCTCTCGGTGAAACCGACCTGGAGTGGCTCCACCTGCTGGTCTCGGAGTGGCAGCTGCTCTCCGACCTCTCCTTCGCCGACCTCGTGCTGTGGGTCCCCACCCTGGACGGGACCCGGTACGTCTCCGTCGCGCAGATGCGCCCGAACACCGGCCCCACCTCCTACCAGGACGACATGGTCGGCCACCTGGTGCCGCGCGGGCGCCGCCCCCTCCTGGACGCCGCCCTCGACGAGGGCCGGATCGTGCGCGAGGGCGACCCGGAGTGGCGCGAGGAAGTGCCGGTCCGCGTCGAGTCGATCCCCGTCCGCCGCGAGGGGCGGGTCCTGGGCGTGATCGCCCGCAACACCAACCTGCTCACGGTGCGCACCCCGAGCCGGCTGGAGCTGACCTACCTCCAGTCCGCCTCCGACCTGGCCCAGATGATCGCGGCGGGCTCCTTCCCGTTCCCCGGCCAGCAGGTCGACATGGACGCCTCCCCGCGCGTCGGGGACGGCCTGATCCGGCTCGACGCCGACGGCGTGGTCACGTACGCCTCGCCGAACGCGCTCTCCGCGTACCACCGCCTCGGCCTCGCCTCCGACCTGGTCGGACAGCACCTGGGCAACACCACCGCCGAACTCGCCCCCTCCCGCGGCCCGG
This sequence comes from Streptomyces sp. NPDC045695, assembly GCF_056432025.1. Taxonomy (NCBI): domain Bacteria; kingdom Bacillati; phylum Actinomycetota; class Actinomycetes; order Kitasatosporales; family Streptomycetaceae; genus Streptomyces; species Streptomyces sp. NPDC045695. The sequence goes on from NZ_JBWKJU010000004.1 coordinate 2,649, forward strand.
TGGACGAGGCGCTGGTCAAGCTCGCCAGCGGCTGGGCCCCGCGGGAGACGGAGGTCGACGGCAACGGCGGGGTCATCCAGCTGCGCGCCATCCCGCTGAAGCCGAAGGGGACCCGGATCGGTTCCCTGGTGCTCTGCCGCGACGTGACCGAACTGCGCCGCCGCGAACGAGAATTGATCACCAAGGACGCGACCATCCGGGAGATCCACCACCGGGTGAAGAACAACCTCCAGACCGTGGCCGCGCTCCTGCGGCTGCAGTCCCGCCGCATGGACTCGCCCCAGGGCCGCGAGGCGCTCAACGAGGCCGTGCGCCGGGTCGGTTCGATCGCGATCGTTCATGAGACGCTGTCTCAGAACCTGGACGAGCGGGTCGAGTTCGACGAGATCGCCGACCGGGTGATCGCGATGGTCTCGGAGATCTCGCCCGGCAAGGTCGACTGCCGGCGCACCGGCCGCTTCGGAATCCTGGACGCGGAGGTCGCCACCCCGCTGTCGATGGTGCTGACCGAGATCCTCCAGAACGCCCTGGAGCACGCCTTCACCCAGGGCGAGCGGGGCACCGTCGAGGTGGCCGCGACCCGCACCGGCACCGGCCGCACCGACGGCCGCCTGATGATCACCGTGCTCGACGACGGCAGCGGCCTGCCCGAGGGGTTCGACCCCCAGCGCGCTGGGAATCTCGGCCTGCAGATCGTGCGGACCCTCGTGGAGGGGGAGCTCGGCGGCACGTTCGACATGGTCCGGGCGCAGCCGCGCGGCACCAAGGTCGTCCTGGACATCCCGTCCAGCCCGCAGAAGTAGCCGCGCCCCGGCCGCCCCGTCACTCAGCGTGACGCAAGGCGCCCCGCACAGCACTGAGCCCCGGACCGAATGGTGATCGGTCCGGGGCTCAAGAGCACGTTGCTGAGCGCTTGTACGGTTCTACGCGCTGCGCGTCGAGGCTCGAAAGTCGTTGTCAGGCGCTGGCGTTGCGCGCCCGGTTGCGAGCGGCGCGGCGCTTCATCGCGCGGCGCTCGTCCTCGCTGAGACCGCCCCAGACGCCGGAGTCCTGACCGGACTCGAGCGCCCACTGCAGGCACTGCTCCATGACGGGGCAGCGGCGGCAGACGGCCTTGGCTTCCTCGATCTGCAGCAGCGCAGGACCGGTGTTGCCGATGGGGAAGAACAGCTCGGGGTCTTCCTCACGACAAACGGCGTTGTGACGCCAGTCCATGGCTGCTACCTCTCTTGTGTGACATGCACGTTGCTTGTGAATGTGAACGCTTTCACGAATCCCTCCGCGAGGGAAGGGCCGACGCCCAGTCGCCTGGTGCGGTCCGAAGATTCGTGGTGGGGTTCTGGCGGTCTGAGTGGGTGCCGGTTCTGCGGGCTGTCCCGATCGCCATGAAGAGATTCGCAAACCTCGGACGGGGATACAACCCCTTCCGGAAAGTTTTTTTTGATTCGTCGGTGTCTACTAGGTCACAGCCCTACATCGTGAGGGTGGACCGGCGTGTAAACGTTCGAGTGAAAGGCCTTTTGGCCCTTCCGCTCACACAATCACACGCAGTGCACGGCGTACGCCTGTGAACCGAACGCTGGTCCGCAGTCCGAGGTGGTCGCCGTCCATCTGGAACGGAAGGGGAACCTTGGAATGCAAGGTGAAGTCGGTCAGATCGTGTAGAGACACCGCGTGCTTCCCGTGTGGACCGCGCTCAGGAGTGGAGGTCAGCAGCTGTGTCGCGTACCGGGCGACGGCTGGAGTTGACAAACGGTCCAGGGCCAATACGTCAAGCGCGGTATCGAACGACGCCTCCGGTGAGGCGTAAAGCGGACGATTGCCCAGATACGTCCACGGTGAGGTGTTGCACACTATGGACAGCACCAGGTCCCTCACCGGATCCGCGCCCGGGCGCTCCAGCGTGACCGTGCCGTGCCGGCGGTTCGGTTCCTCCCAGAACTGCCGCATGAGCTGACGTACGTAGAGGGCGTGCGTCGAACGTTTGCCGCGTTCGCGCTGTTGTTCGACCCTGCCCACCACGCCCGCGTCGAAGCCGAAGCCCGCGCAGAAGGTGAACCAGCGCGCCGGGACCGACTCGTCCTCCGTGCCCGGGGTGCCCGCCGCCAGTCCCAGGCCCACCGTCCGCTCGCGCTGCTCGCGCAACGCGTCCAGCAGCGCCCCGGTCGCCTCGACCGCGTCGTTGGGCAGGCCGAGTGCCCGGGCGAACACGTTGGTGGAGCCGCCGGGGACCACCGCCAGCCGCGGCAGCCGGTCCGGATCGGGGCCGTCGTGCAGGAGCCCGTTGACCACCTCGTTGACGGTGCCGTCGCCACCGAGGGCGACGACGAGGTCCAGCCCCTCGTGCGCGGCCTTGCGTCCCAGGTCCCGCGCGTGCCCGCGGTACTCGGTGGTCACCGCCTCCAGCTTCATCTCGCTGGCCAGGGCATGGGTCAGGACGTCACGCGTGCGCGCACTGGTGGTGGTCGCTGCTGGGTTGGCCACGAGGAGTGCACGCATGAGCGCCAGCCTACCCAGCCCGTCCACCGGCATCGAATGCCGACCCTCCTGCCCGTCCCCTCCGGGGGCCGGGGTGCGCCGCTACCCTGCTGGAGTGAGTAAGAAGAAGCCCGCGAAGGTCTCCCGCCCCGCCGGACGCGCCACCGGACCGGCCGTCGAGCGCGCCACCGCCGAGCGCGCCACCACTGAGCGCGCCACCACTGAGCGCGCCGCCGCCGAGCGTCCCGCCGCCGAGCGCGCCGCGCTGCCCGGCCGACTGACCGGCGCCGCCGCGCTCACCGCGCTCGAAGGCCTGGCCCTGGCCGGCCTCGGGGTCTACATGCTCTTCGTGGGCATCGCGGGCGACGCGGACTCCCCGCAGCAGGCCGAGACGGGCGGGATCACCCTGCTCGCGCTCGCCGCGCTGCCGCTGATCGCCGCCCGCGGGCTGCGCCTGGGCCGCCGCTGGAGCCGCGGTCCGGCGCTGATCACCCAGCTGATGGCGCTGCCCGTCGCCTGGACCCTCTACACCACCGGCGGGGCGATGACCGCCGCCGCCGCGGCCCTGGCCCTGGCCGCGGCGGCCGTCGTAGCGCTCCTGGTGAACCCGACGGCGACCGAGGCTCTCGGGATCGGCCCCGGGGAGCAGGCTCGCTAGAGCCTGACCCCTCCTGCGTTCCTACTCCTCCACCAGGAGCTTCTCGCGGAGCTGGGCCAGGGTGCGGGCCAGCAGACGCGAGACGTGCATCTGGGAGATGCCGACCTCCTGCGCGATCTGCGACTGGGTCATGTTGCCGAAGAACCGAAGCAGCAGGATCCGCTTCTCCCGCGGTGGCAGCCCCTCCAGCAGGGGCTTGAGGGACTCGCGGTACTCGACGCCCTCCAGGGCCTCGTCCTCCGCGCCCAGGGTGTCCGCGACCGCCGGCGACTCGTCGTCGGTGTCGGGGACGTCCAGGGACAGCGTGCTGTAGGCGTTCGCCGATTCCAGCCCCTCCAGCACCTCCTCCTCGGAGATCCCCAGCCGTTCGGCCAGCTCGTGCACCGTGGGGGAGCGGCCGTGCTGCTGCGACAGCTCCGCCGTGGCCGTCGTCAGCGACAGCCGCAGCTCCTGCAGGCGCCGGGGCACCCGCACCGCCCAGCCCTTGTCACGGAAGTGGCGCTTGATCTCGCCGACCACCGTGGGCGTGGCGTAGGTGGAGAACTCGACCCCGCGGTCGGGGTCGAAGCGGTCCACCGACTTGATGAGGCCGATGGTCGCGACCTGGGTCAGGTCGTCCAGCGGCTCACCGCGGTTGCGGAAGCGCCGCGCCAGGTGTTCGACCAGAGGCAGGTGCATCCGTACGAGCCGGTTGCGCAGCTCCGCCTTCTCCGGCGACCCGTCGGGCAGGGCCCGCAGCTCGATGAAGAGGGCCCGCGCACCACTGCGGTCGCGCGGGTCCGGCAGCGCCGGCGTCACCGGGAACACCGCCGCAGGCACCGCCGGGGCCGGCGGCGCAGCCTGCGGTGGCTGTGCTTGGTCGTGCTGGTTCTCGCTCATAGGGCCCGCCCGTCGCTCCGCCGAGTCCAAAAAGCCGTCTTCCGCATCCGCGTCAGCCGGGTGCGGCCGGGCGTGCTGCTGTTCCGGGATGCCGCCGTCGACCTCGTGCCGTACCGGGGGCCGATCCCCGCCCCGCACCGGGATCTCCCCGCCGCTCACGCCGGGCCTGGTCCCGCGCCGCGCTGTTTGTAGAGGCTGATGCTCACTGTCTTGTTCTCCTCGACCGTGGCCTCGACCTTGCCGGCCAGCGCCGACAGGACGGTCCACGCGAACGTGTCACGCTCCGGCGCGCGCCCGTCCGTGGTCGGTGCCGAGACGGTCACCTCCAGCGAATCCTCGATCAGCCGGAAGACGCAGCTGAGGACGGAGCCCGGCACGGCCTGCTGGAGCAGGATCGCGCAGGCCTCGTCCACCGCGATGCGGAGGTCCTCGATCTCGTCGAGGGTGAAGTCCAAACGTGCTGCGAGACCGGCCGTGGCCGTCCGCAGCACCGACAGGTAGGCACCCGCAGCGGGCAGCCGGACTTCCACGAAGTCCTGAGTCCCGGGCTCGCCTGCGATCTGGGACACCCTCACCTCCAAGGTGGTACGAGCTCTGTTCGCCGGTGACGCTATCGCGATCCGGGCGATCGTGTCGCGGCACCCCTCGTGGCACCCGCTGGGAGCGCCCGGCCAGCCATGCCTCTACCCAGTGACTGATGGTAAGCCCATGGGTACGCACAGTGGCTAGGGGTCGGCGAGGATCAAATCGGGGGAGCCGGCGGAGGGTTGACCTACCCCGCCTCAGACGATCGAACCGTCGACAAAACACCACCGCCAGGTCTCGCCCGGCTCGAAGCTCCGCATCACGGGATGCCCGGTCTCCCTGTGGTGCGCGCTGGCGTGCCGGTGGGGCGAGGAATCGCAGCAGGCCACGTGCCCGCACGCCAGGCACATCCGCAGCTGCACGGGGTGGCTGCCGAGTGCCAGACATTCAGGGCAGGTCTGGGCAGACGGGACCGGCTCGGGGCGCGGCAGTTCGGCAACGTGGGTGCACTCGCTCATGATGGCCAGCGTACGACCAGGGTGCGGGCGCGCGACGACTGAGGACGGATCTTCGATGGAGGTATTGCCGCTGGTGGCGCTGGTCGCGGGCAGCGCGGCCGTCGCCGGGCTGGCGCGGCGGACACCGGTGCCCGCTCCGCTGCTGCTGGTCGCGGCCGGTCTGATGGCCGCGTACGTGCCGGGCGTGCCCGCGTACACGCTGGACCCGCACATCGTGCTGCCGCTGCTGCTTCCGCCGCTGCTGCACACGGCCGCCGTGGACAGCTCGTACCTGGACCTGCGCGCGAACGCCCGGCCGATCGCGATGCTCTCGGTCGGCTACGTGCTCTTCGCGACGCTCGCCGTCGGATACGCGACGTACCTGGTGGTGCCGGGTCTGACGGTGCCGGTGGCGCTGGTCCTCGGCGCGGTGATCGCCCCGCCCGACGCGGTCGCCGCCACCGCCATCGCCCGCAGGCTCGGGCTGCCGAACCGCATGACGACCATCCTGCAGGGCGAGTCCCTGGTGAACGATGCCACCGCGATCACCGCGTACAAGGTGGCGCTGGCGGCGGCGATAGGGGTGAGCGCCGGCTGGGCGGGCGGGATCGTGGAGTTCCTGCTGGCCTCGGTCGGCGGGATCGGCGTGGGCCTGCTGCTGATGGTCCCCATCCACCAGCTGCGCAAGCGGATGCGGGAGCCCCTGCTCCAGAACACCCTCTCGCTGCTGATCCCCTTCGTGGCGTACGCGGCGGCCGAGCGGGTGCACGCCTCCGGAGTGCTGGCGGTGGTCGTCGTCGCGCTGTACCTCGGGCACCGGAACTGGCAGGTCGACTTCGCCACCCGGCTCCAGGAGGAGGCGGTGTGGAAGATGGTCTCCTTCGCGCTGGAGTCGGTGGTCTTCGCGCTGATCGGACTCCAGCTGCCGGTGGTCCTGAAGGGGCTGGGGGAGTACGAGGGCCTGCACGCGGCCTGGTACGCGACCGCCGTGTTCCTCGCGGTGGTGGTGGCGCGGTTCCTGTGGGTGTTCCCGGCGACCTTCGTGCCGCGCTGGGTGTCGGAGCGGATCCGCAGGCGCGAGCCGGACACCGACTGGAAGGCCCCGGTGATCGTGGGGTGGGCCGGGATGCGGGGCGTGGTCTCGCTGGCCATCGCCTTCTCGGTGCCGATCGACGTGCCGCACCGCAATCTGATCCTCTTCCTGACCTTCACGACGGTCATCGGGACGCTGGTGGTGCAGGGGCTGACGCTGCCCCCGCTGATCAGGGCGCTGGAGCTGCCGCCGAAGGACGTCCAGGCGGAGACGCTGGCGGAGGCGCAGGCGCAGAGCGAGGCCTCGCGGGCGGCGGAGGAACGGCTGGCGGAACTGCTGGAGGAACCGGAGAACAGCACCCTGCCCCCGCCGCTGGCGGACCGGCTGCGGACGGTGCTGGAACGGCGGCGCAACGCGGTGTGGGAACGGCTGGGCGAGGTCAACCCGGTGACGGGGGAGTCGGCGGACGACGTCTACCGGCGCCTCGCGCGGGAGATGATCGAGGCGGAGCGGGAGGTCTTCGTCGCGCTGCGAGACCGGCGGCGCATCGACGACGAGATGCTCCGGGCGCTGTTGCGCAGGCTGGACCTGGAGGAGGCGGCGGCCTACCGCGAGGAGGGCTGAGGGGGCGGCTAGGCCGTCTCTTCCGGATCTTGCCGGGCCCGCGCCGCCCGGCACCGCACCTCGCCGCGTTGTCGGGACGCCTGAGTACGGCCAGTACTCGGGCGCCCCTCCGCCTTGCGATGCACGGCACCGGACGACGCGGGCTCAACCGACAAGATCCGAAAGAGACGACCTAGGACTGCGGCCACGGATGGGGGCTACGGCCGGCCGGTGACGACGGCGGCCAGGGTGGTGCCCCGCGGGAAGGCCCCGGAGGCGGTGAGCTCGGTCAGCGCCCACAGCAGCTTGGCGACGTAGACCCGCTCGACCGGGAGGCCGTGGCGGTCCTCGAACCCGGCGGCGAAGGCGTCGAGAGCGGCTGGGACACGGGCGTAGCCGCCGTGGTGGAAGTCCTCCGCCAGCGTCCAGTCGCCGGCCGGTCCCCCGAAGGCGGCCAGCTGGAGGGCCCGTATCTCCGCGGCCAGGAACCCGCCCGCCAGGACCGGTACGCCCAGCGCCCGCTGCCCCGGGCCCAGCCCGGCCGCCAGGCCCGCCAGGGTCCCGCCGGTCCCACAGGCGACCGCCACCACGTCGGCCGCGCCCCGCAGCTCGCGGCCGAGCTCGGCGCAGCCGTGCAGCGCGAGGGCGTTGCTGCCGCCCTCGGGGACCACGTACGCCCCCTCGGCCCCGGCCTCCCGCACCAGCCCCGCCAGCACCTGCGGATCGGCCTTGCGGCGGTACTGCGACCGGGACGCGAAGTGCAGCCGCATCCCGTCGGCCGCGCACCGGGCGAGCGAGTCGTTGAGAGGCCGCCCGGCCAGCTCGTCCCCGCGCACGACGCCGACGGTCCGCAGGCCGAGCAGCCGCCCGGCGGCGGCGGTGGCCCGCAGGTGGTTCGAGTACGCCCCACCGAAGGTGAGGAGGCACTCCCGCCCCTCGGCCACGGCGGCCCGCAGGTTCGGCGCGAGCTTGCGCCACTTGTTCCCCGGAGGGTGCAGCTCCACCGGCCCGAGGAGGGCCGCGTCCCACGGGACGGTGGTGTGGATCAGGTCGTCCCGCTTCAGCAGCAACCGGACGCCGTGCCGCTCGAACCCGTCGTCGCGGATCTCCTGCAACGGGGACGGCGGACGCGGCTGCAGGAGCACGTCAACGTGCGCGGAACGCTTCACCCGCCCATTGTGCGACGCCCCGCCCCTTCAGCCGCACGTCAGAGCCCCGCCCACACCGACACCTCGCTGGGCGGACGGCTCAGGGGGAGGCGCGGCCGGTCCGGGCGGAGCGCGGGGCGGTTAGTTCAGGCGTTCCGCGATGCGTGCGCGTAGGGAGTTCATCGTGAAGCCCTTCGGGTCGATCTTGCCCGGCTGCCATTCGAGGTGGCCGATGACCGAGCGGGAGGTCCAGGCGTGGACGCGGCAGACGGCCGCCGCCGCGCGGGTGATGGCTTCGAGCTGGACCGCCGGCCAGGGGTCCTTGCCGTCGCCGAGGTTCTCGCACTCGAAGCCGTAGAAGTGGCGGTTGCCGTCGGTGTCGGCCTCGTTGTCCGGGGGGAGGCGCCTCTCCGCGATGACCGCGGCCAGGACGTCCGAGTCGCCGGCGCCCGCGTGGTTGGCGCGGCCGTAGCCGACCAGGTGGACGCGGCCGTCCTTGGCGATCACGCCGTGGCACAGGGGGCCCGGCAGGCCTTCGTGGCCCTCGCGGCAGAGCTGGACGGTGTGCGGGGTGCCGTGGGTGACGGTGTGGTGGATCATCACCCCGTGTACGGGGCCCCACGGGCCCTTGTGGTTGCGGTTGTGGGTGCGCCAGGCGCCGACCTCGACGACGGTGAGACCCTCGTTGCGCAGTGCGTTGATGAACCGGTCCGCGGACATGGGTGCGGCCATGGCCGCCTCCTTCGGTGCGGTGCGCAGCGGACACCCTGTGTGTCCGTCGCGTCACGCTCCGGTTTAGTGGAGGCGACCCTTCCGCCGCTAGGGCGATATCCGGCCACTCGTCATGCGGAGGCCAGCCACAGGTCCGGCCCGAACACCTCGTAGTGGATGTCGGCGGCCGGCACGCCCTTGGCGACCAGCTGCTCGCGGACGGCGCGCATGAAGGGGAGCGGGCCGCAGAGGTAGGCCCGGGTGCCGGGCGCCACCGGGACGGCAGTGAGGTCCATGAGGCCGGAGCCGTCGCCCGGCTCCGCCGCCTCCTCGTACCAGAATCGGGCCGAGGCGTCGGCCAGTTTGTGCGTCAGGGCCCGGTGGTCGCCGCGCAGCGCGTGAGCGGCGGGGGAGCGGTCGGCGTGCAGGACCGTCACCGGGGCGGCGTGCCCGCGGTCGGCCAGGTCCTCCAGCATCGACAGCATCGGGGTGCAGCCGATGCCGGCCGAGGCGAGCAGGAGCGGCGCCTCGCAGTCCGCCAGGACCAGGTCGCCGTACGGGGCCGAGACCCGCACGGTGTCACCGGCGTGGACGTGGGCGTGCAGGTGGGTGGAGACCTCGCCGTCCCGCTTGACGGTGATCGCGCGAACCGGGGAGCCGGGGGAGGTGGAGAGGCTGTACTGGCGGATCTGGCGCGCCCCGTCCGGGAGTTCGACCTGCACCGAGACGTACTGGCCCGCCTTGAAGGCGGGGGCCGGTGCGCCGTCGGCGGGGACCATCCGGAAGGTGGTGCAGTCCGGTGTCTCCTCGACGCGGTCGCTGACCGTCCACTCCCGCCACACGTCCCCGGCGGTGACCCGCTGTTCGGCGTAGAGGCGCTCCTCAAGGGCGATGAGGGCGTTGGCCATCAGCCAGTAGACCTCGTCCCAGGCCCGGGCCACCTCGGGGGTGACGGCCTCGCCGAGGATCTCGGCGATCGCCGCGAAGAGGTGCTGGTGGACGACCGGGTACTGCTCGCGGGTGACGCCGAGGCTGGCGTGCTTGTGGGCGATGCGGGTCAGCATGACGTCGGGCCGCGTGTCCGGGTGCTCGACGAGGTGGGTGGCGAAGGCGGCGATCGACCCGGCGAGGGCTTGCTTCTGGAGGCCGGCGTTCTGGTTGCCCCGGTTGAACAGGTCCCGGAGCAGCTCGGGGTGGGCGGCGAACAGCTTCGCGTAGAAGAGCTCGGCGATGTCGCCGATCGCGGCGCCCACGGCGGGCAGGCTGGCTCGTACGGTCGCCGTCGACTTCTCGGAAAGCATCTGGAGCTCCTTGCGTGATCTACTACTGAATTGGAATCTGGGATGCGTATTTTTGGGCGGAGGAGAGGCCCTCGGTCATACGGACTTGCGTTCGATCCCCGGGACGGTTCGGCCCTAGGGGCGCGGACAGCCGACGGGAACCGGCCATCCGGCCCCCGGGGTCAGGGCCCTTCGGCCCTCGACCGCGCCGGGCTGCCCGGGCTACCGGTACCGCCGGAAACGCCGCTCGAAATGCCCAGCAGGAGCGGCCCCGTCGGGGACGCCACCAGGTCGTTCACCGTCAGCGGGTCCAAGGTGGCGAAGAAGGCCTCCTGGGCCCGGCGTAGGGCGCTGCGCAGCAGGCAGGCGCCGCGCAGGGGGCACGGGGTGGTGCCGTCGCAGTCCACGACGTCGCCCGCGCCCTCCAGTTCGCGCACCACCCCGCCCACCGAGGCGGCCCGCCCCGCGGGCGTCAGGGTGAGCCCGCCTCCGCGGCCGCGCCGGGCCTCGACCAGCCCGAGATGCTGCAGCCTGGCCACCACCTTGGCGGTGTGCGTGTAGGGGACCTCCATGGTCGCCGCCACGTCGCGCGTCGTCGGGGGGTCCGTCCGCACGACGGCCAGGCGCATCAGGACGCGCAGCGCCAGGTCGGTGAATCGGGTCAGCCGCATGGGCTCACCGTAGAGAAATTTGCATCCGTCATGCAAATTAAAACGCCCGCGGCGACGGCTTGGCTGGAAGTGGCGGGGCGGCGTGGGGCGCAAGGGGCGGGTGGGACGGGAGGTGACCCCAAAGAGTGCCCCTTACTCGGACGGAGTAGTCCCACCCTTTTGTGTAATGGTCCCACCACGTACCGTGCTGAAACGCTGGTCCCGCAGATCCATGGAGTGATCGAAAGGGAAATACATGTCGGTCCAGGCAGGTTCCGAATCCGAGGCCCAGGCACCGCAGCGCAGTCTTGGGACATCGGCCGCGCGGAACTTGGCAACCACGACCAAGTCCGTGCCGCAGATGCAGGAGATCACCTCGCGGTGGCTCCTCAAGATGCTGCCGTGGGTGTCCGTGCAGGGCGGCACGTACCGCGTCAACCGCCGGCTCAGCTACTCCGTCGGCAACGGCGTCGTCGAGTTCATCAAAACCGGGACCCAGGTCCAGGTCATCCCCGCCGAGCTCGGCGAGCTGCCGTACCTGCGCGACTACGAGGACGAGGAAGTCCTCACGGAACTCGCCCAGAGGTGCCGCCAGATCGACTTCGAGGCCGGCCAGGAGCTCACCTCCTTCGGCAGCCCCTCGGACCAGGTGTTCCTCCTCGCCCACGGCCGCATCGACCAGATCGGCCCCGGCCCCTACGGGGACGACGCCGTCCTGCGGACCGTCGCCGACGGCGCCTTCTTCGGGGAGGACTCCCTCGTCGATGCAGAATCGATTTGGGAGTACACCGCCCGCGCCGCCACCTCCGGCACCGCCCTTGTCCTGACCCGTCAGGACTTCCAGCTGCTCGCCGACCGGGTCGACTCGCTGCGCGAGCACCTGGAACACGTACGGACGCTGCCCGCCCAGCGGACCAACAAGTACGGCGAGGCCGCCATCGACCTCTCCGCCGGCCACGAGGGCGAGGCCGTCCTGCCCGGCACCTTCGTGGACTACGAGGCCCGCCCGCGCGAGTACGAACTCTCCATCGCGCAGACGGTCCTGCGGGTGCACACCCGCGTCGCCGACCTGTACAACCAGCCGATGAACCAGACCGAGCAGCAGTTGCGGCTCACGGTCGAGGCGCTGCGCGAGCGCCAGGAGCACGAGATGCTCAACAACCGCGACTTCGGCCTGCTCCACAACGCCGACTACGACCAGCGCATCCAGCCGCACGACGGCGCGCCCACCCCCGACGACATGGACCAGCTGCTCAGCATGCGGCGCGGATCCAAGCTCTTCCTCGCCCACCCCAAGGCCATCGCCGCCTTCGGCCGTGAGTGCAACAAGCGCGGGCTCTACCCGGAGGCGGTGGAGATCGGCGGCCACCGCGTGCCGTCCTGGCGCGGCGTGCCGATCTTCCCCAGCAACAAGATCCCGATCAGTGACGCCCGCACCACGTCCATCCTGTGCATGCGCACCGGCGAGGACGAGCAGGGCGTGATCGGCCTGCACCAGCCGGGCATCCCGGACGAGATCGAGCCGAGCCTGTCGGTCCGCTTCATGGGGATCAGCGAGCAGGCGATCATCTCGTACCTGGTCACCGCGTACTTCTCCGCCGCGGTGCTGGTGCCGGACGCGCTCGGCGTGCTGGAGAACGTCGAGATCGGCCGCTGGCGCTGAGTGCGGTGAACGCCATCGCGACCGGCGAGGGCCAGGAGGCCGCGGCCCTGCTGGAACGGACGAGGGAAACGGTCAACCCGCAACTGCGCAGGACGGTCGAGAGCCTGCCCGCTGCGATGCGGCGCGTGGCGATGTACCACTTCGGCTGGGAGCGCGCGGACGGCACCCCGGCCTCGGGCAACGCCGGGAAGGCCATCCGCCCGGCCCTGGTCCTGGCCGCGGCCCAGGCCCTCCGAGGGCCGGGGGGCGGACGGGACGAGGAGGTGGTGCGGGCGGCTGCGGCCGTGGAGCTGGCGCACAACTTCACGCTGCTGCACGACGACGTCATCGACAAGGACGTCCGCAGGCGCGGCCGGGCCACCGCGTGGACCGTCTTCGGGACGGCGGACGCGATCATCGTGGGCGACGCCATGATGGCGCTCGCACTGCGGCTGCTCGCGGAGGATCCGCATCCGGCCGCGGCGGCGGCCTCGTCGCGGCTGGCGGCCTGCGTCATCGAGCTGTGCGCGGGCCAGCAGGCGGACTGTGCCTTCGAGCAGCGCGGGAACGTCTCGCTCGACGAGTGCCTGGCCATGGCCATGGCCAAGACCGGGGCGCTCCTGGGGTGCTCCTGCGCGCTGGGCGCGCTGTACGCGGGAGCCGGTCCGGAAGAGGTCGACGCCATGGACGCCTTCGGGCGGGAGGCCGGGCTGGCCTTCCAGCTGATCGACGACCTGATCGGCATCTGGGGGGACCCGGGGCACACCGGCAAGCCCGCCGGAGCCGATCTGATCGCCCGCAAGAAGTCCCTTCCGGTCGTGGCCGCCCTCACCTCGGGCACCGCGGCGGGGGAGGAACTGGCCGCCCTGTACGCCGGTCCCATGACGGGTGACGACGTGCGCAAGGCGGCCGACGCGGTGGACCGGGCCGGCGGGCGCGACTGGGCGCAGGCCCATGCCGCGGACCGGATGGGCCGGGCGGTGCAGCAGCTGTCCCGGGCCGTCGCCGACCTGGGGGCGGCGGGCGGGCTGCTGGCGCTGGCGGAGTTCGTGACGCGCCGCACGAGGTGAAGGCGTAACGGTACGGGGGAGGCCCGTTCCGGCACCGCACCGTGCCGGAACGGGCCTTACGCCGCTTCCGGCGCAACTCTAGGATCGCTTGCGGTGGTTGAGACGTGAGCGAAGGGTGTGAGCAGTGGCGCTGGAGATACGTCAGGCGGATCAGTCGGACCGGGACGCGGTGGCCCGACTGCTCGACGAGGCCTTCCGCGCCGACCCGGTGAGCTGCTGGGTCTTCCCGGACCCCGACCACCGGGCCGCCGTGCACGGCAAGTTCCTCGGGGTGTTCGTGGACGTGGCGCTCGCCGAGGGCCGCATCGACTACGCGGCGGACGGTTCGGCGGCGGCCCTGTGGCTGCGGATCCCGGCGGGCGATCCGGACGCGGAGCCCGCCGAGGACGAGGTGCCGGCCAGGATGCGGGAGGCGGCCGACCCCGACAACGAGCGGTGCGAGCTGGTCGGCCGGCTGACGGGCGCGGTGCACCCGACGGCCGAGGAGCACGAGTACCTGCTGATGATCGCGGTCGACCCGGCCCGGCAGGGGGAGGGGCTGGGCACCGAGCTGATGCGGCCCGTGCTGGAGCGCTGCGACCGCGAGGGCCTGGCGGCGTACCTGGAGGCGAGCAGCGAGCGCAGCAAGGAGCTGTACGAGCGGCTCGGCTGGGAGTTCACGGGCGAGGCGGTGCGGCTGCCCGAGGGGCCCCTGATGTGGCCGATGTGGCGCAAGCCCCAGGCCCGTCCCGAACACGAGGCCTTGCACAACCACTTCAGCTGAAGTACTTTACCTGGCGTGCCCGCGGTGCGCGGGCGCCGCCGGACGGAAGAGAATCGCTTGCGCAAGCTCACGTACTTCATCGCCACGTCGGTCGACGGCTTCATCGGGGCCCCGAACGGCGACGGTGATTTCTTCTACGCCCACCTCGACCGCGAGTTCATCGACTTCCTCAAGGCCGAGTACCCGGAGACCATCTCCTCCCAGGGCCGCGCCCAGCTCGGCATCGAGGACGCCGAGCCCAAGCACTTCGACGCGGTCCTGATGGGGCGGGGCACCTACGAGCCGGGCCTGAAGCAGGGCGCCACCAGCCCCTACGGGCACCTGCCCGAGCAGTACGTCGTCTCGCGCTCCCTCGCCGCCCCGCCGGACCCGCAGGTGCGGCTGATCAGCGGGGACGTGGCGGCCGAGGTCCGCGCGCTCAAGGCCCGGGACGGGCTCGGCATCTGGCTGTGCGGCGGGGCGGACCTCGCCACCCAGCTGATCGACGAGATCGACGAGTTCATCGTCAAGACCTACCCGGTCTTCGCGGGCACCGGCATGCCGATGACCCGGGCCGGTTTCGGCGCCCGCCCCCTGGAGCTCACCGGGGTCAAGGCCCTCGGCGGCGGCCAGATCGTCACCACGTACGCCGTCACGCGCTGACGGCGCACGGACCCGCCGAAACGGGCGAAACCGACCTACCGTGGAGGTATGGCCGGTGAACAGCAGCAGCACGCACACGGGGCGCACGCGCACGGGCGACACGGGCGCGAGGAGCACGAGCACCAGCACGAGACGGTCGCCCCGCAGGCCGGGCACGAACAGCAGACGTGCCCGGCCTGTGGGCGCCCCGTCGAGACGATCGTCAAGCGGCGCAAGTCGCTCGGGATCTTCGTACCGGAATGGATGCCGGGCCCCTGCCGGAACCCGGACTGCCCGCGGTACGACGTCTCCGCGGAGAGCGGGCGGGCCTAGCCCTTCGTCCCCAGACCGGAGGCGGCGAACCCGTTGGCCCACAGCTGGTTGACGCGCGAGCGCTCGGTGGAGTTCGGCGTGGCGTTCGTGCACGAGGTGCCCGGGCCGCCACCCGACATCAGCTCACTGCACGGGCCCGAGTAGTGGTCCGGCAGGCCCAGCACGTGGCCGGTCTCGTGCGAGGTCACCCGGGTGGAGTTGTAGATCTGGTTCTGCTGGTAGTCGAGGAAGATGTAACCCCGGCCGTGCCCGTCCGTGCTCGCGTACGAACCGCGTGAGTCATTGCCCTCGCGGTACGAGAAGTTCCCGCCGGTGGACACCTCCTGCAGCTTGACGTTGGTCACCGAGCTGTTCCAGATCTGCGTGGAACGGGCTATCTGGGTGCGGAAACTGGGCGCGTTGCGGGTGTTGTACGTGACGGTCACGGCCAGCAGGCCGGGGTTCGCCGCACGCTGCTCGGCCACCGAGCGCTGCACGGCCTCGAAGAAGGCGCGGTTGGCGGCCTCGTTCTCCTGGGAACGCTCGTACGCGGTGTAGCTGGCGGGGCTGCCGACGGGCGCCGGCGCGGCGCTGGCGGTGGGGACGATGCCGAGGGCGGCGGCGAGGCCGAGGCCGATGGTGGTGGCCAGCACGGCCTTACGGGAGTGGCGCATGTGGGGGAGCTCCTACTCGTCCGGTGCGGTGGGGGGTGGGTCGTTCGGTACCGGAGTCTGCGGGAGCGGAAGTGCCCGGCGGATGATGTCACTGCCCGATAGCGCGGGCCTATCGGGAAGATTTCGACAGATCAACTAGGGTGAGAATGGCGGGATTCGGGAGGCTTTTGGTGGCTGGTGCGGGCCGCGGGCCGCGGCCTACCCTCGGGTCATGGAGCTCGAGGTCAGGCACCTGCGTGCGCTGTGTGCCATCGCCGACGCCGGCAGCCTGCACAAGGCCGCCCGGCAACTCGGCGTGAGCCAGCCCTCCTTGACGACCCAGCTGCGCCGGATCGAACGGGCCCTGGACGGCGAGCTGTTCCTGCGCGAGCGCACCGGCTGCCGGCCCACCCCCTTCGGCCGCACCGTACTGGGCCGGGCCCGCCCGCTGCTCGCCGACATGGCCGCGCTCGTGGCGGAGGCCCGGGCGCTGTCCCACGGCCCGCGGCTGCGCATCGGCTCCACGGCCAGCCGGGCGCTGCCGGGCTGGCTGCGCAGGCTGCACCGGCGGCTGCCCGACACCGAGACCTCGCTGGTGGTGGACGTCTCGGCCAACGCGCTGCTCAGGATGGTGGACGCGGGGCAGCTGGACGTGGCGTTCGTGCACGAGGTGGAGGGCAGCCCGCTGCGGGTGCCGCCGGGGCTCCAGATGCACGTGCTGATGGAGCGCGAGCCGCAGTTCGTGTCGATGTCCCCGGACCATCCGGCCGCCCGGCAGGAGGTCGTCTCCTTACGGGACCTGGCCACCGACCGCTGGATGGTGGACCCCTCGGTGGACGGCGAGTGGGACGGGCTGCGGCGCGTCTTCGCCGGTGCCGGGCTCGATCCGCCCGTGCTCCAGGCCGACTACCACACCGCGACCTCGCTGATCATCTCCGGCGAGGCCGTCGCCCCCTGCCAGCCGACCTCCGGGCCGCGCGAGGACATGGCGATCCGGCGGCTGTCGGGGGACCCCCTCGCGGTGCGGCTGCTGCTGGCGAGGAGGCCGGGCGCGCACGCCGAGGTCTACGAGGACCTCCGCTCCGCCTACCGCGAAGCCGCCCTGCGGACACCCCTCTACCGGGCATGGCTCCACCACCACGCGAGCCCGCTGCTGGAGGCGGTGTGACCGGGCGGGGCGGGGCGGGCGGGGCCCTCGCTTAGCGCCGCGCGCGGGCGCGGTCGTACGCGAGGGACAGGCCGCCCTGGGCCATCAGCAGGGCTCCCGCCGCCGCCCAGCCCGGGCTGCGCCGACGGGCCGCCCAGGCCAAGAGGGGCGCTCCGGCGGCGACTTGGGCCGCGCCCAGCAGCCGGGCCTTCGGGCCGCGGACCCACGGCCCCAGCGGGCCGCCCTCCACCGCGTCGAGCTCGGCCCGCACCGCGTCGCGCCAGCCTGACCACTGCACGGCCTCGGCGCCGGGCGCGACCCGGGCCGAGGCCCGCAGCCGGTCGGCCGGCTCACCCGGGGTCAGCCCGGCCGGCAGGGCCAGGCCGGCGCGCGCCAGCAGGGCGATCAGCCCGAGCAGCCGGGTCTCGCCGTCCTCGGCCCCGGGCCGGGTGAGGCGCTCCAGATCCTCCAGGTCGAGCACGGGGTCCAGGCCGAGCCGCGCCGCCAGGGCCCGCATTGCGTCGGGCTCGCCGGACGGGCGCCCGGCCGCGTCCCACGCGTAGGAAGCGGTCCGCCGGAAACCGCTGAGCAGGGCGAACCCGGCCCGGCCGCCCTCCCACCACAGGCTCAGCACGGGCCAGTGGGTGCCGATCGCCATCGCCGAGCCCCAGCCGTAGAGGGTCTCGGCCACGGTCTCCTCCCCCTTCAGCCACGGCTTGTCCTCGGGGACGAGCGCGGTCCATTCGCCCGCCGGGGCCAGGAGCAGGCGTACGCGCAGCAGGTGCGCCGGGGGCCGGACGGCACGGGGTTCGGCACGGCAGAGCAGCAGTCCGCCGGTCGCGGTCCTGGAGATTGACATGCTCACACAGTAAGGCAAATCGCCCCCAAAGGGCAGTTTCCGGGACCTCGCTTGACTTCCCCCGACCGCGATATATCGTGTTAACGAGAAGACGCGATATGTTGCGTGCGTCGAGCCCGGTCGTGAACGCACGAGGAGGATCAGCACCATGGCAGAGCAGTCGTCTCAGGCGTCCCAGTCGTCACGGTCGACATGGCATGTCGCCGCACCGCAGAAGCTCACCTTCGAGGAGCCGCTCACCGAGCTCCGCGTCCGCGTCGTGAGCGGCACGGTGAACGTGGTCGCCGCCGAAGACGGCCCGGCCCGCCTGGAGGTGACCGAGGTCGACGGACCGCCCCTCTACGTCGTCCAGGACGACGGCGTCCTCACCGTCTCCTACGAGGACCTGCCCTGGAACGGATCCCAAGGCCTGAAGGAGTGGATCGAGGCCAAGCCCTGGAAGGCCTGGTCCGGATCCTCCGCCCGCCGCAAGGCCTGGGAGCGCAGCGCCGCGATCACCCTCACCGTCCCCGCCGCGACCCGGGTCCAGGTGGCGACGGTCGACGCCGCCGCCTTCGTCTCGGGCATCAGCGGCGGCACCGACGTCAACGGCGTCTCCGGCGACGCCACGCTGGTCGGCCTGTCCGGCAGGGTCAAGGCGCACACCGTCTCGGGCAGCGTCGAGGCCCAGTCCGTCACCGGGGACCTCGGCTTCCACTCGATCTCCGGCGGCCTGACGCTGGTCGACGGCGCGGGCGTGAGCGTACGGGCCGACTCGGTCAGCGGCGACATGCTCATCGACCTGAACCTGAACCCGGACGACGACGGGGTGGCTCCGCGACCCGTGGACATCGCGCTGAACTCCGTCTCCGGCCAGGTCGCGATCCGCCTGCCGCATCCCGCCGACGCCCGCGTGGAGGCCAACACGGCCACCGGCGGTGTCTCCAACGCCTTCGAGGACCTACGGGTCTCCGGCCAGCTGGGCGCCAAGCGGATCACCGGCACGCTCGGTTCCGGCACCGGCACCCTGCGGGCCACCACCGTCTCCGGCGGCATCGCCCTGCTGCGTCGCCCGGCCGACGCCGACGCCAGCCCCGCTCCCCTCGCGCTCGACAAGAAGGTGCTCTGAGATGCCGCCCGTCTTCGCCCATGGCCGCCTGCGCCTCTACCTCCTCAAGCTGCTGGACGAGGCTCCGCGCCACGGGTACGAGGTGATCCGCCTGCTGGAGGAGCGCTTCCAGGGCCTGTACGCGCCCTCAGCGGGCACCGTGTACCCGCGCCTGGCGAAGCTGGAGGCCGAAGGCCTGGTCACGTACGCCACCGAGGGCGGGCGCAAGGTGTACTCCATCACCGAGGCGGGCCGGGCCGAACTGGCCGACCGAGGCGGCGAACTGGCCGACCTGGAGCTGGAGATCCGCGACTCGGTCACCGAACTGGCCGCCGAGATCCGCAGCGACGTCCGGGGCGCGGCGGGTGACCTGCGGCGCGAGATGCGGGCGGCCGCGGCCGCCTCCGCGTCCTCGACCCGGGTCGAGGACGAGTCCTGGAAGGCGGCGAAGGAGGAGCTGCGCAAGGCGAAGCAGGAGTGGAAGGAGCAGGCGCGGCGAGCGAAGGACGAGAGCCGCCGGGCCCGCGAGGAGGCGCAGCAGGCCCGTCGGCAGGCCAAGGAGGCCCAGGAGCGGGCGCGGGAGGAGGTCCAGCGCATAGCGGGGCAGCTGCAGGAGCAGTTCGCGAAGTCCGGTGGTGTGCTGGGCAGTCTCGCGGGGGCGTGGCTGGGTGGCGTCACGCCGACGCCGGCGCCGGCCTCGGCTCCGGCGGCGGATGCGGCCTGGGCCGAGGATGTGGTGCCCACCGGTGACCCGGGGCGCGATCTGGACCGGCTGCTGGACCGTTTCCGCGACGAGGTCCGCGATGCGGCTCGGGACCACGGCTTGACCCCGGCCCAGCTGGCCGAGGCCCGCCACCACCTCGCGGCCGCCGCCGCCCGCCTGAGCGCGACGCTCCGCCCCGGCTCCTAGCTCGGCCCCGCCGCCCGCCCACCGGGGCGCCGCCCCGGACCCCGCGCCTCAAACGCCGGCCGGGCTGGATGTGCGGCGGGGCTGCAGGTTCAGCCTGCCCGGCGATTGAGGGCACGGGCGCGGAGCGCGCGTATGGGGTCCGGGGCGGAGCCCCGGGAAACGGTGAAAGGGCGGGGTGGGGGAGAGCAGAAGCGGCCCCCGCCCCGGGGACGGGCAGGGGCTTCGGCCACGGGCACCGCGCCGTGTAGGCCCCGCCGGGGGGACGGCAGGGGCTCCGGCGTGGACACCGCAAGGTGAACGTCTCGCCAGGCCGACGCGCCGGCGGGAGCCGACCGCAAGCGGAGCCTACGGCTTGAGGACGATCTTGCCGAAGAGGTCACCCGACGCCAGCTTCTCGAAGCCCTCGCGGGCCCGTTCCAGCGGCAGGACCTCGTCGATGACCGGCCGCAGGCCCGTCGTCGCGCAGAACGCCAGCAGGTCCTCCAGCTCGTCCTTCGAACCCATCGTCGAGCCGACCACCTTCAGCTCCAGGAAGAAGATCCGGGTGAGTTCGGCGTGCGCCGGGCGGTCGCCGCTCGTGGCGCCGGAGATGACCAGCGTGCCCCCCGGGCGCAGGGACTTCACCGAGTGCGACCAGGTGGCCGCGCCCACCGTCTCGATCACGGCGTCCACCCGCTGCGGCAGCCTCGCGCCAGGCTCGTACGCCTCCACCGCGCCCAGTTCCACGGCCCGCTTGCGCTTGGCCTCGTCCCGGCTGGTGGCGAACACCCGCAGACCCGCCGCCTTGCCGAGGGCGATCGCGGCGGTCGCGACCCCGCCGCCAGCGCCCTGGACCAGTACGGAGTCCCCCGGGCGCACACCCGCGTTGGTGAAGAGCATGCGGTAGGCGGTCAGCCAGGCCGTCGGAAGGCAGGCGGCCTCTTCGAAGGAGAGTTCGGCGGGCTTGCGCAGGACGTTCCAGGCGGGGACGGTCACCTGCTCGGCGAAGGTGCCCTGGTAACGCTCGGTCAGGATCGACCGGGGTTCGTCGGGGCCGACTCCGTGGCCGCTCTGCCCGATCACGGAGTGCAGGACGACCTCGTTGCCGTCCTGGTCGATCCCGGCGGCGTCGCAGCCGAGGATCATCGGGAGTCTTTCCTCGCCGAGGCCGACCCCGCGCAGCGACCACAGGTCGTGGTGGTTGAGGGAGGCGGCCTTGACGTTCACGGTCACCCAGCCGGGCCGGGCCTCCGGTGCCGGGCGTTCGCCCAGCTCAAGGCCGTTCAGCGGCTGGTCACGGTCGATTCGGGCGGCGTAGGCAGCGAACATGCCGCGACGCTACCGCTCAGTAAGGCCGGGTTCCAGACCTTCCGCGACCGGGGGAGTGAGGTCTTCGTCGCACCGGGATGCCGGAGCCCGCCCACCACAGGCGCCCACAAGGTGAAGGCCCGGCCGGATCCTGGTGGATCCGGCCGGGCCTTCACCCGTACGGCTCAGCGGGGCGGTCGGGCCGTCAGGCCAGGCGGGCCACGCCGTCGGCCTTCGCCGCGGCCGCGACGGCCGAGGCGACGGCCACGGCCACGCGCTCGTCGAACGGCGACGGGATCACGTAGTCGGCGGCGAGCTCGTCCCCCACGACACCGGCGATGGCGTCGGCGGCGGCGATCTTCATGCCCTCGGTGATCCGGGTGGCCCGGACCTTGAGGGCGCCCTGGAAGATGCCCGGGAACGCCAGCACGTTGTTGATCTGGTTCGGGAAGTCCGAGCGGCCCGTGGCGACGACGGCCGCGTACTTGTGCGCGACGTCGGGGTGGACCTCCGGGTTCGGGTTGGCCATGGCGAAGACGAAGGCGTCCTTCGCCATCGAGGCCACCGCCTCCTCCGGGACCGTACCGCCGGAGACGCCGATGAAGACGTCCGCGCCGGCGAGGGCCTTCTCCAGCGAGCCGGTCTGGCCCGTCTTGTTGGTCAGGCCCGCGATCTCCGCCTTGACGTCCGTCAGGTCGGTGCGGTCCGCCGAGACGACGCCCTTGCGGTCGGTGACGCAGACGTCGCCGATGCCCGCGTCGACCAGGATCTTGGCGATGGCGATGCCCGCCGCGCCCGAGCCCGAGATGACGGCGCGCAGGTCGCCGAGGGTGCGACCGGTGAGCTTGGCGGCGTTGCGCATCGCGGCCAGCGTGACGATGGCCGTGCCGTGCTGGTCGTCGTGGAAGATCGGGATGTCCAGCGCCTCCTGGAGGCGGCGCTCGATCTCGAAGCAGCGGGGGGCCGAGATGTCCTCGAGGTTGACCCCGCCGAAGGAGGGGGCGAGACGGATGACCGTCTCGATGATCTCCTCGGTGTCCTTGGTGGCGAGCGCGATCGGGACCGCGTCCACACCGCCGAACTGCTTGAACAGAATCGCCTTGCCCTCCATCACGGGGAGGGACGCCTCGGGACCGATGTCCCCGAGGCCGAGCACGGCCGTGCCGTCGGTGACGACGGCGACCACGTTGGACTTCCAGGTGTACTCGTTCACCAGCTCCGGCTGCTCGGCGATGGCGCTGCACACCTTCGCCACGCCGGGCGTGTACGCGAGGGACAGGTCATCCTTGTCGTTGACGGGCACCGTGGCCTGGATGGCCATCTTGCCGCCCCGGTGCAGTGCGAACACCGCGTCGGGGTTGTTGTCCGTGACGCTGTCACTGCGAGGGTTGATGATCTCCGCTGCCACTGTGTGTGACCCCTTAAGTCCTTTGAATCGTTGAGGGTGGCCACTCCTGGTTAAGGGGTGGGCGGGCACCGCGTCTGTACTCCGCATCGACGGTTGGCCCGTCTCCGCGAAGGGGAGGTTTCGTACGCGCGGGCGCGCCGCACGCGCGCCCTGAGCCCCGGATGAGGGGTGTAAGGATCTGTTCTACCCGAAGAACACTCGCCCAGACGAGTCGATTCCCGCTCAACTGTAGGTCGGCTGCCCTGCTTTTGGTGAAAAGTCCAAACCTTGGCGTCCGATGGGCGAGACGGTCCGCAGAAACTGCGGTCAAAGAGCCAGGTCACGGCAGTATCTGCGGTCTCGAACCCGCATCTCCGCAGTCCTGTTGGGCTACCCCCGTCGCCCGTTATGCGATTTTGACCTGACGGGCACCCTGAATGTCTCAGTCCGAATGGCAAGATGCCGTAATCACACAAGGTCGTGACACTCGATGGTGCGTGTCCGACCGTTTTTCGATGCTTTTCCACCAGCCGGAGGAACGAAGCCATGACCGCAAGCACCACCCGTCGTACGACCGCCGCCCGGTCCCGGATCGCCGCGGTCGGCGCGATCGCGGTCGCCGGCGCCCTGATCCTCACCGGCTGTGGTGACCAGACGGACAGCGGCACCAAGTCCAAGGACAAGACCAGCGACGCCCCGCTGTTCTCCAAGCTGCCCAAGAAGATCCAGGACGCCGGGGTCATCAAGGTCGGCACGGACGCCGCCTACGCCCCCATGGAGTTCACCGAGGGCGGCAAGATCGTCGGCGTCGACCCCGACATCGCCGAGGCCATGGGCAAGCAGCTCGGTGTGAAGTTCCAGTTCACCTCCGGCACCTTCGACGGCCTGATCACCTCCCTGGAGACCGGCCGCCAGGACATCGCCATGTCCTCCATCAGCGACAACAAGCGCCGCCAGGAGGGCCTGGACGAGAAGGGCGCCAAGATCGGCAAGGGCGTCGACTTCGTCGACTACTTCTCCTCCGGCGTCTCGCTCATCGTCAAGAAGGGCAACCCGGAGAACATCAAGTCCCTCGACGACCTGTGCGGCAGGACGGTCGCCGTCCAGCGCGGCACGATCTACGAGGACACCTTCAAGGCGCAGGCCGAGAAGTGCGGTGACAAGAAGCTCACCATCGAGGCCTTCGACACCGACGCCGAGGCCCAGACCCGCGTCAAGGCCGGCGGCGCCGTGGCCGACCTGAACGACTACCCGGTCGCCGCGTACATCGCCAAGACCTCCGGTGGCGGCAACGACTTCGAGGTCGGCGGCCAGCAGAGCGACGTCGGCCTCTTCGGCATCGCGGTCGCCAAGGAGAACACCCAGCTGCGCGACGCCCTGAAGGAAGCGCTCGACGCCGTCATCAAGGACGGCTCCTACGCCAAGGTCCTGGAGAAGTGGGACGTCAAGGGAAGCGCCGTCCCGTCGGCCACCGTCAACGCCGGCAAGTAGTTCCGCGCGCTCCACTGAAGGGCAGTCATAGTGACTGACAAGATCGACAAGGGTCCGGCCTCCGCACCGGCCGGACCCGGCCCCTCGGGTTCCCCCTACGAGGCCATCAAGGCCATCCCGGTACGGCACTACGGGCGCTGGGTCAGCGCCGTCGTCGTGGCCGTGCTGCTGGGCTGGCTCATCTACGCCTTCTCGCAGGGCAAGGTCATCTGGGCCACCGTCGGCGACAAGCTGTTCGACGCCTCGGTCATCGACGGCCTCTGGAACACCATCGTCATCAGCGTGCTGTCGATGCTGCTCGGCCTCGTGCTCGGCATCCTCTTCGCGGTGATGCGGCTTTCGAACAACCCGGTCACGAGCTTCGTGTCCTGGCTGTACATCTGGTTCTTCCGCGGCACCCCGGTCTACGTGCAGCTGCTGGTCTGGTTCAGCCTCCCGCTGATCTTCCAGTACATCAACCTGGGTCCGATCTACAAGAACGAGACCGTCGACGTCATGACGCCGTTCATGGTCGCCCTGCTGGGCCTCGGCCTGAACGAGGGCGCCTACATGGCGGAGATCGTCCGGGCCGGCATCCAGTCCGTCGACGAGGGCCAGAGCGAGGCCTCGCACGCCCTGGGCATGACCCGCACGCAGACCATGCGCCGCGTGGTCCTCCCGCAGGCGATGCGCGTGATCATCCCGCCGACGGGCAACGAGTTCATCAACATGCTGAAGACCTCGTCCCTGGTCTCGGCGGTGCAGTACACCGAACTGCTGCGGGCCAGCTCCAACATCGGCTCCACGGCCGGCGCGGTGATCGAGATGTACTTCGTCGCCTCCATTTGGTACCTGGCTCTGACCAGTGTGTTCAGTGTCGGCCAGTACTACCTGGAGCGCCGCTACGCCCGCGGTTCGCTGCGCAGCCTGCCCCTCACCCCGTTCCAGCGGCTGAAGGCAAACCTGAACATGTTCCGCCGTACGGAGGTGGCGAAGTGACCGCCCAGCCGATGGTCAAGGCAGAAGGCGTCCACAAGTCCTACGGCGCCGCCCACATCCTCCGGGGCATCGACCTGGAGGTCGCCCCGCGAGAGGTCTTCTGCCTGGTCGGTCCGTCCGGCTCCGGCAAGTCGACCTTCCTGCGGTGCATCAACCACCTGGAACGCATCAACGCCGGCCGGCTCTCGGTCGACGGCCAGCTGGTGGGGTACAAGCAGAAGGGCGACAAGCTCTACGAACTGAAGGACAGCGAGGTCGCGGCCCAGCGCCGGGACATCGGCATGGTCTTCCAGCGCTTCAACCTCTTCCCGCACATGACGGCCATAGAGAACGTCATGGAAGCCCCGGTCATGGTCAAGGGCGAGTCCAAGGCGGTGGCGCGCGAGCGCGCCGTGCGCCTGCTGGACCGCGTGGGCCTCGGCGACAAGGGCGGGAACTACCCCACCCAGCTCTCCGGTGGCCAGCAGCAGCGCGTGGCGATCGCCCGCGCGCTCGCCATGGAGCCGAAGCTGATGCTCTTCGACGAGCCCACCTCGGCGCTCGACCCCGAGCTGGTGGGTGACGTCCTCGACGTCATGCGGGACCTGGCCGAGTCGGGCATGACCATGATCGTGGTCACGCACGAGATGGGCTTCGCCCGCGAGGTCGGCGACAACCTCGTCTTCATGGACGGTGGCGTGGTCGTCGAGTCGGGCAACCCGCGCGACGTGCTGGGCAACCCGCAGCACGACCGCACCAAGGCGTTCCTGTCCAAGGTGCTGTAGCCGCGGTCGCACGCGTTCACGGCTGAGGGGCGGTACGGATTCCCGTACCGCCCCTCAGCCGTGCGCGGCCCTTCCGGGCGCTTGCCTCCGGGTCCTGTTCCAGGTCCCTACTTCAGGCCTAGGACCAGCGCGTCCGAGGGCGAGCGCCAGACCGTACGGGCCTCCGCGAACCCGGCGTCGAGCAGGGTGCGGGCGTGCCACGCCTCTGAGGGGGTGTCACCGTCCGCGTGCTCCCCGTAGATCGCGAAGCGCGCCTTCACCGGCTCGGCCAGTACCGGGTCCGCGGCCGCGAGGGCCCACCACTCGCGCCAGTCCGCGACCCCGGCCGCCTTGGCCCGGTCCATGCCGGCGTGCCGGTGGGCGTGCTCGGCGGCGTCGATGCGGGGGGTCGCCGGGTCGGGCATGTGGTCGGCGTTCATGAAGACCCCGCCGGGCGCCACCAGCGGTGCGAGCTGCCCGTACAGGACGGCGAGGTCCTCGCTGTGCAGCCAGTGCAGGGCGGTGGCGGTCAGGACCGCGTCGTAGGAGTCGTGGGGCAGGGCGGAGCGCCAGTCGGGGTCCTTCAGGTCGGCGGTGACGAGGGTGACGCGCTCGTCCCCGGCGAAGTGGCCCCGGGCGATGGCCAGCAGGGCGGGGTCGAGATCGAGGCCGGTACTGGTGGCTTCCGGGAACCTCTTGAGGACGCGGTCCGTGATACTTCCCGTACCGCACGCGAGATCCAGTACCCGGGGGGCGGGGCCGACCAGGGCTTCGACCATGTCCAGCATCACCCGGAACCGTTCCTCGCGGTCGGGCATGTACCACTCCTGCTGGCGGTCCCAGCTGTCCTGCCAGGCCTGCCAGTACGCCGCAGTGGTAGCCGTTTCGGTCGTATCCGCGCTCATGAACCCCTCCATAAGTAATACCCTCGAAGACGTCTCAGCCGTTACCGCAGACATTAATCCGCAGCCGTAAGGACTACAAGTGGAACTGGCCCATTACTCGGACTTCGCCGTGCGCCTGGTCAACACCGAGGAGCCGGCCCGCAACAAGGACGCGCTCACCTCCGTGGACGCCGTCCGCGCGCTGTTCGGCGCCAGTGTGCAGATGGCGCGGCGGGTCACCGACACCGACGTCACCCGCTTCCGCAACGTGCGGGCCCGGCTGCGCGCCGTCTTCGAGGCCGCCGACGGCGGCGACGACGTCCTCGCGGTCGACCTGCTGAACTCGCTGCTCATGGAGTTCCCCGTCAGCCCCCATATCTCAGGCCACAAGACCATCGGCCCGGACGGCGCCCCCGACTGGCACATCCACCTCGCCGAGCACCCCTCGAACGCCTCCGCCGGTTACGCCGCCATGGCGGCCATGGGCCTGGCCTTCGCCCTCACCGAGCACGGCCCCGACCGCCTCGGCCTGTGCCAGGCCGCGCCCTGCCGCAACGCCTACCTCGACACCTCCACCAACCGCTCCCGGCGCTACTGCTCCGACCGGTGCGCCACGCGGGCCAACGTGGCCGCCTACCGCGCCCGCAAGCGGCTGGAGGCCGAGGCGTCCGCCCGGAGCGGGCGCAGCGCCGAGAAGGCCCAGGACAGCCGGGCCCTCAGCGAGCGCTGATCCTCCTCGCGGGGCCGGAAGCGCAGGACCGCCGTCGCCAGCACCAGCTCGTCGGGCACCGGCCCGTAGACGGTGCTGTCGCCGGTCTCGTTGTACGGGTTGTCGCCGAGCACCCACCAGGAGCCGCCGGGCCGGCGCTCCACCGCCCGCTTGACCACCAGCAGGTCCTGCTGGAAGGGGTGGCGCAGCACCACCACGTGTCCCGGCCGGACGGCGGCCCCGTAGCGGACCAGCAGCCGGTCGCCGCTCAGCAGGGTGGGCACCATCGACGCCCCCTCCACCTCCACCACCTCGAACCGCTTGCGCGGGCGTCCGTACTCCACCATGCGTGTCCTCCTCGTCACCCCGCATGCTGCCGCACGGTCCCGTACATTCGCTCACCGGTCCGGCCGAGACCCTGGACTTTTGTCCTAAGCCCCCGGGGGCGCCCGCGAAATCCGCTTCCCCAGCGAGTAATCTCCCCCTTGAGAAGACGATCACGAGGAGGACACTCCATGCTTTCCCGCCTCTTCGCCCCCAAGGCGAAGGTCTCCGCCCACTGCGATCTTCCGTGCGGCGTGTACGACCCTGCCCAGGCCCGCATCGAGGCCGAGTCCGTCAAGGCCGTGCAGGAGAAGTACCAGGCCAACGACGACGCCGACTTCCGCGCGCGCGCCATCACCATCAAGGAGCAGCGCGCCGAGCTCGCCAAGCACCACGTTTCGGTGCTGTGGAGCGACTACTTCAAGCCGCCGCACTTCGAGAAGTACCCGCAGCTGCACACCCTGGTCAACGACACCCTGAAGGCCCTCTCGGCCGCCAAGGCGTCCAACGACCCGGCGACCGGCGCCAAGGCTCTTGAGCTCATCGCCGAGATCGACCGCATCTTCTGGGAGACCAAGGCCGCCTGATCCCGGGCGCCCGAACGATCTTCCTGCGCTGCTGGTCCGAGCGCACATGAGAACGGCCCGACCGCCTTCGTGGCGGCCGGGCCGTTCTCGTTACTCGTCCTCGTCCTCGTCCTCGTTCACCGGACGTCGGAGCCGGGGGCGGTCACTCGTCCGCGTCGTCGTCCTCGTCGTCCAGGCGGGCCAGCCAGGTGGCCAGGCGTTCCACCGGGACCTCGAAGTCCGGGTTCAGGTCGACGAAGGTGCGCAGCTGCTCGGCGAGCCACTCGAAGGTGACCTCCTCCTCGCCGCGCCGCTTCTCCAGCTCCTCGATGCCGCGATCGGTGAAGTACAAGTCGGGCTCCGTGTCCAAGGGGGGTTTTACGCCAGGATAATCCGTCCTGCGGCGAGACCTCCCGCCCGTGCTGTGCCCGGCGCTAGCCTGGATGTCTCACCAGTGGGGGGCGCGGATGACCGAGGGGCGCACGAGCGGCTCCGCGCGCGCCTTCGAGCTCCTGGAGCCCCTCGTCCTGGCCGCCACCGTACGCGTTCACGCCCCGCCCGGCGGGTATGGAACCGCTGGGGCCGGACCCACCTGGGGGAGCGGTTTCTTCATCGCCCCCGGCTGGGTCCTGACGTGTGCGCACGTCGTCGGTGAGGGGGGTGGTGCCACCGTGCGGATCGCGGGGCGCGAGGTCGGCATCAGCTTCTCCTCGGGGCGCCGGACCGGAACCGTCGCCGGGCGCGTGGAGTGCGTCGTGCCCGAGCGGCTGGAGGAGCGCCGGCCCCGGCGGGGGGCCCTGTGGGACCTGCCCGATCTGGCGCTCGTACGGGTGCTGGCGCCCGTCTCGCACTCCTGCGTCTGGCTGACCGACCGCTCCAGGCCCCGCTTCGACGAGGTCGCCTACTTCGGCTGCACCGAGGAACTGGGCATCCCCGAGATCACCGGCCGCACCACCCGGCTGCGCGGCACCGCCGGGAACGGCGCGGCCATCCGGCTCGGCGACGACGACGAGATCGACCCGGGCATGTCCGGCGGCCCCGTGGTGGACCTCGCGCGCGGGGAGGTCGTCGGCGTGGTCAAGGCCCGGCGGCACGCGGGAGGCGGCGGGCTCGCCGTCTCCGTCGTGCAGTTGAGGACCCTGCCGATGGCGGCGCGGGGCCAGGTCGGCCTCTACCGGCGGGTCATGCAGGCCCACGACCTGTACCACTACGACCAGCACCTCAGCGACCTCGACAACCGCCGTACGTGGACGGACGTCCACGGCGAACTCCCGCCCGAGGACGGTGATCCGTATGCCGGCCGCGGGCGGCTCACCCCCGGCGAGCGCACCACCCTGTGCGGGCTGCTGGCCGAGCTGCCCCCGCCCGGTTCCTCCGAGACGGTACGGGCCCTGGTCGAGGCGGCCCGCGGGGAGGAGCCGGATCCCCAGCCGCCGGCCCCGCTGAGCTGGCGCGACGGGCTGGGGCTGCTGCGCGACCCGCCGGGCGGGGCCGCGGAGGCCGCGGCGATGCTCCGGTACGCCACGGACGTGAGCGTGGCCGACTACCGCGAGCCGCCCACGCCCGGCGCGGACGAGGAGCTCTGGGAATGGGTACGGGCCACCGCCGAGCGGCTCTGGCGGCCCCTGCGGCGGGAGCTCGGCGAGCGCCACGAGCGGGGCCTGGCCGAGCGGGAACGGCGCCGGCGGGCCACGGCCGGTCGGGCGGCGCACGGCCCGGCCCCGCGGTCGGGTGGGCTGCCCGCCGGGGCCTCGGCGCTGCTGGAGGTGTGGGCGCACGGCTGGGAGGACCTCTACGACTGGCGGGTGTCGGTACTGGCGGGCCCGGCGCGCCCCGGGCGGGTGACCCCGGTGGACTCGGGCGTACGGGCCACCCTGGCGGGCCTGCCCCAGGCGTTGCGCGCCCCGCTCGCCGAGGCCTTCCGGCGGTGCGACACCCACGAGGCGGCGGCCCCGCTCGAAGTGGCCGTGTCCCCGGAGCTGTTCGGGCTGCCGGTGGACGAATGGACGGTGACGGGCGGCGTGCCGCTCGGGGTGCAGCGGCCGGTGCTGCTGCGCCACGGCGCCGGGGCGAGGGAGCACCCGGCGGACCGCGAGGGCGCCGAGGGGTCCGCCCGCTGGGCCCGGGTGCAGGCGGGACCGCTCCAGGACGAACGGGCCGACTGCATAGGGGGCCGTCCGCGCGCGCCCGCCGCCGAGTGGCTGTCCGGCCTGCCGGACAACACCGTGCCCGTGCACTGCCGCGCGGCGGACCAGGAGCCCACGCTGGGCTCGCTGCACGCGGTGCGGGACGCCGGGTACGGGGTGGCCGTGACCCGCAGGCCGCCGGGGGCGGCGGGCTCGTGCGCGCCGTTCCACCGCGGGCTGCGGGAGGAACTGGCCGAGGCCGGGCGGGCCGAGGTGCTGCCGCTGCGGTTGCAGGAGCTGCGGGGGCGGGCGTACGGGGCGGACCCCGACGCGTACTGGGCGGCGGGGGCCGGGCTGGTGTGGGAGGACCCGGCGCGGCCGCTGCCCCACGACGAGCCGCTGCAAGGCGACCTGTGACACCGCCGGGCCGGCGGATGCGAGGAAGGGAGCGCCCATGAACGACGAGTGGCTCATCTACCGCGGGGTCGGCGAGCCCCACGACGGGATCGACGCCCTGCCCGACCCGCCGCCCTGGCGGGACTTCGACGGCGGCCCCGTGGCGGAGGCGGGCGGCCCCGCCGCGGTGGCCGATGGCAACGTGGCCCGGCGGCTGGGGGCGCACCGGCAGGCGGCCGAGCTGCACCGGCCCGAGCCGGAGGAGCTGGAGGCCATCAACGCGGCGTTGTACCTGCGGCGGCCGCTGCTCGTGACGGGCTTTCCCGGAACCGGGAAGTCCACCCTCGCGCACGCCGTCGCCCACGAGTTGAAACTGGGACGGGTGCTGCGCTGGCCGGTGGTCTCGCGCACCGTCCTCCAGGACGGGCTGTACCGGTACGACGCCCTCGCCCGGCTCCAGGACGTGCAGATCGCCGCGAGCGGGTGTGGTCACGGCGCCAGCCCTGCCCCCGGCCCCGGCAGCGGCCCCAGCCCTGCCCCCGGCCCCGGCAGCGGCACCGGAATCGGGAAGTACATCAGGCTCGGGCCGCTCGGCACCGCGCTGCTGCCCACCGCGCGTCCCCGCGTGCTCCTCATCGACGAGCTCGACAAGAGCGACATCGACCTCCCCAACGACCTGCTGAACGTGCTGGAGGAAGGGGAGTTCGCGCTGCCCGAGCTCGAACGGGTCGCCGACACCGAGCCCGAGGTGCAGGTGCTCACCGACGACGGGACGAAGGTGACCGTGCGGGGCGGCCGGATCCGCTGCCGGGCGTTCCCCTTCATCATCCTGACCAGCAACGGGGAGCGGGACTTCCCGGCCGCCCTGCTGCGGCGCTGCATCCAGCTGGGGCTCGGGCAGCCCGGCGAGAAACGGCTCGCCACCCTGGTCCGCGCCCATCTCGGCGAGGAGGCCGCCCGGCTCGGGGCGGACCTGATCCGGGAGTTCCTCAGCCGCTCCCAGTCCGAACTGGTCGCCGCCGACCAGCTGCTCAATGCCGTGTACCTGACGCACTACGCCGCCCCGCCCACCCGGGAGGACCTCGCCGACCTGCTCATCCAGCGCCTCGACCGCCCGAGGTGAGGTCCGTGCCGAGCGCCGGATCGTCCGGCATTCGGGACCTGGCCGCGCGGTTGCGCGCGGCCGGGCTCGACCCGTCCGCCGAGGAACTCGCCGACGCGCTGTGGCTGGCCGGGCACATCCGGGGGCGGTCGCGGGTGGCGCCGGGCCCGCCCCCGGGCCCCGAAGAGGAGGCTGAGGATCCGGTCACGGAGCGCGAACAGCCCGTACGGGAAGAGGCGGAGGCTGAGGATCCGGTCAGGCTCTACGCGCCGGGCCAGCGCCGGGCCGGCGGGGCCGAGGGGGCGTCGCCGGGGGAGTCTCCCGAGGAGTACGGGGTGCCCGTACGGGTCCCCGGCGCTGCCGCGCTGCCCCGCATCCTCGCCGTCCAGCGCGCCCTGCGCGCCCTCCAGCGCCACCGCCCGCCCGCCCCGCCCACCCGGCTGGTCCTGGACGAGGCGGCCACCGCCGAGGCCAGCGCCCGGGCCCTCGGGCTGGTCATCCCCGTGCTCCGGCCGCAGAGCCGGCGCGAGGCGACCGTACGGCTGGTGATGGACGCGTCCCCGTCGATGGCCGTCTGGCAGGACATGTTCGAGGAACTTCGCTCCGTCTGCGAGCGGTTGGGCGCCTTCCGCGACGTCCAGGTCCACTATCTGCACCGGCTCGCGGACGGCGGCGCGGCGCTCGGACGCGGCCCGTCGCCCGGCTCCGGGCTGCGCTCCGGGGACCAGCTGCGGGACCCGACCGGCCGGGCCCTGACCATGGTGGTCTCGGACTGCGCCGGGCCGCTGTGGCGCGAGGGCACGGCCCAACGGCTGCTGTACCGGTGGGCGCAGTGCACCCCGTGCGTGGTGGTCCAGCCGCTGCCCCAGCGGCTGTGGGGCCGCAGCTGGCTGCCGACCGAGCGGGGCACGCTCGCCCGCATCGAGGGCGGGGCCGGGAAGCTGAAATTCCGCTCGGACCGGGCCCCGCTGCCGGGGCGGCCCACCGGCGGGCTGAGCGTCCCGGTGCTGCCGCCGAGCGCGACCGCCCTCGGGGCCTGGGCCCGGCTCGTCGCCGGGCTCGGCACCGGCCCGGTACCGGCCGAGGTGGGCCGGGTGCTGGCCGACCACCCGGCGGCGCCGGTGCCGCCGCCGCGTACCGTACGGCCGCCGCGCGAGCTGGTGACGCGGTTCCGGTCCTCGGCCGCGCCCCGGGCCGTACAACTGGCGGTGTACCTGTCGGCCGCGCCGCTGAACCTGCCCGTGATGCGGCTGGTGCAGCGCACGATGCTGCCGGACTCCGAACCGTCGGACCTCGCGGAGGTGCTGCTCAGCGGGCTGGTGCGGCGCAGCGGGCCGGGGCCGGGGCACTGGTACGAGTTCGCGCCCGGGGTGCAGGACGTGCTGCTGGGGCCGCTGGGGCGCGACGAGGCCACGCTGGTGCTCAAGCACTGCTCGGAGTACGTGCTGGCGCACTTCGGGCGGGGCGTACGCAACTTCCCCGCGCTCGCGGTCACCCAGCTGACGGGGACGCCGCCGGCGGTGGCCGACCCCGGCTCCGAGGACGCCGATCGGGTCCCCGCGGGGCGGCTCCCGCGGGCCTTCGCACAGGTTTCGGCCAAGGTCGTACGCCGCTACCTGCCCGGGATGCCGCAGGAGGGGACGGCGCCGTGCCCGCCCCCCGTGCCCGCCGCACCCAGGGCCGCGGCGGTGCGCGCCGCCCGGGACCGCCTGGCGGACGCCGACGGGGTCGGCGGCGGGGGCGCGCGGGCCCTGTACGAGGCCGTGGCGGTGCTGCGGCGCGCGGTGACGGCCCCGCCGGGGCCGGGCGATCCGCCCGAGGAGGCGGAGACCGAGCTGGGCGCGGCGCTGCTACGGCTATGGGCGGCGCAGCGGGACCCGGAGGTGCTCGCCGAGGCGGAGCGGGTGGTGACCGTGCTGCGAACGGCCGAGGGGCGGGCGCTGCGGGGCCGGGTGCTGTACGAGCGGGCGCTGGCGGGCGCGCCGGACGCGGAGCTGCTGGCCGCGGCGGACCGGGAGTTCGCGGCGGCGGGCGCGGCGGGCGCGGCGGCGGACTCTCGGCTGGTGCGGGACTGCGCGGTGCGGCGGGCCGAGACCCTGATGCGGCTGAGCGAGCTGCGCGGCGACGCGGGGGCGCTCCGCGAGGCCCGGACGGTGCTCGAACCCCTGACGGGCCCCGCCAACGGCTTCGCCGGTCCCGCCCCCGGCCCCGCTGGCCCCGCCACCGGCCCTGCCGGTCCCGCGCGTCGCACCAGTTCCGCCGGTCCCGCCCCGGGCGTGGACGCCGGGCCGGCCCCCGGCCCGTACCCCGAGCTGCACCTGGCCCTGGGGCGGGTCCTGCTGGCCCTCCTGCCCTTCACCCCCGACCCGGCCGGCCGCACGGCTCTGGCCGAACAGGCCGCGGCCCGCCTGTCGACGGCCCTGGCCCACCGGCCGCGCACCCCGCGGGTCCCGGGCGCCGCACGGGCCGCGCGGGTACGGGTGGAACTGGCCGGCGCGCTGCGGTATTTGCCCGGCCGGCTGGAGGAGGCGGCCGGACAGCTGGACGCGGCCCTGGCGGAGGACGGCGGGGACCGGGAGCTGCGGGTGGCCGCGCTGGTGTGCCTGGCCCGGGTACACCGGGAGCGGTACGCGCGGGACGCCGATCCGGTGGCCCTGGAGGACGCGGCCGAGGCCTACGGCCGCGCCCGCAGGCTGATCCCCCGGGACGCCGAGGCCATCGGGGAACTGCTGCCCGAGTGGGGCGAGGTACTCCTGGAGCGGGCCCGCACCGCCGACGGGCGGCGGTTCACCGGGGCCGCCGTGCGGGTACTGCGCGACAGCCGGGCGGCGGTCCCGCAGTCCGACCCCGGTTCGGCCCACCGGCTGCTGAGACTGGCGACCGGGCTGCGGCTGCGGCACGCCTACGAGGGCGACCCGGTGGACCTGTGGGAGGCGGAGTACCTGCTGGAGCTGGCCGTCCGGCAGAGCCGCGAGCCGCTGGAGCAGGCGCGGGCCTGGCGGGACCACGGTGACGTACAGCAGGAGATCTACGGCCACACCCGGGCGGCGGACCGCCTCGACCGGGCGGCGGACTCCTACCGGCGGGCCTGGCGGGCCGCGCTGGAGGCCGACCACGAGGAGCGCCGGGCCAGCGGCACGGCCGTCAAGCTGGCCGCGCGCGTACAGGAGTTGCGCGGCGAGGTGCTGGAGCTCCTCGCCCGGCCCCGGGCGGCCCTGGACGCGTACCGCTCGGCGCTGGAGCTGTGGGCGCGGACCGGGGCGGGCGCCGAGGTGCGCTCGGAGGCGCTGCGCGTGCGGATGCGGATCCTGGAGGCCGGGCAGTGACCGAGCCGCCGCGCCAGCCGCCCCGGGAGCCGCCGCCAGAGCCGCCGCGACCGGTACCCCCGACCGGAACCGCCGTTTCCGGGGACCGGTCGGAGGGGAAGGGGCAGTGGACCGTCCGGTCCGCGACACGACAGGGGGAGCAGCGGCACATGGTGACCAACCATCAGGAAGTGGCGGCCGAAACCCGGCAGTGTCCCGGGCGGCTGCCCGACCTCTCCGGGCTGGACCTGGCCGCCCTGCGCGGGATCGACCATCCCGTGCTGGCCCAGGTGATCGAAGGCATGGTCGAGCGGGTGACCCACCCGGCCGAGATCCTCAACGCGTTCGACTCCGGCGTGGTCTGACCGGACGGCGGTCAGGATGCCTGATCCGCCCCGACCAGAAACGAGTTGACCACTTTCCGCCGTTAGCGGGGACCGCCCGAGGGGCAGGGATGGACCGTCCGCTGGGGGTCCCCCGACGAAGTCCGGGGGAGGGAGGGGCAGCGATGGGCCGAGCGATCACGACCGACTCCGCCGTGCCGACCGCGCACCACGCCCGGCACGCGCCCTGGCCCTACACCCGGCTCGACCTGCCCGCGCTGCGCGCCGCGGGCCACCGCCCCCACCCCGTGCGGCAGTTCGTGCTCAAGACCCGCAGCCGCTGCAACCTCGCCTGCACCTACTGCTACGTCTACGAGATGGCCGACCAGGGCTGGCGCGGCCAGCCGGCCGCCATGACCCCCGCCATCGCCGCACGCGCCGCCCAGCGCATCGCCGAACACGCCGCCGCCCACGACCTGCCCCGCGTCGACCTCGTCCTGCACGGCGGCGAACCGCTGCTCACCGCGCCCGCCGCGCTGGCCGGGCCCGTCGACGCCGTACGGGCCGCCCTCGCCGGCGCCGCCCCGCGCACCCGCGTCACCGCCACCGTGCAGACCAACGCCACCCTGCTCACCCCGGGCCGCCTCACTGCCCTCGCCCGCGCCGGGATCCGCGTCGGCGTCAGCCTCGACGGGGGACTGCCGGCGCACAACGCCCGGCGCGTGGACCGCGCGGGGCGGCCCGGCTTCGGCGCCGCCGTCCGGGGCCTGCGGCTGCTGGCACGCCATCCGGAGAGCTACGCCGGCGTGCTCTGCGTCGTCGACCTCGCCCAGGACCCGGTGGAGACCTACGAGTCCCTGCTCGCCTTCGCCCCGCCCAGCGTCGGGCTGCTGCTGCCGCTCGCGCACTGGAGCGCCCCGCCCCCCGGCCACCGCCCGGGCCGGACCCCGTACGCCGACTGGCTCGTCGCAGTCTTCGAGCGCTGGTGGCACGACGGGGCACGGCGCACCCGGATCCGACCCTTCGAGGAGATCATCGCCCTGCTGCTCGGCCTGCCCGCCGCCACCGAGACCCTCGGGCTGCAGCCCGCCGCCACCGCCGTGATCGAGACCGACGGCTCCATCGAACAGGCCGATTCTCTGAAATCCGCGTACGAGGGCGCCGCCACCACCGGCATGAGCCTGGACACCCACAGCTTCGACCAGCTGCTCGACCACCCCGGGCTCGCCGCCCGCCAGCTCGGGCGCGACGCCCTCGCCGCGGGCTGCCGCACCTGCGAGCTGGTCGAGGTGTGCGGAGGCGGGCACTACCCGCACCGCTACCGCGCCGGGGAGGGCTTCCGGCAGCCGTCCGTCTACTGCGCCGACCTCCAGGTCCTGATCCGGCACGTCGCCGCCGCCCTGGCCGCGGCGACGGCCGGGCGGGCGACGCCACGGGCCGCCTCATGACCGCCGCCCTCGCCGCCTTCACCGTCTCCTCCCGCACCCTGCGCGCCCTGGCCTCCACCGAACCGTCCGCGGAGGGCACCCGCCTGGTCCGCGACGTCCGCCGCTCCCGGCGCCTGGTCCTGCTGCGCGCGGTCCTCGACGCCGCCCCCGGCGGCCGCCGCGGGGAGACCGCCGACCACTGGGCCCTGCTGGAGGAGGCCGAGCGGCGCGACCCGGGCGCCGTGCGCGACGTACTGCACTACCCGGCTACCGGGGTGTGGGCCGAGGAGACCCTGCGGCGGCTGCACGCCCTGTACGGGCCCCCGCCCGACCTCGGCCACCTCGGTGTCCTCGCCGTCGCCGCCGCCCTGCGCGCCGGGATCGCCTTCACCCGCACCCTGCGGCCCCTGCACGGCCGGCTCGTCCTGCCCACCCTCGGACTGCTGCGCCCCGACCGCCCCGGCCCGCTCGCCCTCACCGAGCGCTCCTGGGACCCCGAGGACCCCGCCACCCTGCCCCTGCACAGCCTGCCGGGGGGCGGGACGGCCCTCGACGACCTCGACCCGTACCGGGCGCCGGGTCCCGCACAGCCCGCCACCGTCCGCGCGGCCCGCCGCCTCACCTCCAAGGGGCACAAGCGGTGGGACACCCAGTGGTCCGGCGCGCTCACCCTGCTCCAGCGCTACGACACCGCCCGCGCGGAGGAGACCGTCCACCTGCTGCGCTCCGTCGTCCCGCTGGCCGGCGGCTCCCGCTCCAGCGGCGCCACCCTGCCCGCGGCCGCCGGCTCCGTACTGGCCCGCGCCCAGGCCCCGCCCGCGCTGGCCGCCACCCTCGTCCACGAGGTCCAGCACGGCAAGCTGTCCGCCCTCGCCGACGTCCTGACCCTGCACACCGCCGACCGCACCCTCCGCCACTGGGCGCCCTGGCGCAGCGACCCCCGCCCGCTGGAGGGACTCCTCCACGGCGCCTACGCCCACCTGGCCCTGGCCGGGTACTGGCAGCGCGCCGCCCTGTACGGGGCCCGCGGCGCCTGGGCCCAGCACGCCCGGATCCGGGCCCAGGTGGCGGCCGTCCTGCCCGTCCTGCGGGCGCACGAGCGGCTGACCGCCGCGGGGCGGGAGTTCACCGAGGCCATGAGCGCCGCCGAGCGGGCCATGGACGAACTGCCGCCGCCCGGCGACCAGCACACCGCGGCCCGCCGGAGCGTCGAACGGGAGCGGCGCGCCTGGTGCGAGGCCCACCCGGAACTCGCCGCGTTCACAAAAGACTGAAGCGCGCGGAGGGCTGACGGACCGTCCGCTGCGGTACGTTTTCAGTCCCGTCCACTGCCCGGAGCCCAGGGAGACGGCGCCATGACCACCGGTAGTCGACAGGACCGCGACGCGGCGGCCCCACAGCAGCACCAGCCCCAGCGCTTCGTCATCAGCTTCGCGGGCTTCAACCGCCCCTGGGCCGTGTGGATCGCCCACCGCCTGGAGGAACACGGCCACCGCGTCGCCCTCCAGCGCTGGGACCCGCAGAGCAGCCCCGGCCTCGTCCAGGCGCTCGACGACCTCGCCCGGTCCGGCAGCCGGGTCCTCCTCGTGCTCAGCGAGCGCTACTTCTTCGCCGGCACCCACTCCGACGAGGAGTGGAACACCGCCCTGCGCACGGTCACCGACCGCCACCCCGACCGGTTCGCCGCCGTCTGCCTCACCGACGACCCGCTGCCCAGCGCCGTGGCCGTACTGGAGAAGACGGACCTGTGGGGGATGGACGCGTACGAGGCCGAGTACCGGGTGCTGCGCCGCCTGGAGCTGCCCACCGACCGCATCGGCGCCGACACCGGCCGCCGCGGGCCCCGTTTCCCCAACGACCCGCCCGAGATCTGGGGGCGGGTCCCGCGCCGCAATCCGCGCTTCACCGGCCGCAACGACGTCATCGGCACCCTGCGCGCGGCACTGACCGAGGCCCCGCCGGGCGCGTCCACCGTCACCCTGCTCGGCCTGTCCGGCGTGGGCAAGACCCAGGTCGCCACCGAGTACGCCTACCGCTTCGCCTCCGAGTACGACGTGGTGTGGTGGGTCCCCGCCGAGGACCGGCCCACCCTGCGCGAACGCCTCGCCGACCTGGCCCCCGCCCTCGGGCTGCCGCGCGGCGCCGGCAGTTACGGCGAGCAGATCCGGGCCGTCCAGGAGGCGCTGCGGCGCGGATCCCCTTACGGGCGCTGGCTCCTGGTCTTCGACGGCTGCGACAACCCGGACGACCTGGTCGACCTGCTGCCCTCCGGCGCCGGCGACGTGATCATCACCTCCCGTAACCGCGAGTGGGCCGCCCGGCACACCAGCCTCGTCGAGGTACCGCTCTACGCCCGCCCCGAGTCGGTCACCTTCATCCGCCGCCGGGCCCACCGCCTCACGGCCGACGAGGCCGACCAGCTCGCCGAGGCCCTGGAGGACTACCCCCTCGCCCTCGACCAGACCGCCGGCTGGCTCGCCGACTCCCCGCTGACCGTCGGCGACTACCTGGCGCTGCTGCGGCGCCGGCTGGACTCCCGCGAAGCCGTCACCGTCTCCGACGACTACCCGCTGCCCTTCCCCACCGCGCTGGCGATACTGCTCAACAACGTCCGGGAGAACTTCCCCGACGCCCTCGCCCTGCTGAGGCTGTTCGTCTTCTTCGCCCCGGGACCGGTGCCGCTGCGGCTGCTGCGCGAGTTCCCCGCCGAGGACGTGCCCGAGGAGCTCGCCGGGCTGATCAACGACCAGATCCGGTGGAACGCGGCCCTCAACAAGCTCGTCCAGTTCTCCGTGGTGCGCCTGGAGTACTCGGACCTGGCCGTGGAGGAGGGCGGCGGCGGGCTGGAGACCGTACAGCTGCACCGCATGGTCCACGGCATCGTCCGCGAGAACCTCTCCGAGGAGGAGGCCGAACCGCTGGCCCGGGCCGTCCGCCAGGTCCTCGCCGCCGCCGACCCCGGCCGGCCCTCCGACGCGCGGCTGTGGCCCCGGTACGCCGAACTCGTCCCGCACCTGGACACCTCCGGGGTGCTCACCAGCAGCAACCCGCGCATCCAGAACTTCCTGCTGCACTGCCTGCGCTACCTGATCCTCGCGGGGGAGTACCGCACCTGCCTGCGGCTCTCCGAGGAGACCGACCAGATCTGGCGGACCGCGCTGGGCGAGGACCACCCCAAGGTGCGCGAGCTCAGCTACCAGTACGGAAACGCCCTGCGCAACCTCGGACTGTTCCGCCGCGCCGAGACCCTCACCAAGACCGTGGCCGACCGGCTCACCGAGGAGCGCGGCGACCGCGACCTGGAGAGCCTGCGCGCCACCAGCGCGTACGGCGGAGTGCTGCTGTGCATCGCCAAGTTCGAGCCCGCCCGGGAGATCTTCGAGCACTGCCTGGCCACCTACCGCGAACTGCTCGGCGAGGACGACACCACCACGCTGGACGCCCAGAACAACCTGGCCGCCACCTACCGCCTCCTCGGCCGCTACCAGGACGCCTACGACCTGGACCTGGACACCCTGCGCCGCCGCGAGCGGGTCCTGCGGTCCCTGCACATCTCCACCCTCGCCTCCGGCATCGCCTGCGCCATGGGCCTGCGGCTGATGGGCCGCTACCGCGAGGCCCAGACCCGCCAGGAGCAGGGCGTCAAGCTCAACACCCAGGTCCTGGGCCTCGGTCACCCCCAGACCCTGCGGGCCGAGCACAACCTCGGGCAGTGCCTGCGCCGCTCCGGCGACATCCCGGGGGCGGGGCTACGGCTGCGGACCGTGTGGGAGCGGGCCACCCGTGTCTTCGGAGTCGACTACCCGTGGACCCTGATGGTCGCCTCCGACTACGCGACGTACCTGCGGGAGTACGGGGACGTCGGCGAGGCCCGCCGGATCTCCGAGGACGTGGTCCGCGGCTACCAGTCGCAGCTCGGCCTCGCACACCCGTACAGCATCGGCACGGTCGGCAACCTCGGCCTGGTGCTCCGCGCGCAGGGCGAGCGGGCGGAGGCGCTGTCGCTGGCGGAGCAGGCACTGGTCGGCATGCGGGGCGCGCTCGGCGACCGGCACCCCTGGACGCTGGGCTGCGCCCTCAACGCCACCGGCCACCGCAACATCACCGGACGGCTGGAGGACGCGCTGTCCCTGAGCCGCGAGACGCTGCGCACGGCCGAGCAGGTCCTGGGCCCGGACCACCCGATGACGCTGAGCGCGCAGATCGCCCTGGCGGCGGACCTGCGCGCGGTCCGCGAGGACGCGGAGGCGGGCACACACGAGGACGCGGGCATCAAGGGCCTGACCCGCACGCTGGGCCCGCAACACGTCCACACGATCTCGGCGAAGCAGCAGACGCGCCCGTACTGGGACTTCGAGCCGCAGCCTTAGCCGTAGCCGGCTGTCAGTCGCCCCAGGTGACGTCGCTGATGTCCTGCTTGTCGCCCTGGGGGGCCGGGTCCAGCGGAACGGTCACCGAACCGAAGTCGAGGGCGGAGGCGGTGACGGAGTGGGGGGATCCGCGACAGCGTGAGCATGCTGCGCGCCACCTGGCGCAGCCGCGCTCTCCCCCCGCTCGCTCATACGACCTCGTCCAGGAACGGCGTGATCGCGTCGAGGAAGTGGTCGTTGCGATCGCCGACCACCATGTGTCCCGCTCCGGCCACCTCGACGCGCCGCGCCCCGGGCACCCGGGCGCAGAACTCCTCGGCGACCTCCTCCCGCAGCACGTCGCTGCTCCCGCCGCGCACGAGCAGGACCGGTACGTCCGCCCGGCGCGCGGCGTCGAGGAGACGCCGCGCCA
This sequence comes from Streptomyces sp. NPDC045695, assembly GCF_056432025.1. Taxonomy (NCBI): domain Bacteria; kingdom Bacillati; phylum Actinomycetota; class Actinomycetes; order Kitasatosporales; family Streptomycetaceae; genus Streptomyces; species Streptomyces sp. NPDC045695. The sequence continues at coordinate 44,005 of NZ_JBWKJU010000004.1, forward strand.
TGCCGGGCGGGTCCGCCCGGCTCTCGAAGTAGTCCACGATGCGCGGGTCCCAGTGCCAGACCCACCGGTCGCCGCGGCGCCGCAGGTTGGTGCGCATCCCCTCGGAGCCGGACGGACGCGGGCGGTGGGTCAGGTGGGCGGACACCGCCGCGGCCGCCTCCGCCGGGTCGGCGAACCCGTCCGGATGGCCGCGCATGAACGCGGCGATCCGGCGGAAGCCGCCCGGATCGGGCCGATGGGCGACGTCGACGAGCAGCAGCGCGCGGATCGCCGCCCCCGGTGGCTCCCCGGCGGCCAGCAGCGAACCCAGACCTCCGAGCGAGGCACCGACGAGCACCGGCCGGCCGCCGAGGCCGGCGACGACCGCCCGGACGTCCTCGGCGAACAGGCCGAGGGCGTAGTCACCGTCGGGCGACCACCCGCTGTCACCGTGCCCCCGCAGGTCCGGCGCGACGACCCGCCACCCCAGGGCGGCCAGCCGGGGGCCGGTCCGGCCCCAGGCGCGCCGTGTCTGGCCGCCGCCGTGCAGCAGGACGAGCGGGGGAGCGGACGCCCCGCCCCACACGTCCGCCACCAGCGGTATCCCCCCGTGGCCCACGAAGGTGCAGGACCGCGGCGCGGCCCCGGCCGTCACACCGCGCCCCGAGTGCCCCGGGCGACCGGCGGCTCCGGCACCCGGACGCGGCGGGGGCCCGCGGCGTCCGGCGCGGACGGGCGGCGGGCGGGGAACCGGGTGTCGGCCATGCCGAGAGCCTTCCCGCGCACGCCGACGCAAACGCCCCCGGGGGAGGAGTACCGGCCGGCGGCCCGCAGGGCGGCCGACGCCGCGGCCCCGTCCCCGCGCCGGCTACGCGGGGGAGCTCTCCTCGGCGACCCACGCCAGGTAGGCCTCCGAGCCGCCGTCCACCGCCACCACGATCCACTCGGGTACCTCGTAGCCGTGCTCCCGCTCGATCCAAGCGCCGAGGGCGGGCAGCCGGTCCCGTGTCGTCTTGTAGGAGACGCGCCACTCGGTGGCCGTCTCCACGGTCCCCTGCCAGCGGTAGACGGCGGTGACGGGCCCGTCGACGTGCGCGCAGGCGGCCAGACGGCCCTCCACCGCGCCCCGGGCCAGCTCCCTCGCCCTGTGTTCGCCGTCGACGGTGGTCTGCGCGATCACGATGCCGGTCGCCATGGCGGTCCTCCCGCGGTGTCGGATTCCGCGACGACACTACCCGGACCGAGCCGGAAGGCCCGGCCCCCCGAAGGGAGCCGGGCCTTCCACCTGCTGAGGCGGCGCAGTGCCTGCGCCTCGAAGCCCTACGCCTCGAAGACCTCCGCCATGAGGAGCTGCTGCTCCGCCTGGTGGCGCTTGGCGGAGCCCACCGCCGGGGACGAGCCGTGCGGGCGGGAGACCCGGCGCAGGCGCTCGCCCGCCGGGACCTCCGCGCCGACCGCCAGGTCGAGGTGGTCGATCAGGTTCAGCGCGATGAACGGCCACGCACCCTGGTTCGCCGGCTCCTCCTGCGCCCAGATGTACTTCGCCGCGTTCGGGAACTTGGCGATCTCCGCCTGGAGCTCCGCACCCGGCAGGGGGTACAGGCGCTCGATGCGGATGATGGCGGTGTCCGTGATGCCGCGCTTCTCCCGCTCGGCCTCCAGGTCGTAGTAGACCTTGCCCGCGCAGAAGACGACCTTGCGGACCGCGTTGGCGTCCACCGTGGTGTCACCGATGACCGGACGGAACGCGCCCGACGTGAACTCCTCCGCCTTCGACGCCGCCGCCTTCAGACGCAGCATCGACTTCGGGGTGAAGACGATCAGCGGCTTGTGGTGCGGGTTGTGCACCTGCCAGCGCAGCAGGTGGAAGTAGTTGGAGGGCAGGGTGGGCATGGCCACCGTCATGTTGTCCTGCGCGCACATCTGGAGGAAGCGCTCCGGGCGGGCGGACGAGTGGTCCGGGCCCTGGCCCTCGTAGCCGTGCGGGAGGAGCAGCGTGACGCCGCTGGTCTGGCCCCACTTCTGCTCCGCCGAGGAGATGAACTCGTCCACGACCGTCTGCGCGCCGTTGACGAAGTCACCGAACTGGGCCTCCCAGAGGACCAGCGCGTCCGGACGGGCCAGCGAGTAGCCGTACTCGAAGCCCATGGCCGCGTACTCGGAGAGCAGCGAGTCGTAGACGTTGTAGCGGGCCTGGTCGTCCGACAGGTAGAGCAGCGGGGTGTAGTCCTCGCCCGTCTCCCGGTCGATGAGGACCGCGTGGCGCTGGCCGAAGGTGCCGCGGCGGGAGTCCTGGCCGGACAGCCGGACCGGGGTGCCCTCCATCAGCAGCGAACCGAAGGCCAGGGTCTCGCCCATGCCCCAGTCGATGGTGCCCTCGTCGATCATCGCCGCGCGGCGCTGCAGCTGCGGCAGCAGACGCGGGTGGACGGTGACGCCCTCGGGGATGTTGACCTGGGACTCGGCGATCCGCTTGACGACGTCCTGCGAGATCGCGGTGTCCACGGCGACCGGGAACTGCTGCGCGACCTGCGGGGGCGCCACCGGGGCGCCGGCCGCGGGCTGCGCGGAGGCCTCGCGGACCTCGGCGAAGACCTTCTCCAGCTGGCCCTGGAAGTCCTGGAGGGCCTGCTCGGCCTCTTCCAGCGTGATGTCGCCGCGACCGATGAGCGACTCGGTGTAGAGCTTGCGCACCGAGCGCTTCTTGTCGATCAGGTCGTACATCAGCGGCTGCGTGAAGGCCGGGTTGTCGGACTCGTTGTGACCGCGGCGGCGGTAGCAGATGAGGTCGATGACCACGTCCTTGTTGAACGCCTGGCGGAACTCGAAGGCGAGCCGCGCGACGCGGACCACGGCCTCCGGGTCGTCGCCGTTCACGTGGAAGATCGGCGCCTCGATCATGCGGGCCACGTCGGTCGCGTACATCGAGGAACGCGACGACTCCGGGGCGGCGGTGAAACCGACCTGGTTGTTGATGACCACGTGCACGGTGCCGCCGGTGCGGTAGCCGCGCAGCTGCGACATGTTCAGCGTCTCGGCGACCACACCCTGGCCCGCGAAGGCCGCGTCGCCGTGCAGGGCCAGCGGCAGGACGGTGAAGTCCGTGCCGCCCTTGTTGATGACGTCCTGCTTGGCGCGGGCGACACCCTCCAGGACCGGGTCCACGGCCTCCAGGTGGGACGGGTTCGCGACGAGCGAGACCTTGATCTGCTCGCCGTCCAGGCCCGTGAAGGTGCCCTCGGCGCCCAGGTGGTACTTGACGTCGCCGGAGCCGTGCATGGACTTCGGGTCGAGGTTGCCCTCGAACTCGCGGAAGATCTGCGCGTACGACTTGCCGACGATGTTCGCGAGCACGTTCAGGCGGCCGCGGTGGGCCATGCCGATGACGACCTCTTCGAGGCGGGCCTCGGCGGCCGAGTCGATGACGGCGTCGAGCAGCGGGATGACGGACTCGCCGCCCTCCAGGGAGAAGCGCTTCTGGCCGACGTACTTCGTCTGCAGGAAGGTCTCGAAGGCCTCCGCCGCGTTCAGCCGGCGCAGGATGCGCAGCTGCTCCTCGCGCTCCGGCTTGGAGTGCGGGCGCTCGATGCGGTCCTGGATCCAGCGGCGCTGCTTCGGGTCCTGGATGTGCATGAACTCGACGCCGGTGGTGCGGCAGTACGAGTCGCGCAGCACGCCGAGGATGTCGCGCAGCTTCATCATCGACTTGCCGGAGAAGCCGCCGACCGCGAACTCGCGCTCCAGGTCCCACAGGGTGAGGCCGTGCTCGGTGATGTCGAGGTCGGGGTGCTTGCGCTGCTTGTACTCCAGCGGGTCGGTGTCGGCCATGACGTGGCCGCGGACCCGGTAGGAGTGGATCAGCTCGAAGACGCGGGCGGCCTTCGTGACGTCGTCGTCGTGCGAGGCGTCGATGTCGCGGTTCCAGCGCACCGGCTCGTACGGGATGCGCAGCGCCTCGAAGACGTCGTCGTAGAAGCCGCTCTCGCCGAGCAGCAGGTTCGCGACGATGCGCAGGAACTCGCCGGAGGCCGCGCCCTGGATGACCCGGTGGTCGTAGGTCGAGGTCAGGGTCATGACCTTGGAGATGCCCAGCTTGTTCAGGGTGTCCTGCGAGGTGCCCTGGAACTCGGCGGGGTAGTCCATGGAGCCGACGCCCATGATGACCGACTGTCCGGGCATCAGACGGGGCACGGAGTGCACGGTGCCCAGGCCGCCGGGGTTGGTCAGCGAGACGGTGACGCCCGTGAAGTCGTCCATCGTCAGCTTGCCGACGCGGGCGCGGCGGACGATGTCCTCGTAGGCCTGCCAGAACTCGAAGAAGTTGAGGGTCTCGGCCTTCTTGATGCCGGCGACGACGAGCTGGCGGTCGCCGTTGGGCTTCACCAGGTCGATCGCGAGACCGAAGTTGATGTGCTCCGGCTTGACCAGGGTCGGCTTGCCGTCCTTCTCCGCGAAGGAGTAGTTCATGGCCGGCATGGCCTTGATCGCCTGCACCATCGCGTAGCCGATGAGGTGCGTGAAGGAGATCTTCCCGCCCCGGGCGCGCTTGAGGTGGTTGTTGATGACAATGCGGTTGTCGAACAGCAGCTTCACCGGGACGGCGCGCACGGACGTGGCCGTCGGCACCTCCAGGGAGGCGTTCATGTTCTTGGCGACGGCGGCAGCCGGGCCGCGGAGCGTCACCAGCTCGGGGCCCGCGGGGGCCTCGGTGGAGGGCGCGGCCTGCTTGGGGGCTGCGGAGGAGGGGGCGGGCGCGGCCGGTGCGGCGGCCGGGGCCTGGGAGGTGACAGTCACAGCAGGGGCACCAGAGGGGGTGGCAGGAGCAGGGGCAGGAGCTGACACGGGCGTGGGCGCGGCTGGCGAGGGGGCTGCGGCGCGCGCCGCCCCCGTGGCGGCGGCGTCGGCGGCCCGGGGGGCTGCGGCGACGGGGGTGGCGGCCTGTGCGGAGGCGCCATCCGTCGTCGGGGACTTCAGGGGCTCGTCCGACGTCACCGGAGCGACAGCGCCCCCCGGCTTGTAGTCGGCGAAGAAGTCCCACCAGGCCCGGTCGACCGAGTTCGGGTCCTGGAGGTACTGCTGATAGATCTCGTCGACGAGCCACTCATTCGCGCCGAAGCCTGAGGCGGGGTTCTTCCCGCCTTCTCCTGCTTCGGTCGTGGTGCTCGGGTTACTGGGGGACTGTGGCGACACGGCGGCAACCGCCCTCTTCCGCTTCACAAGGTATGGACAGCGGGAATAAAGGCTACGCCTCCTGGACCGCGAGATGCAGACCGGGCGGTACATCCGTCATGCAGGTCACATCGAACGGCGGGTTTCACCACCTGGAATGGCGGGAAACAAGTGTGGTTCGGGTAGGGGGCACCGAGGTTGCGGCCCCCTTGGCTTCGCACCCCTGACGGACCCCGGGTACGTGTGGCCGAGATCATGTCCTTCCCACTCGAACCCTACGTCAACACGGCGCCTGCGAGCTGCCCGGAAGCGTGACGAGCATGCGGCAGCCGCGTGACGATTCGGCCACTGCGATCCGGCCCCCGTGCAGTTCCACCGCCCACCGGGCGATCGCGAGCCCCAGTCCCGTGCCGCCGTCGCCCCCGCGCGCACTGCCCCGGTTGAACCGCTCGAAGACCCGGTAGCGCTCCGCCTCGGGTATGCCGGGGCCCTCGTCCACGACCTCCAGGGCCAGGCTCCCGGGCGCGTCGCCGGCCCGGGCGCGGACCGTGACCCGGCCGTGCGGCGGGCTGTGCTTGACCGCGTTGTCGATCAGGTTCGCCACGACCTGGTGCAGCCGCTCGGCGTCCGCGTACGCCCACAGCTCGGACGGGAACACGTCCAGGTGCAGGTGCACGTCGTTGCGGGTGTGCCCGCCCGAACCGGAGAGCAGCCCCGGCCGGCCGGCCGCCGCCAGCCCCGACTCCTTCAGCACGCCCGAGAGGTACGGCCACACCTCGAAGCGGCGCGCCCGCAGCGGGACCACCCCGTTGTCGACCCGGGACAGGTCCAGCAGCGTCTCCACGAGCCGCCCCAGGCGCTCGGTCTGCTTCAGCATCGTCCGCATGGTCTCGGGATCGGCGGCCGAGACCCCGTCCACCACGTTCTCCAGCACCGCCCGCAGCGCCGCGATCGGCGTGCGCAGCTCGTGCGAGACGTTGGCGACCAGCTCTTTGCGGTGGCGGTCCACCGCCTCCAGGTCGTCCGCCATCAGATTGATGGTGGAGGCCAGGTCGCCCAGCTCGTCGCGGCGCCCCGCCTCCCGGACCCGCCGGGTGTAGTCACCGTGGGAGATCGCCCGGGCCACCGTCGTCATGTCGTCCAGCGGCGCCGTCAGGCTGTGCGCCACGAACTGGGTGATCAGCATCGAGGCGATCACGGAGAAGACCGTGATGAACCGCAGCTCGGTGTCGGTGCGCAGGGCCACCAGCAGCAGGCCCGTCGTGATGAAGACCGAGACCACCACGAGGGTGCCCAGCTTGGTCTTGATCGAGAAGGGCGAGAAGGGCCGCAGGCCCCCGGAGGACCGCTGCCGTTGCCTCTGCTGCTGCCTCTGCCGTTGCTGCTGCGCCGGCCGGCCGCTCATGCCTGGGCCGGGGTCTCCAGGGCGTACCCGACGCCGTGGACCGTACGGATCCGCTCCGCGCCGATCTTGCGGCGCAGGGCCTTGATGTGGCTGTCGACCGTACGGGTCCCGGACGCGTCGGCCCAGTCCCACACCTCGGCCAGCAGCTGCTCCCGCGAGAGCACCGCCCGGGGGGTCCCGGCCAGGCACACCAGCAGGTCGAACTCGGTCGGCGTCAGGTGCACGTCCTCGGCCTGCACCCGGACCCGGCGCTGCGCGTGGTCGATCTCCAGGTCGCCCAGGCGCAGGGTGGCCCCGCGCGGGGCGTGCGCCGCGATCGTCGCGCGCTCCACCCGCCGCAGCAGTACGTGGACCCGTGCGGCGAGCTCGCGCATCGAGAACGGCTTCGTCATGTAGTCGTCCGCGCCGACCCCGAGACCGACCAGCAGGTCGGTCTCGTCGTCCCGCGCTGTGAGCATCAGCACAGGGACCGGCCGCTGCGCCTGGACCCGGCGGCAGACCTCCAGCCCGTCGAAGCCGGGCAGCATGACGTCCAGGACCAGCAGCTCGGGCAGCCAGCTCTCGGCCGCGGCCACGGCGGCCGGGCCGTCCGGGGCCGTCTGCACCTGGAAGCCCTCGGCGCGCAGGCGGGCCGCGATGGCCTCGGCGATGGTGTGGTCGTCCTCGACGACGAGCACACGCCGCTGGGTGCCGGGTGTCGCTGCGGCGCCGTTGTGAGTGGTGTGCGTCTGTTCCATTTCCGCCCCTGAAGATCCCGCGTGAATGGGGTGCAGCGTAGAGGAGGCACTGGCCTGCGGCTACGTGGGGTGGAGTCACGGCAAATGTGCGGGACCTCTGCAAATGGAAGGGGATGTACCGGGTGTCCCGGGCGGAATCGGGGCTAAATCAAGGCCGCATCGTGATCAGGAGGAGCCGTCCTGGGCCGCCGTGAACGGCGGCAGCGCGTCCAGTACCTTCGTCAGGGTCGGCGGCAGGGACCCCTCGTCACCCGCCACCTCGAAGCCGCCGTGCGCGAACGCGTAGAAGAACCCGTCGTAGATCTTGGGGCCGCCCGTCGAGAGCCGTGGCAGCCGGGCGAAGTCCGCCTCCCGGAGGGCGGTGCGCAGGGCGGCCAGCCCGGCCTCGGACAGCTTTCCGGTGCCCTGCGGCCCCGCCTTGGCGTCCAGCCGGGTCCACGAGCCGTCGCCCTCGACGACGAGCGTGTGCGTCTGGCCGGCGAAGCCGCCGCTGCGGGTGACGCGGACCAGGGTCGCGGCGGGGTCGGGGAGCGGCTCGGCCGACGGGCTCGCGCCGGGGGCGGGGGCCGTGCTCGGACCCGTCGCCGTGGAGGCTGTCGGGGGTGCCTGCGAGGGCGCCTGCGGGGTTGCCTTCGGGGGCGCGCCGTCGCCGTTCCCGGAACCGGTCGGCCCGCATCCCGCCACCAGGACCGCACCGAGCAGCAGCAGGAGCACCGCCGCCACCGACCGGAACGCGCGCACACCCACCTCCGCAGGCACTGGGGTCCAACCCCGAGTATGGAGTGCGCACACCCGTTCCGACAGCTTCCGGAGGCCGACATCACCCGGATCGCCCCCTGGCGACTGCTCCCGCCGCTGCTCGCCGCGGTCCTCGGCCTCTGGGGTCTGGAGCGGGGAGCCAGCATGTGGCGAGACGAGTCCGTCACCTGGCAGGTGGCCCACCGGCCGCTCGGCGGGATCTGGGAGCTGCTGGGCCACGTAGACGCGGTCCACGGGCTGTACTACCTGCTCATGCACGCCGTCTTCCAGACCTGGGACGGCGGCCTGTGGGCCCTGCGGCTGCCCTCCGTCGCCGCCACCGCCCTCGCGGCCGCCGGGGTGGCCGCCGTCGCCCACCGGCTCGCGGGGGAGCGGGCGGCGCTGCTCGCCGGCTCGGCGTACGCGCTGCTCCCGCCCGTACAGATGTACGCCCAGGAGGGGCGCTCGTACGCCCTGGTCGCCGCGGCCGTGGTGTGGGCGACCCACCTGATGCTGCGCGAGCGCTGGGCGGCGTACGCGGCGGTGCTGCTGCTCGGCTGCTGGCTGCACGAGTTCGCCGTGCTGGCCCTGCTCGCCCACGGCTTCACCGCCTGGCGCTCGCGCGGCTGGCGGTGGAGCGCCGCCGCCGTCGTGGCGCTGCTGCTGCCGCTGGCCGTGGCGAGCGCGTGGCAGGCCGAGCAGCAGCTCGGCTGGCTCGGGCGGCCCAGCGGGCAGGACTGGGCGGCGTACGGGGTGCTCGTGGCGGCCGTGCTGCTGCTCGCCCGGGGCGCGTCCGGGGAGCTCGTACGGGTGGCGCTGCCGCTCGCCCTGCTGCCGCCCGGCCTGCTGATGGTGATCTCGCTGGTCCACCCCTGGTACGTCGACCGGTACGTGCTCTACGCGCTGGTCGGGCTCGCCCTGCTGGCCGGGGCCCGGCTGGCGGAGGCCCGCGGGTGGTGGCCGTGGCTGCTGGCCGGCGCGCTGCTGGTGCCGTTCGGCTTCTGGTCGGTGTGGCTGCGTACGCCCGAGAGCCGCAAGGACGACGTCCTCGCGGTGGCCGCCGCCGTCCGGGCATGGGCCGGGCCGGGGGACGCGGTGGTGTTCATGCCGTCGCGGCGGCGCGAGTGGCTGCTGTCCTCGCCGGGGGCGTACGAGGGGCTGCGCGACGTGGCCCTGGACCGCTCCCCGGCGGCTTCGCACAGCCTCCAGGGCACCGAGCTGCCCCCGGACCGGATCCGTGCGGCCCTGCTCGCCGCCCCCCGTGTCATCGCCCTGCTGGACCCGCCGGGGCAGCCCCTGGACCCGTACCCGCGGGAGGCGGTCAAGCGGGACACCCTCGCCGCCCGCTTCGACCTCTGCTCGATCACCGAGGTCCGCGGCGCCCGCGTGGCGGTCTACGCCCCCCGGGGCGCCTGCGGCTAGGCCGCCCGAATCCAGCCTCGCCGGCGTTTGAGGCGCCGGATCCGGGGCGGAGCCCGCGGAACCGACCCGGCGAGGCCGAGTCAGGCCAGGTGGGCGCGGGTTGGGACGGAGGGCCCGGGAGGATGGGGCGGTCCACGTCGCACACACCGGAGGTGCCCAATGACCGCGCCGCAGAACGCCGCGTCCCCGCTGACCGTGCCCGGAGGGCAGCCCGCGCTGCCCGGACCGCTCGTCCGGGCCGACTGGCTGGCCGACCGGCTCGGCGCGCCGGGGCTGGTCCTCTTCGACGCCTCCGTCGGGGCCCACCGCGGCGCCGGTGTGCGCATACCCGGCGCGCGGCCGTTCGACCTCGACGGCGCCCTGTCCGACCACGACGCGCCCGCTCCGCACACCATGCCCGGCGCCGCCGCGTTCACCGAGGCGGTGCGGGCCCTCGGGCTCGACGACTCCGACACCGTCGTCGTCTACGACGGCGCCGGCCTCTACTCCAGCGCCCGCGCCTGGTGGATGCTGCGCGCCATGGGCTTCGACCGCGCCGCCGTCCTCGACGGCGGGCTGCCCGCCTGGACGGCCGCCGGGCTGCCCGTCGAGGCGACCGGCCCCGCCTACGAGGGCCCGCGCGGCTCCTTCAACGCCCGGCCCCGCGCCGGGCTGCTGGTCGACAGCGCCGCCGTCGCCGGCGCCCTGACCGACCCGGCCGCGGCGGTGCTCGACGCCCGCACCCGCGAACGCTTCGCCGGCACCGCCCCCGAACCGCGCCCCGGCCTGCGCGGCGGCCACATGCCGGGCGCGGTCAACCTGCCCTTCGGGGAGCTCCAGCGGCCCGGCGGCCTGATGCGCCCGGCCGCCGAACTGCGCGCGGCCATCGAGGCGGTGGCCGGAGAGCGGCAGCGGCTCTACTTCAGCTGCGGATCCGGCGTGACCGCCTGCGTGCTCGCCCTCGGCGCCGACCTCGCCGGCTACCGGGACCTCGCGGTGTACGACGGCTCCTGGAGCGAGTGGGGCGTGCCGTCGGCGCTCCCCGTGACCACCGGGTGAGGCCGCTCCCGGCCGGCGCGCCCCAGGTCGGCGCGCCCCAGGCCGCCCCTTTCGGCCTGGGGACCAGGACCCGTCGCAGACCGTCGGACCGGTCGTGAGGTCCCTTATGCCCCGCCGCCGCTGACGCCCGGGGCGACGAAGCGCCTGTGCAAGGGGAAGAACTTCGGATCGGGATCGCTCTGCACGCCCAGTTCACCCTTGAGCACGGGGGCCACCCGGGAGGCGATGAACCGGCTGAAGTGCTCCTCGGCCTCCCAGACGTCCATCACGTTGAGGCCGCCGTCGACGAACCACGCGGCGTGCAGGACGCAGCCGTCCGGAGCGTCCTGCTCCCACTGCACCCGTTCACGGACCGTGTCGTAGACGTCCGGTGTGATTTCGGGCCAGGAAAAGGTCATCACGACTGCCATGGAGATCCTTTCGAGCGCCTGCGGCGCGGTAGGCGGACGGCACACGGGCTTCGCCGCCGACGCTAAGCGGCCACCCCCATCCCGGCCCTCGGGGTCACCCATCCGTGCCGACGGGGGCAGCTGTTCGCCCCGGGCGAACGGGTGTTGGGGAACATCGGACGGCGCCTAAGCATTGAGTCGGCATAGCTCAACTTCACTGCCGGAGGGAAGATCATGGCTTCGACGTCCGTAACGCTCACCCTGCCCGTGTTGCCACTCGACGACGAGGTCGTGCTGCCCGGCATGGTCGTTCCGCTGGACCTGTCCGACGCCGAGGTGCGCGCGGCCGTCGAGGCCGCGCAGGCGGCGGCGGGACAGGGCAAGCCCCGCGTGCTGCTGGTGCCGCGCGTCGACGGGACGTACGCCGGGACCGGGGTGCTCGGGACGGTCGAGCAGGTGGGACGGCTCTCCGACGGGGACCCCGGCGCGCTCATCCGCGGCCGCGGGCGCGTCAGGATCGGCGCCGGGACCACCGGTCCGGGCGCCGCCCTCTGGGTCGAGGGCGAGACGGTGGAGGAGCCGGTCCCCGACCCGCTGCCCGGAGTGGTGACCGAGCTCGTCAAGGAGTACAAGGCGCTCGCCACCAGCTGGCTCAAGAAGCGCGGCGCCTGGCAGGTCGTCGACCGGGTCCAGCAGATCGACGGGGTCTCCGCCCTCGCGGACAACTCCGGATACTCGCCGTTCCTGACCGTGGCCCAGAAGGTCGAGCTGCTGGAGACGGCCGACCCGGTCGCCCGCCTCCGCCTCGCCGTCAAGTGGCTCAGCGAGCACCTCGCCGAACAGGACGTCGCCGAGTCCATCGCCAAGGACGTGCAGGACGGCGTCGACAAGCAGCAGCGGGAGTTCCTGCTCCGCCGCCAGCTGGAAGCCGTACGCAAGGAACTGCGCGAACTGGGCGGGGAGAAGGAGGGCGCGGAGTCCGACGACTACCGGGCCCGCGTCGAGGCCGCCGACCTCCCCGAGAAGGTGCGGGAGGCCGCGCTGAAGGAGGTCGAGAAGCTGGAGCGGGCCAGTGACCAGAGCCCGGAGGGCTCCTGGATCCGCACCTGGCTGGACACCGTGCTCGAACTGCCCTGGAACGAGCGCACGCAGGACCAGTACGACATCCAGGGCGCCAGGGCGGTCCTCGACGCCGAGCACGCCGGGCTCGGCGACGTGAAGGACCGCATCACCGAGTACCTCGCCGTCCGCAAGCGGCGCGGCGAGCGCGGCCTCGGCGTCATCGGCGGGCGCCGCGGCGGCGCCGTCCTCGCGCTCGTCGGCCCGCCCGGGGTCGGCAAGACCTCCCTCGGGGAGTCCGTGGCCCACGCCATGGGCCGCAAGTTCGTCCGGGTCGCGCTCGGCGGCGTACGGGACGAGGCCGAGATCCGCGGCCACCGGCGCACGTACGTCGGCGCGCTGCCCGGCCGGATCGTCCGGGCCATCAAGGAGGCCGGGTCGATGAACCCCGTCGTCCTCCTCGACGAGATCGACAAGGTGGGCTCCGACTTCCGCGGCGACCCGGCGGCCGCCCTGCTGGAGGTCCTGGACCCCGCGCAGAACCACACCTTCCGCGACCACTACCTGGAGGTGGAACTCGACCTGAGCGACGTCGTCTTCCTGGCCACGGCCAACGTCCTGGAGGCCATCCCGGAGGCACTGGCCGACCGGATGGAGCTCGTCCGCCTCGACGGGTACACCGAGGACGAGAAGGTGGTCATCGCACGCGACCACCTGCTGCCGCGCCAGTTGGAGCGCGCCGGTCTCGGCTCCGACGAGGTGGTCCTGGAGGAGGACGCCCTGCGCAAGCTGGCCGGGGAGTACACCCGCGAGGCGGGCGTGCGCACCCTGGAACGGTCCCTCGCGCGCCTGCTGCGCAAGGTGGCCGCGCAGCACGAGCTGGGCGAGCGGGAACTGCCCTTCAGCATCGGAGCCGACGACCTGCGCGGGCTCATCGGACGGCCCCACCACGTCCCGGAGTCCGCCCAGGACCCGTCGGAGCGGCGCACCGCCGTCCCCGGCGTGGCCACCGGCCTCGCGGTGACCGGAGCGGGCGGCGACGTCCTCTTCGTTGAGGCCTCGCTGGCCGACCCCGAGACGGGCGCGGCCGGCCTGACCCTCACCGGCCAGCTCGGCGACGTCATGAAGGAGTCGGCGCAGATCGCGCTGAGCTTCCTGCGCTCGCACGGCGCGGAACTGGAGCTCCCCGTCGCCGACCTGAAGGACCGGGGCGTGCACATCCACTTCCCGGCGGGTGCGGTCCCCAAGGACGGCCCGAGCGCCGGCATCACCATGACGACCGCGCTCGCCTCGCTGCTCTCCGGGCGCCAGGTCCGCACGGACGTCGCGATGACCGGCGAGGTCTCGCTGACCGGGCGGGTCCTGCCGATCGGCGGGGTCAAGCAGAAGCTGCTCGCGGCGCACCGGGCCGGGCTGACCACCGTGATCATTCCGAAGCGGAACGAAGCGGACCTGGACGACGTCCCGGCGGAGGTACTGGAGGGGCTGGAGGTGCACCCGGTGACGGACGTGCGCCAGGTGCTGGAACTCGCCCTGGCCGGCGCGGAGGTGCCGGTCACCGTCGCCGCGTAGCTGCCCGCTGCGAAATACTGGCCCCCTCACCCATCGAAGGAGCGGTACGTGCACGGGAGCGAAGACCAGGAGTTCCTTGCCCTGGAGCGGGAGCTGTCCGTCTTCCTCCGGCGGGCCCGGGCCTCCTCCGGCGAGATGGCGCGCGAGCTGCACCCCGAGCTGGAACCCGCCGCCTACGGGCTCCTCGTACGCCTGGAGGCGGCGGGCCGGCAGCGGGCCACCGAGCTCGCCGCCTACTTCGGCGTGGGCAAGGCCACCATGAGCCGCCAGCTGCGGGCCCTGGAGGTCCTCGGCCTGGTGGCCCGCGAGCCGGACCCCGCCGACGGCCGCGCCTTCCTGGTCGGCCTCACGGAGGAAGGCCGCGAACGCTTCCTGCGCGTACGGGGCGCACGGCGCGAGCAGTACATGCGCAAACTCGCCGACTGGGACCGCGGGGAAGTAGCCGAACTGGCCCGCCTGCTGAACCAACTCAACGCCGGCGAGGAGTAACCCGGCCCCACCCGTGGCGCCATGGCCGCTGCGCGCCGGGCCCCCGCCCGGGCGGCGGGGCCGTGGCGCCACGGCCGGTGTCTGCCAGGGTGCCGACCCCGCCCGTGGCGGCGGTGCCGGGTGTGTGCCAGGCCGTCCCCCTACGCGGCCCGTGGCGGCGGGGACGGGTGTGTGGCGGGGTGTCCCCGCAGGGCGCCGAACGCACCGCCGCCGCACCCACCGACCCCTCGCCACGTTCGGCGCCCGGGGAGACACCCCGGCGCGCGCCCGGCACCGCCGCCACCCCCTGCCGACCCCGCCCGAGGGCCCGGCGGCTCAGGCTCACCGGCTCGGCCCGGAACCCACCGGCCCGGCCCGGCGCCACCGGCTCCGCCGGCCCGTGCCCCGCCCGCTCCTCCCCCCCCCGGCGGGAATCTCACAGCTCCGCATACACCGCCGACGCATCGTCATGCCGCTTGTACCGGCCCACCGGCCGCGCCGGATCGGACTCGAGAGTCCGCACCCGGCCGATCAACCCCTGCGCCCCCTCCTTCCGCAGCACCGCCACGCACTCCGCCCAGTCACCCTCCCCGAACGTGTCCGTCCACCGGCTCGCCCCGTCCGTCAGCGCCGCCACCGCCCGCACCCGCTCGCGCGCAGTGCGCCCCGTCACCGCCCGCGCCGCCACCGCAGGATCCGCGGCCGCCGTGAAGAAACCGCCCTCCGCGTTGCGCAGGGCATCCGTCGCGGACACCGAGCGCAGTACCTCCCGCGGAACCCGGTCGAGGCGGTCGTCGAGTACCGCCGTCACCTCGCCCCCCGGCGCCTGGAGGAGCAGGACGGAGTCCGAGAGCACCAGGTGCTCCACGTACGCCTCGTCCCAGCGGACCATGACGACCGTCGACTGGGGCGTGCGCACGTGAGAAAGGTCACAGGTGTCGCGGTGGGCCTCGGCCGTGGCGCGGACCGCCTCGGCCAGGATCCGGTCCAGCGGCATGTCCCGCCGGGATCCGGACAGTTCGGTCAATCGGCCGCCGAGCCGGGCCGCGAACCACGGCACTCCGTGCACGCACCCGTCCTCGCCCTCCGGTGGGGTGACCCCGTCCAGCGCGACCAGGACCCCACCGCCGGAGGCGGGGATCGCGGCCGACAGCCAGTCCTCATTGGGGCGTTCCTGGTGGCCGGGGGCCGAGGCGAGGTCGATGCGCATACGGGCATTCTGCCCGCCGGGCCACGCGAGGCCCGATCAGGTCCGTACCAATGGGCGAGGGCCCGGATCCGGCCGCAGCGCCCACCGCCCGGCCGGCGGGCAGCGGCCCCGGCACCCCCGGCGCGGATGTGGGCGGGCATCCTGCCAAAGCCCGTATCGATCTTTCAACCACCTGTCCACCGACGGCGCTCTGAGACGAGGTGTCCGAGTTGGTCGCCAACTCATCCGTGATGTTCACTCGTTCGAGTGGCCGGGTGGGCGATGTGCGGCTCTCTCCCCAACACGCTGCAAAGGTCTGAGGCGGTACGAGGGAGCAGGGGGCGTTTACTTGTTGACCGGCCGTTACCTCGGCCACACGAGTAGACGAGCAGAAGCACACGTACAGGATTGCGAGCACCGGTGCAGAAGAAGCGGTCTCGGAAATGGGGGCACCTCCCAGCGGTAGCTGGGGGAGGCACCGCCGCCGACGGCCCGGCCCCCGCAGGACGCCGCGTCCGCGTGCGCCGCAGGCTGGTCGTAGGTGTGGCCGTCGCCGGCCTCACCGTCCTCGCGGCAGGCAGCCCCGCCGTCATCTCCGCATCAACCGAACTGAACGACTCCCAGCGCCTGGTCACCCTCGCGGAACGGACCCGGCAGACCCTCACCCTCGCGCACCTGCTCGGCGACGAGCGCGACGTCGTCGTCGAGTACGCCGCCAAGGGCCGGCCCGGCGCCGCCAAGGGGCCCGTCCAGGAGCGCGCCGCCCGAACCGACCGGCAGCTGGCCGAGGTTCAGGCCGAGGCCGACGAGGAGACCGCCCGCGCGCTCGCCCGCATCCGGGCCGTCCGCAGCGAGGCCGTCGACGGCAAGGGCAGCGCCCTCGCCGCCCACCAGGCCTACGCGGGAGTCATCGCGGAACTCCAGGCCCCCGGCGACCGGCTCGCCGAGCTGACCCCGCCGCGCGCCGGGGCCGCCCTCAGCACCACCCGCCCGCTGGCCCCGCTCGGCCAGGCCGTGGAACAGGCCTCGGCCACCCGTGGACTGCTGCTCGCCGCGCTGGCCGTCCCCCGCGGTGAGCAGCTTCCCAACTCCGCCGTGGTCGACGAGCTCACCGCCGCCGCCCAGCGTGCGCGCGTACGGGAGCAGGCCGCCCTGGACGACTTCGCGCGGGCCGCGCGGCCCGACGTACGCCAGACCCTCGCCGCGACCGTCACCGGCCCCGAGGTCAAGACGGCCGACGACTTCCTCAAGCGGCTCACCGACCGGCCCACCCTGACGGCCGCCGACCGCAAGACCGACGGGCCCACCGTCGGCGCCGCGCTCACCGCCCGCATCGACCGCATGCGGTCCGTGGAGTCCACCCTCGCGGGCCAGCGGGCCACCGCGCTCGCCTCCCTGCGCGACGACGACGTGACCCGGCTGGAGACCCTGGTCGCCCTGCTGGGCGTGCTGTTCCTGGTCGCCGTCGGCGTCTCGACCGCCGTGGCGCGGTCGCTGACGCGGCCGCTGTCGGTCCTGCGCCGCGGCGCGCAGCGGCTGGCGACGCCGGAGGGCTCGGTGGAGCCGGTCCGTTTCACCGGCCGCAACGACGAGTTCGCCGAGGTCGTACGCCACCTGAACGCGGTGCGCGACCAGACGGTCTCCCTGCACACCCGGATCGCCGGACTCGACGCCGACCGGCGGCGGCTCATCGGCCGCAACGAGGCTCTGACTTCCAGCCGGGACGTTCTGGAGGAGGAACTGACCAAGCTGCGGACGGGGCTGGAGGAGCACCGCCGCATCGTGTCGACGACCTCCGTCTCCCTGTCGCTGCGGACCCTGGGCCTGGTGGAGCGCCAGCTCGCGGTCATCGAGGAGCTGGAATCCAGGGAACAGGACCCGGACCGGCTCGCGACCCTCTTCAAGCTGGACCACCTGGCGACGGTGATGCGCCGCCACAACGAGAACCTGCTGGTCCTGGCCGGGCAGGAACACGGCCACGGGCAGGGCCTGCCGGTGCCGCTGGTGGACGTGATGCGGGCCGCCGTGAGCGAGATCGAGCGTTACGAGCGCGTCGACCTCGCGGCGCTGCCCTCGTACACCCACGTCGCGGGGCACGCGGCCGACGACATCTCCCACGTGCTGGCCGAGCTGCTGGAGAACGCGACGACGTTCTCGCCGCCGGACGCCAAGGTGAAGGTCTCCGGCCGGCTGCTGGACTCCGGCGACGTCGTGCTCTCCGTCGTGGACGAGGGCATCGGGGTCACCGAGGACCGGCTGGAAGCGCTGAACTCCCGGCTCTCGACGCCCGAGGCGTACGACGAGGAGCCCGAGTCGGAACACGGCCTGGGCCTCGGCCTGTACGTGGCCGGTCGCCTCGCGGCCCGGCACGGGGTCACCGCGGAGCTGCGCGCCCCGCGCCACGGCGGCACCGAGGCCGTGGTCGTCGTACCGGCGTCCCTGCTGCCCGCCGCCCCGCCGGTATCGCCGGTCCACACCCTGGCCACGCCGGGCGGACCCGCCCTGCACCTGCCGGGCGTGATCGCGGAGGCGAACGAGAACACGCTGCCGTCGCGCCCCCGCGGCGCCCACGCCGCGCCCGACGCCGCTCCTGCCGCCGACGTGCCCGCCGCGCCGGCTGCCGCGGAGGCGGACCACGCGGCCGTGGCGCAGCCCGCGGCAGACGCCGCCGACCCCGTCGAGGCCGCCGCTCCGGATGCGGCGCCGGCCGCAGGCTCGGGCCTGCCGCCCGCCGACCAGGTGTTCACCGTGCCGGCCCCGGCTCCCGAAGGGACCGCCCCCGCCGAGGAGATGCTCGCGCGGGTCGTCCCCGACGCGGACGCGGGCGCCTTCCAGGTACGGGAGAGCGCGCCGGAGCCGGACCCGCACAGCCACGCCCCCGCCGAGGGGAACTGGCTCCCCCGCCAGGGCAGCCACCCCGCCGAGACGGAGCCCGCGACACCGGCCGCGACGCCGACCGGCACACCGGCCGGGGCGCAGGACCGGCCCGGGCGGGCCCCGGAGGCCCTCACCGACAAGGGCCTGCCGAAGCGGACCCCCCGCAACGTCACCGCGGTCCGCGCGCCCGGTGACGAAGCACCGCCGGCCGCCCCGCGCCGGGTGGACGCCGACGAGCTGCGCCGCCGCCTCGGCGGCTTCTACCAGGGGGCCCAGGACGGGCGCCGCGTCGTCGCCGCCGAGTTCGCGCAGGACCAGCGGCCGGGCCAGGCGCAGGACCAGGGGCGGGGGCAGGGCCCGGACCGGGGCCACAGCAAGACCGACCAGGGGGACACCGCACAGGAGGCACGCACATGACCGCGCCCAGTACGTACGGACTGAGCACCCAGGCCCGCAACCTGCAGTGGCTGCTGACCGACCTGGTCGAGGAGGTGCCCGGCGTCAACTCCGTCGCCGTCGTCTCCTCGGACGGGCTGCTGCTCCTGTCCTCGGACCCCGGGGCGGGCACCGGCGCGGCCGGGCAACAGCCCGAGCGCAAGGGCCCGCGCGGGGCCTGCGCCGACCTCGCCACCATCGTGTCGGGCCTCGGCAGCCTCACCACCGGCGCCGCCGCCCTGATGGACACCGGCTCGGTCAAGCAGACCATGGTGGCGATGGAGAACGGCTCCGTCTTCGTCATGGCCATCAGCGACGGCTCGCTGCTGGGAGTGCACGCCACACCCGACTGCGACATGAGCGTCGTCGCCTACCACATGGCCCTGTTCGTCGGCCGCGCCGGCCACGTCCTGACCCCCGAAGTCCGCAGCGAGCTGCGCCAGTCGATGGAGAACACCCCGTGAGGAGTCCGGCCTCCGACCGGCTGCCGATACGCGGAGCCGACCGCCGCCCCGCCCGCGTCCGCCCGTACTCCCTCACGGGCGGCCGCACCCGCTTCACGCACGTCCTGCTGGTCGAGACCTTCGTCGCCGCCCTGGACACCAAGGCGTCGGAGCCCCAGAAGCCCGACCGCATGCCCGAGATGCCCGCCATCGTCGAGGTCTGCCGCCGCATGCGCACGATCGCCGAGATCGCCGCGCTGCTGAAGCTGCCGCTCGGCGTGGTGCGCGTACTCGTCAGCGACCTCGCGGACCAGGGACGGATACGCGTCTACGGGACGGGCCACGGCACGGGCCGTCCCGAACGCGCGCTGCTGGAAAGGGTGCTCAGTGGTCTTCGCCGTCTCTGACAGCCAGGTGCCCCTGCCGGAGACCGACGACGAACCGGTCCAGCCCTGGCAGTACGACCGCTCCCGCGCACCCGTCGCCGTCAAAGTGCTGGTCGCGGGCGGCTTCGGCGTCGGCAAGACCACCTTCGTCTCCTCCGTCTCCGAGATCACCCCGCTGCGCACCGAGGCGGTGATGACCCAGGCCAGCGCCCCCACGGACGACCTGTCCGCGACGCCGGAGAAGAACACCACCACCGTCGCCATGGACTTCGGCCGCGTCACCCTCGACGACGACCTCGTCCTCTACGTGTACGGGACCCCGGGCCAGGAGCGGTTCTGGTTCATGTGGGACGACCTGGTGCGCGGCGCCATCGGCGGCATCGTGCTGGCCGACACCCGCCGGCTGCGCGACTGCTTCCCCGCCCTCGACTACTTCGAGAGCTGCGGACTCCCGTACGTCGTCGCCGTCAACCACTTCGAGGGTTCACGGTCCTACGAGCCCGAGGACGTCCGCGAGGCGCTCTCCACCGCACCCGGGGTGCCCGTCGTGATCATGGACGCGCGGCGCCGCCGGACGGTGGTCGAATCCCTGCTGACCCTGGTGGGCCACGCCCTGGACAGCACCCCCGAGTAGAGCAGTCCGAACACAGCTAGAGCAGTCCGAACACAGCACCCCCACACCCCCGCACCCCCGAACAGAGAACGTGAGAGATGCGCAAGATACTTGTCGTGGGCGCCGGCCAGTCCGGTCTCCAGCTCGCCCTCGGACTCCAGTCGAAGGGGTACGAGGTCACCCTCATGTCCAACCGGACGGCGGACGAGATCCGCACCGGGCGGGTCATGTCCACGCAAGTCATGTTCGACACGGCGCTCCAGCACGAGCGCGACCTCCAGATCAACTTCTGGGAGCAGCAGGCCCCGAAGATCGAGGGCCTCGGCGTCTCCGTCGCCGCCCCCGACTCCTCCCGCGCCATCGACTGGCTGGGCCACCTCAAGGGGTACGCGCAGTCCGTCGACCAGCGCGTGAAGATGGCCGGCTGGCTGGACACCTTCGTGCAGCGCGGCGGACAACTGGTCGTGCACGGCGCCTCCGTCGCCGACCTGGACTTCTTCTCCCGTACGTACGACCTGGTGCTGGTCGCCGCCGGCAAGGGCGAGCTGGTCTCGATGTTCGGGCGGGACGCGGCGCGTTCCCCCTACGACGCCCCGCAGCGCGCGCTGGCCGTGTCGTACGTGCACGGGCTCGGGCCGCGCCCGGAGCACCCGCAGACGGAGGCGGTCCGCTGCAACCTGGTCCCGGGTGTCGGCGAACTGTTCGTCATGCCCACCCTGACGACCTCCGGGCGCGCGGACATCCTGTTCTGGGAGGGCCTCCCGGGCGGTCCGCTGGACGTCTTCACCGGTGTCAAGGACCCGGGGGAGCACTTGGCGCTCACGCTGGAACTGATGGAGAAGTTCACCCCGTGGGAGTACGCGCGGGCCACGAAGGTGGAGCTGACGGACGCGGGCGGCACGCTCGCCGGCCGTTACGCGCCGGTGGTCCGCAACTCGATCGGCCGCCTGCCGGGCGGTGGGCTGGTGCTGGGCGTCGCGGACGTGGTCGTGTCCAACGACCCGGTCACCGGCCAGGGCGCGAACACCGCCGCCAAGTGCGCGGCCTCGTACCTCTCCTCGATCCTGATGCACGGCGACAAGCCGTTCGACGAGGCGTGGATGAAGGCGACCTTCGAGAAGTTCTGGTTCACCACCGGCAAGCCGGTGACGCAGTGGACGAACGCGATGCTGGGCGTCCCGCCGGAGCACGTCCTGAACCTGATCGGCGCGGCCGGGCAGCTCCAGCCGGTGGCGAACCGATTCGCCAACGGCTTCGACAACCCGGCCGACTTCGACGAGTACTTCTACGACCCCCAGGACGCGGCGGACTACCTGGCGGAGGTCTCCTCGGCCGCGGGCGCCGCGTCCGGGGCCTCCGTCGCGTCCGACGCGTCCGGGGCCCCCTCGGCGGAGTAACCGGCGTCGTCCCCTTCCGTCGCCGCCCCGGCGTTCGCGGGCAGCGGCGGAAGGGTGAACTCCGTCAGCGGGGTCCCGTCGGGATCCGGCCGCACGGCCCCGAGCAGCGGATTCGCGGCGATCGGGGAGAGCTTGACCTTCGCCCCGGGCCGCGGCGCCTGGATCACCTTGCCGTCTCCGACGTACAGGCCCACATGGGTGGCCTTGGGGAAGTAGACCACCAGGTCCCCGGGCCGCAGCTGGTCCAGCGGCACCTTCGGCAGCCGGGCCCACTGCTCCTGGCTGGTCCGCGGGATGACGCGCCCGGCGTGCGCCCACGCCTGGGAGGTGAGCCCGGAGCAGTCGAAGGACCCCGGCCCCTCGGCGCCCCACACGTACGGCTTGCCGATCTGGGCGGCCGCGTACGTGAGGGCCGCGCCGCCCGCCGCCGTGGGCGTCCCGGTACGGGTCGGCAGGCGGCCGGAGTCCATCAGATCGCGCTGCGCCGCGGCGGTGTCCTCGGCCTCCTTCGCACCGAGCCGCGCCAACTGCTCCGGGGTCAGCGAGGCCAGGACCCGCTCGACCTCCTTGAGCTGCGCGGAGACCTCGTCCTGGTGGCGCTTGCGCCGGGCGGCCAGCGCCTGCTGGGTGTCCAGCGCCCTGCGGGCCCGCACGGCGAGCGCGCCGGCCTCCCGCTCGCCGCGCCGGAGCCGGTCCAGTACGCCGGCCCGCCGGGCGCCCTCGCGGGCGACGAGCCGACGCTGGTCCAGGGCGGCCTGGGGGTCGCCCGCGAGCAGCATCCGGGCGTAGGGGGACAGGCCCCGCGTGGCCTGGTACTGCTCCCGGGCCAGCCGCCCGGCGAGGGCCTGCTCGGATGCGAGGGCGGTACGGGCCCTGCCGAGCTCGGCGGCACGCTGCCGCTCCTCGTCCTGGCCGGACTTGAGGGCCTCCTCGGTGGCGTTGTAGGCCTCGGTGGCCTCCTCGGCCTTCTGGTAGAGCCCCTGCAGACGGGTGAGCAGGACCCCCACGGACTCCGCTTCGGGAAGCCCCGGCTCGGCGCCGGCGTCCGAAGCCGGCCCCGCGACGAGGAGCACTGCGGCGATACAGGCGGCGCGAAGCAGCCGATGTGACATGTGATCACCTCCGGGACGAGACGCCCGATGCTGCCACGATCGGTATGACAAATCGCCCAGGCGAGTCGGAGGTCGGGGCGCCGGTCACCCGGTTGGGGGTGCACCGGGGTGTGCCGGGGCGTACCGAGTGCCCCTCATCCCCGCAGCAGGCGCGCCTTGGCCGTCGCGAACTCCTCCGGGGTGAGCAGGCCCTCGCGGGCGAGGGCGGCCAGTTGGGTCAGCTCCACCGCCAGGCCCGTCCGGGGCGCCGGTCCGCCCGACGGGGCGCCTGGCGGGGGGAACTCCGAGAAGCCGGCCTCCAGCCATTCCCCGGGCTCCGGCCCGGGTTCCAGATCCGGCTCCGGTTCCAGATCCAGCTCCGGCTCCGGTTCAGGTTCCGGCTCGTGCCTCGGCTCGGCGCGCACGATCCGCTCCGCCGGGCGCCACCGCACCCCGTGCCGGGGCTCGTCCGCCACCGCCGCGCCCTGCGCGGATCCGGCCGCCCGGGCCAGCAGACCCTGGAGCAGCGGGCGGCCCGCAGGGCGGTCCGCCGAGCGGACCGTCACGCCCACCGGTCGGATGAACATCACGCCACCCCCGTCCGCGGGTCCGACGCCATCCGGTCCAGCGGGATGCGGACCGAGCCGACGATCCGCCCGCCCGCCGCGCGTACGGCGATCGCCGCGTCCTCGGCCCACACGTGTTCGACCACCAGCAGCAACGCGCAGCTCCCGCGCTCCAGCAGCCCCGCGGCCTCCTGCACGTCCTCCGGCCCGATCAACCGTGCCACGTCCCGCCCCGTCAGCAGCCCGTGCAGTTCGACGAACTCGTCGAACTCGGCCGCCAGCACCTCGCCCGCCGCCGTCTTCGTCGCGAGGAGACCGTCGATCAGCCGGACCACCCCGGCCTTGCGCAGCCCCATCACCGCCTCGACCGCCTGGACCCGCAGCTGCTCCTCGGGAAAGGCGAGGACGATGAATTCCACAGGTCCCATAAGGCTCGGCTCCTGATTGCGACCGTTTCTGACGACTCTTCGGCACACTATGACATAAGCGTACATACCATCCGCCGGCTTGCTACGTTTGCCGTATGACCGCTCTGACGGCGAAGGTGACGGAGCCCGCCCCGCCCCCGCCTCCCGACGCCCGCGCCCCCATGCGCCGCGGCGTCGAGCTGACGCTCCTCGCCGGCGCCGTCCTGATCTCCGTCCTCGGTCACCTCCACGTCGGCCTCGCGACCGCCGGCCACATCCCCGGCGCCGCCACCCGCTACGCCGCCGGCCTCGCCGCGGCCGCCCTGATCGCGCACCTCGCCGTCCGGCTCAGGGCCCCGTACGCCGACCCCCTCGTACTCCCGATCGCCCTCCTGCTCAACGGGCTCGGACTCGTCCTCATCCAGCGGCTCGACGTGACCACACCCGCCCACCTCACCGCCGGGGACCAGCTCCTGTGGTCCGGGCTCGGGATGGCGCTGTTCGTCGCGGTGGTCGCGCTGCTGCGCGACCACCGCGTCCTGCAGCGCTACGCGTACCTCTCCGTCGCCGCCGCCCTGGTCCTGATGCTGGTGCCCGTCTTCTTCCCGGCGGTCAACGGCGCGCACATCTGGATCCGGTTCGCGGGACTCTCCTTCCAGCCGGGGGAGTTCGCCAAGATCCTGCTCGCCGTCTTCTTCGCCGCGTACCTCGCCGCGAACCGCACCGCCCTCGCGCTCACCGGCCGCCGGCTCTTCTGGAAGCTGCGCCTCCTGCCCGGCCGGGTGCTCGGCCCGATCCTCGCGATCTGGCTGCTCAGCGTCGGCGTACTGGTCCTGGAGCGGGACCTGGGCACCTCGCTGCTGTTCTTCGGCCTGTTCGTGATCATGCTGTTCACCGCCACCGGGCGGATCGGCTGGATCGCCATCGGGCTGCTGCTCGCCGCCCTCGGCGCGTACGCCGTCGGGACGTTCGAACCGCACGTGAACAGCCGCGTGGAGGACTGGCTCCATCCGTTCGCCTCCATCGAGCGCGGCGAAGGCCCCGGCCAGCTCGCCCAGTCCCTCTTCGCCTTCGGCGCCGGCGGCCTGCTCGGCGCCGGGCTCGGCCACGGCCAGTCCTTCCTCATCGGCTTCGCCGCCAAGTCGGACTTCGTCCTCGCCACCGCCGGCGAGGAGCTCGGGCTCGTCGGCCTCACCGCGATCCTGCTCCTCTACGGACTCCTCGTGGCCCGCGGCTTCCGCGCCGGGCTGTCGCTGCGGGACCCGTTCGGGCGGCTGCTGGCCACCGGCCTCGCCTCGATCGTCGCCCTCCAGGTCTTCGTCATCGCGGGCGGAGTCACCGGGCTCATCCCGCTCACCGGCATGGCCATGCCCTTCCTGGCGCAGGGCGGCTCCTCCGTCGTCACCAACTGGATCATCGTCGCCCTGCTGGTCCGGCTCAGCGACAGCGCCCGCAGACCCCGCCCCGCACAGGAGCCGGCCGAGTGATCCGCTACATCCGCTGGTGCGCGTACTTCTGCGCGGCCCTGCTCGTCGCCCTGCTGGTCAACATCACCCGCGTCCAGGTCTGGGAGTCGGCCGGCTACGGCGCGAACCCGGCCAACAAGCGCCCCGCCATCGAGCGCTACGCGCAGCCCCGCGGGGACATCCTGGTCGACGGCCGCCCCGTCACGGGCTCCCGCGACAGCGGCCAACTGCTGCGCTACGAGCGGACGTACGAGAACGGCCCGCTCTACGCGCCCGTCACCGGCTTCTCCTCCCAGACGTACGGGACCAGCTTCGTGGAGCGGGCCGAGGACGCGCTCCTGTCGGGCACCGACCCGGGGCTCTCCGCCTTCCCGCTCTGGTACGACCTGGCCCGCGGCCGCCCGGCCGGCGGGAACGCCGTCACCACCGTCCGCTCCGGCATGCAGCTGGCCGCGTACGTCGGGCTCGCGGGCAAGCGCGGGGCGGTGGCCGCCGTGGAGCCGGCCACCGGGAAGATCCTCGCCCTGGTCAGCAGCCCCTCCTACGACCCCTCCGTGCTCTCCGGCACGGGCGAGAAGGTCAAGGAGGCCTGGGCCGCGCTGAACGCGGACCCGGCCCGGCCGATGCTCAACCGGGCGCTGCGCGAGACCTACCCGCCCGGGTCCACCTTCAAGATCGTGACGGCGGCGGCCGCCCTCGACGCGGGCGTGGTCTCCGATGTGGACGCGCCGACCCGGACCCCCGACCCGTACCCGCTGCCCGGGACCAGCACCCTGCTGCCGAACGCGGGCACGGGCTGCGAGGACGCCTCGATGGCCGACGCGGTGCAGTGGTCCTGCAACACGGTGATGGCCAAGATCGGCGTGCAGGTCGGGCTCCGCGGCATGGTGGAGGCGGCGCGGCGCTTCGGTTTCAACGGCGACGGGCTGCGGGTCCCCTCGTGGGTGTCCCGGTCGAACTTCGACACCGACATGAGCCAGGACCAGCTGGCCCTGTCCTCGATCGGCCAGTTCAACACCAGGGCCACGCCGCTGCAGATGGCGATGGTGGCGGCCGCGGTCGCCAACGGCGGTGAGCTGAAGGCCCCCTACCTGGTGGAGCGGACGACCCAGGACGACGGGTCGCCGGTCCGGCGCGGCGGCCAGCGCAGCCTGGGCCGGGCGATGAGCCCGGTCACCGCGCTGCGCCTCCAGGAGCTGATGGTGAAGGTCGTGGAGAACGGAACGGGCAGGAACGCGGCGATCCCCGGCGCGGTGGTCGGTGGCAAGACCGGCACCGCGCAGCACGGCGTCGGCAACGCGGGGACCCCGTACGCGTGGTTCATCGCCTGGGCCAAGGCGGAGGGCGAGGCGGTGCCGTCGGTCGCGGTGGCCGTGGTGGTCGAGGACGCGGCCGCGGACCGCGGGGACATCAGCGGGAACCTGGCGGCCGCGCCGATCGCGCGGGCGGTCATGGAAGCGGCCCTGTCCACGCGCTGACGGCGCGGCCCCCCTCGCAGCCGTTCCCGCACCCGCTCCCGCCCGGCTACGCGTCGGCCCCGTCCGAGATCGCCGCCTCGACCTCCGCCACCCGCTCCGCCTCCTCGGCCGCGAACCGTTCCCGGTCGAGGGCCTCGGCGATCTCCTCGTCCTGGCTCATGAGCAGGTCCAGGTTGGAGTCGCCCATGTCGAAGACCCCCATGTCCAGATACGCCCGCTGGAGCCGCTCGCCCCAGAGGCCGATGTCCTTCACGCACGGCACTATCCGGCTGAAGAGCAGCTTGCGGAACAGCTGGAGGTACTCCGCCTCCTCGCTGTACTGCTCCGCCTCCTTCTTCGGGATGCCGAAGTTCTCCAGCACCTCCACCCCGCGCAACCGGTCCCGCATCAGGTAGCAGCCCTCGATCACGAACTCCTCGCGCTCGCGCCGCTCGGCGTCCGTCAGCTGCTTGTAGTAGTCGCGCAGGGCCATCCGCCCGAACGCCACGTGCCGGGCCTCGTCCTGCATCACGTACGCCAGGATCTGCTTGGGCAGCGGCTTGTCGGTCGTGTCGCGGATCATGCCGAACGCGGCCAGCGCGAGCCCTTCGATGAGCACCTGCATGCCCAGGTACGGCATGTCCCACCGCGCGTCGCGCAAGGTGTCGCCGAGCAGCGCCTGGAGGCTGTCGTTGACCGGGTAGAGCATCCCGACCTTCTCGTGCAGGAAACGCCCGAAGATCTCGGCGTGCCGTGCCTCGTCCATGGTCTGGGTGGCGGAGTAGAACTTCGCGTCGAGGTCCGGCACGGACTCGACTATGCGGGCGGCGCACACCATCGCGCCCTGCTCGCCGTGCAGGAACTGGCTGAAGTTCCACGAGGCGTAGTGCCGGCGCAGCTCGCCCTTGTCCTTCTCGGTGAGCTTGGCCCAGTGCCGTGTCCCGTACAGCGTCAGGGCCTCGTCCGGGGTGCCGAGCGGATTGTAGGGATCCACTTCGATGCCCCAGTCGATGCGCTTGGCGCCGTCCCATTGCTTGTCCTTGCCCTTCTGGTACAGGGCGAGGAGCCGCTCGCGGCCGTCGTCGTATTCCCAGCTGAAGCGGGCGGAGCCGGTGGCGGGCACCTGCCAGACGGCCTCGCGCGGGTTGGTGGTGTAGAGCTCGTGCGTCGACATTGACGCCCCCTCGTCTCACGTACTGCGGTGTGGGACCGGATAGTTGGCAGGGTCACACGTTGGTAGACGCCGGGTCAACAAGTCGTGCGCGGGGGATTGACGGCCTTGCTGACAAGCAGTCTCATAACTGGTGACCGCCGGAAACCCGATGACGAGGTGTCCCCGCCATGACGACCGTGCCGACCGAACGAGCCGCGCTCAGGGACGCCCTCGGCCTGCTCAAGGACCGTGAGCAGATCGCCGAGCGCCTGCTCGAATCCTCGGCCAAGCACTCCTTCGACCCCGACAAGGAACTCGACTGGGAAGCCCCACTCGTCGAAGGCAAGTACTACTGGCCCCCGGAGCTGCTCTCCCTCTACGGCACCCCGCTCTGGCGGAAAATGGGGGAGGAGCAGCGCATCGACCTCTCCCGCCACGAGGCCGCGGCGCTCGGCTCGCTCGGCGTCTGGTTCGAGATCATCCTGATGCAGCTGCTGGTCCGTCACATCTACGACAAGTCCCTGACCAGCAATCACGTCCGGTACGCCCTCACCGAGATCGCCGACGAGTGCCGCCACTCGATGATGTTCGCCCGCATGATCCAGAAGTCCGGCGCCCCCGCGTACCCGGTCTCCCGCGTCAACCACAACCTCGCGCGGGTGCTGAAGACCATCTCCACCACCCCCGGCTCCTTCGCCTGCACCCTCCTCGGCGAGGAGATCCTCGACTGGATGCAGCGCCTGACCTTCCCGGACGAGCGCGTCCAGCCGCTGATCCGTGGGGTCACCCGCATCCACGTCATCGAGGAGGCCCGGCACGTCCGCTACGCCCGCGAGGAACTGCGCCGTCAGATGCTGACGGCGCCGCGCTGGGAGCAGGAGCTCACCCGCATCAGCTGCGGCGAGGCCGCCCGCGTCTTCTCGCTCGCCTTCGTGAACCCGGCCGTCTACGACCACGTCGGCCTCGACCGCCGCGAAGCCGTCGCCCAGGTCAGGGCGAGCGGCCACCGCCGGGAGGTCATGCAGAGCGGCGCGAAGCGGCTCACCGACTTCCTCGACGACATAGGCGTCCTGCGCGGAGTCGGCCGCAAGCTGTGGCAGAGCTCGGGCCTCCTGGCGTAGGCCGCTTCCGGATCCTGCCGGGCCCGCGCCGCCGTCTTTCTTTCGGACCGGGCCAGGCGTCGCGTCAGGCCAGCCCTCCACCCGCGGGGCCGATCCGAAAGAGACGGCCGCGCGCGGCCTGCGGAGGGCTACCCTGCGGACATGACCGTACGCGCCTACCGCAGGCTGAGCGTCGAGGAGCGGCGAGCCCAACTCCTCGACGCCGCCCTCTCGCTGTTCGCGCACCGGGCGCCGGAGGAGGTCTCGCTGGACGACGTCGCGGAGGCCGCCGGGGTCTCCCGCCCGCTCGTCTACCGCTACTTCCCGGGCGGAAAGCAGCAGCTGTACGAGGCCGCCCTGCGCTCGGCGGCCGACGTCCTCAAGCTCTGCTTCGCGGAGCCCCAGCACGGCCCCCTGACCCAGCGCCTCTCCCGGGCCCTGGACCGCTACCTCGCTTTCGTCGACGAGCACGACGCCGGCTTCGCCGCCCTCCTCCAGGGCGGCAGCGTCGTCGAGACCTCCCGCACGACGGCCACGGTGGACGGCATCCGCCGGGCCGCCGCGGACCAGATCCTCTTCCACCTCGGGGTCCCGGCCCCGGGCCCCCGGCTGCGCATGATGGTCCGTACGTGGATCACGGCGGTCGAGGCGGCCTCCCTCATCTGGATCGACGAGGGCAAGCAACCGCAGACCGGCACCCTGCGGGACTGGCTGCTGGACCAGTTCATCGCCCTGCTGACGGCCACCGCGGCCACGGACCCGGAGACGGCCGCGGCCGCCCGCGCCGCCCTCGCCCTGGAATCGGCGGACGGACCGGTCGGGGTCCTGGCCCGCCGCGTGATACCGGTGGTCTCCGAGGCGGCCCACCTGCTGTGACACTGGTGGGGTGAGAAGCGAACCGACCCCGTTCGAGGGCGGCCCGATGGACGGCCGGGTCCTCCCGATCCTCCTCGGCCCGACCGGCCATCCCCCGAAGTGGTACGAGATCCCGGTCCCGGCGCCGGACGGCGGCCCGCCGACGGTTCTGCTCTACGAACGCGTCCCGGCGGGCTACTCCAAGCGCCTGGGCCTCCAGAAGGGCTGGAAGTACTGCCACCGACCGACGGGCACCAAGCCCAAGCCCCGCTGGCCGTGGACGAAGCCCCCGCGGCCGTAACCTCGGGCCGGCTCGGGCCTTGACCTCGGGCTCCGCCCGGGCCTTGACCTCGGACTCGGCCCCGGGCCCCGCGCCTCACGCGTCGGTGCCGCCCTGGGCCTTGACCTCGGGCTCGGCCCCGGCCCCGCGCCGCACGCGTCGGTGCCGCCCCGGCCCCCCGTCTTACGCGTCGGCTGGGCTGGACGACGCATCCGGCAGGGTCAGTACCGCGAGGCCGCCGCCCCGCGCCTCCCGGAACTCCAGTCGGGCCCCGATCACCCGGGCCTGGCCCACGGCGATCGTCAGGCCGAGTCCGTGGCCCTTGCCCGCGCTGCGGAAGCGCTGCGGGCCGTGCGCCGGCAGGTAGGCGGGGAAGCCGTCCCCGTGGTCCCGTACGGTCACCACCGGCCCGTCCACCGTCAGGACGACCGGCGCACGCCCGTGCTTGTGCGCGTTGGCCACCAGGTTCCCCAGGACCCGCTCCAGCCGCCGCCGGTCCGTCTCCACGTGCGCGTCCCGGACGACCACCACCTCCGTGTCCGTCCCCGACGCCCGCACCACCCGCCGTACCAGCCGCCCCAGCTGGTGCAGGTCCGTCTCCACCACCTCGCTGCCCGAATCCAGCCGCGAGATCTCCAGCAGGTCCTCCGTCAGCTGCCGCATCGTCCGTACCCGCTCGCGCACCAGCTCCGTCGGCCGGCTCTCCGGCAACAGCTCCGACGCCGCCTGCAACCCCGTCAGCGGTGTGCGCAGCTCGTGCGCCACGTCCGCCGTGAACCGCCGCTCGCTCTCCAGCTTCGCCTGCAGGCTTCCCGCCATCGTGTCCAGCGCCCCGGCCACCGTCGCCACCTCGTCCTGGTGCCGCGAGGGGTCCTTCGTCCGCGGGTCTCCCACGCGCGCGTCGAGATCGCCCTGGGTGATCCGCCGCGCGACGGTCGCCGTCTGGTGCAGTCGCCGCGTCACCCGGGTCACCGCGAAGGCGCCCACCAGCAGCGTCCCGCCGATCGCCAGGACCGACGAGCCGATGATCGCGTTGTCCAGCCCGCTGATCGTGCGCGCGCTCTGCCCGTAGTCGATGGCGGCCGCCAGCGCACGCCCGTCCGCCGGGGCCGCCGCCCACATCGTGGGCCGGCCCCGGTAGTCCGCCACCACCGTCGCGCGCTGGCCGCCCACGGCCAGGGCCCGCAGCTCCGGCGGCAGCCCCACGGGATCCAGCCCCGCGTCGGGCGGCAGGGCGTCGCCCGCCTCGTAGGCGCGCGACGCGTCGTGCAGCTTGCCGAGGGCCTTCTCCCGCGCCGTGGCCACCGTCTGGCGGGTCACCTCCACGTGCACGAGCGCACCCAGCACGGCGGCCAGCGAGCAGCACATCACCACGATGAAGCACGCCGACTTCCAGGTCAGCGTGGCCGTCCAGGCGGGCGGGCGCAGCGGCAGCCGCAGCCGCGGTCTCACGGGGCGCTCGGAGCCGTCGGAGCCGTCGGAGCCGAGGGCCGGGCCGTGAGCGCGGGTTTCGTGAGCGCGGGCTTCGGATTCCCGGGCACCCGTACGATCTGCTCGCGCGTCGGCAGCATGGTGAGCTGCTTCTCGTCCCAGGACCAGGCCGTGATCAGCTCGTAGCCGTGGTTCCCGCTGGGCACCCGCAGGATCACGTCCCGTGCGGCCAGCTCCACCGAGATGACGGTCTCCGTGGTCGCCATGATCCGGTTGAGCCGCCCGTCCGGGTCGGCCGTGTACACCCGTACGGACATCATCTTGTCGGGGAACTCGATGCCGACGATCAGCTCGTCCGTACCGTTGCCCGTGAGGTCCCGGTAGTACGGCTTGAGCACCGGGCACGACCCGGGCTCCTCGTCCTCGTCCTCCCCGCACGCCTGAATCGCGGCCGCGGTCTCGGGCGGCATCCCGTCCGCGCCGACCTCCGCCTCCGGGCGGGCCCGCAGCTCCGCCTGGACGAGGGCCACGGGGTCGACGGCGTGCACGTTCTGGTCGCGGACCGGCGGGATTCCCTGGATGTACTCGGGCGGCGCCCCACCCGGATCGGCGGGCGGTACGGTCGCCCCCCGGCGGTCGGGCCACAGGTGTACGGGTCCGCTCGCCGTCGGCGTGGCCCCGGCGGCGACCAGCCCGCCGGTGTTCCCGCAGCCCGCCACCAGGGAGAGCGGCGCCAGCAGGGCGAGGGCCGGCAGGCCGTGGAGGGCGGCCGCACGGAAGCGAAACCTGGTCACGGCCCTTGTGCCCTTCTGTCCGCGCTGGACGACGATCGATCGCGCCAACCATATGCACAGGTACATCCCTTTTACCCGAGTCGACGGCGCGGCCGCGCCGGGTGAGCCGTCGGCCGCCTTGCCAGCCGCTCCGTCTGCGGCCCCGTCAGCCGCCCTGTCGGTCGCTCCGTCCGCGGCCCGTCAGCTGTCGGTGCGCCCGCGGCGCAGCATCGCGAAGCCGAGACCGGCGGCGCCGACGGCGGCGGTGGCGCCGCCCGCCGCGAGCAGCAGCACGCCCTCGCCCGGGCCGTCGGCCAGCGTGCTCAGGCGCTGGGCGTCCTCGGACCCGGTCGCGACGTCGCGCCGTTCGCCGCCCGTCTGCCGCTGGGCCGAGGCGGGGACGACGTGGCCGTTGCGGGTCCCCGTCTTGTGCCCGTCGGCGCCCGGGACCGAGTGGTCGGCGCCCGCCGCGGGGACCTCGCCCATCCAGGAGGTCAGCCGCCCGTCGTCGTCCAGCGTGGCGTGCAGGTCCCCGGCGGCGCCGACGGCGGTGATCCCGTCACGGCTCGTCAGGCTGACGGCCTTGACGCCCTCAGCGGTCAGGATGTCGGCCTGGTAGGCGCCCTTGGCCGTGCGGTAGACCTTCGCCGTCGACACCCCGTCGGCGAGGGCGAGGCTCTTGACCAGGACCCGCTGCGGGGCCGCGGAATGCGCGGACGAGGCCGCCGGCACCCCCTCGGCCAAGGCGGCAACGGTGGGCAGCGCCAGCAGACTTCCGGCACATGCGGCCACGGCGGCGGCGCGAACGAGAGTGCGGCGGCTGACGGTGCTCACGGGAAGTCCTTCCGTACTGGCGGGCTGGGCTGTCCGGGGTGGATAGGGGACGGCTACGTGGGATGAACCTAGGCCCCGGCCGTTGCGGCCGAGCCCCGGATGTGTAACAGCGAAGCGGCAACGTCCCGTCGGAGTCGTTACACAACCGAGGGATTGCCCTGCGAGGTCCCGGCTGCTCCCATGGACCGCGGGGGTGAGGGCGATGCGCGGACTCAAGGTGCTGCCGAGCGGCCGGCCCGGCCGTGGCCGGCTGTACGTCAACCTGCCCGACGGGCGGGCGGTGGCCTGGTACGACCGGCAGGCCAGCCGGATCAGCGTCCTCGCGGACGATCACCGTGAGGCGGTCCTGGCGGCGTTGCGCCCGTACTTGAGCGGCGCCGTCTCGATCGGCCCGCCCCCGGTCCCCACGGCGGCCGACCTGCGGCGCCTCGCCCTCCCGCCGGACGCGGACCTGGCCCCGAACCGCCCGGGCGAGACGCTGCTGGGGGAGCTGACCCACGCCCCGGCGGGAACCCGCGCGCGGCACCGCATGCGCCAGGAGCTGACCGCCCAGCAGCGGATGGGCGACGCCTTCGACGCCCTGGAGCCGGACGGCTGGCGGGTCCTGCACTGCGTTCCGCTCCCCGGCTTCGGCCGCATCGACCACCTGCTCATAGGCCCGGCCGGCGTCTTCTGCGTCCGCACGGTCCCGGGCCGCCGCCAGCGCGCGGTGGTCGGCGACCTCCTGCTCACCGTCGGCCGTACGGAACCCCGCCCGGACCCCCGCTGGACCCGCCGCGCGGCGGCCGCCGCCGGCCGTGCCCTGAGCGCGGAGGTCACCCCGGCCCTGGCCCTGGCCGACGCCTCCCGCGTCGACGTGGCCCCCACGGTCCGCGACATCCACGTCCTGCACCCCCCGACGGTCACCCCGCACCTCGCGAACTCCCCGACCACCCTCCAACTCCCGGACATCGAAGCCCTGTTCACCCTGGCCCGCGACACGAGAACCTGGCTGCGCCCCTTCACAAGCCCAGCCTGACCCACCCGCACCCTCCCGCCGCACTCTCCATCCCCTCGGGCGCACGTCCAGCCCCTCCGCCGCGCCTTCCATCCCCTCGGGCGCACCCGTCCCCCGGCGCACCTTCCATCCGCTCGGGCGCACCCGTCCCCCCGCCGCGCCTTCCATCCGCTCGGGCGCACCCGTCCCCCCGCCGCGCCTTCCATCCGCTCGGGCGCACCCGTCCCCCCGCCGCGCCTTTCATCCGCTGGGGCGCACCCGTCCCCCTGGCGCACCTTCCATCCCCTCGGGCGCACCCGTCCCCCGGCGCACCTT
Source organism: Streptomyces sp. NPDC045695 (assembly GCF_056432025.1). NCBI lineage: Bacteria > Bacillati > Actinomycetota > Actinomycetes > Kitasatosporales > Streptomycetaceae > Streptomyces > Streptomyces sp. NPDC045695. The sequence goes on from NZ_JBWKJU010000004.1 coordinate 78,046, forward strand.
CCAGCCCCTCCGGCGTTTGAGGAGCGGGGTCTGGGGCGGAGCCCCAGGGAACGGTGGAAGGGCGGGGCGGGGAGCAGCGCCGCAGGCACCCCGCACCCCGCCACGCCACCCCGCCAGGAACGGTCAGGCGGAGGACCGCTTCCGCGGCGCAGCCGCCTTCTTCGCGCCCGAGGCCGCCTTCTTGGCGGAGGCCGAAGTGGACTTGGCCGCCGCAGCCCCCGACTTGGCCGACTTCGTCCCCTTGGCGGCCGTAGTGGTCTTCTTCTTCGAAGCGGCCGATGCCGCAGTCTTCTTGGCCGACGCCGCCGTCGACTTCTTCCCGCCCACCGCCTTCGGCGCAGCCGCCCCCGCACGCCCCGCCTTCCGCCGCATCGGCGTAACCTCGGCCTCGGCCTCGGCCTCGGCCTCCGCCTCGGCCGCCCCCGCCCCCAACCCCTCCCCCCGGGACGCCTTCGCCGCCCGCACGCTCTTCTCCAGCGCCGCCATGAGGTCGATCACCTGACCCCCGGCCGGCGCCACCACGGGCTCCGTCGGCTCGAACGCCCCACCCGCCTTCGCCGCGATCAAGGCCTCCACGGCGTCCCGGTAGTCGTCGTGCAGCGAGGACATCTCCACCTCGCCGAGCGTGGCCATCAGCGCGTCCGCCAGGTCGAGTTCGGCCTCCCGTACGGACACGTCCGCCTCCGGTGCCACCCCCTCCGGCGCCCGGATCTCGTCCGGCCACAACAGCCCGTGCATCGCGATCACGTCGTCGACGACCCGCAGCATCCCCAGCCGTTCCCGCCCCCGCAGCGCGTACTTGGCGATCGCGACCTTCCGGCTCCGCTTCAACGCCTCCCGCAGCAGCGTGTACGGCTTCGCCGCCGTCGGCCCGTTGGCGGCCAGGTAGTACGCCGCGTCCATCTGCAGCGGGTCGATCTCCTCCGCCGGGACGAACGACATGATCTCGATCGTCTTGGCGGTGGCGATCGGCAACTGCGCCAGGTCCTCGTCGGTGAGGGGGATGACCGACCCGTCCGCCTCCTCGTACCCCTTGCCGATCTCTGCGCTGGACACTTCCTCGCCGTCGAGCTCGCACACCTTGCGGTAGCGGATGCGCCCGCCGTCGCTGAGGTGGATCTGCCGGAAGGAGATCGAGTGGCTCTCGGTGGCGTTCACGAGCTTGATCGGAATGCTGACCAGACCGAAGGAGATCGCGCCGTTCCAGATGGATCGCATAGCCCGGTTCCTCCCGTTTCGTGGCAATCTCATCGTATGACGCCGATCACTTTGGTGGAGGGCCGTCGCATCGCGCTCAGCAATCTCGACAAGGTCCTGTACCCGGAGACCGGTTTCACCAAGGGCGAGGTGCTCCACTACTACGCCACCGTCGCCGACACCCTCCTCGCCCACATCCACGACCGGGCGGTGTCCTTCCTGCGCTATCCCGACGGGCCGCAGGGCCAGCTCTTCTTCACCAAGAATCCGCCGCCCGGCACACCCGACTGGGTGAAGACCACCCCCGTGCCCCGCTCCGACGAACCCTCCGCCGAACAGGTCGTCGTCGCCGACCTGCCCTCCCTCATGTGGGCCGCCAACCTCGTCGTCGAGTTCCACACCCCCCAGTGGCCCGCCGGCCGCCCCGCCGTCGCCGACCGCCTGATCCTCGACCTCGACCCCGGTCCGCCCGCCACCGCCGTCGAATGCTGCGCCGTCGCCCTCTGGCTGCGCGACCGGCTCGCCGCCGACGGCCTGCACGCCTGCGCCAAGACCTCCGGCTCCAAGGGCGTGCACCTGGCCGCGCCGCTGGAGCCGACCCCGTCCGCGCGGGTGTCGGCGTACGCGAAACTCCTCGCCCAGGAGGCCGAACGCGAGCTCCCCGGCCTCGTCGTCCACCGCATGACCAAGGCGCTGCGCCCCGGCAAGGTCTTCGTCGACCACAGCCAGAACGCCGCCGCTAAGACCACCGCCGCCCCCTACACCCTGCGCGCGCGGGCCCGGCCGACCGTGTCCGCGCCCGTCTCGTGGGAGGAGGTCACGGCCTGCCGGACCCCCGACGACCTGGTCTTCCTCGCCGACGACATCCCGCCGCGGCTGGCCCGCGACGGCGACCTCTTCGGCACGCTGCTCGACCTCGGCCTGGCGGGACGGCTGCCGTGATCCGGGTCGCGCTGGCCGCGCCCGTACGCACCCTGCCGCGCGGGGCGGGGCTGGCGTACGAGCCGAAGTTCGACGGGCACCGCCTCGTCGTCCTGCGCACGGAGGAGGACGTCGTCCTGCAGGCCCGCTCGGGCCGCATCGTGACCAGCGCCTTCCCCGACCTGGCGGCGGCCGCCCTCCACCTGCCCGCCGGGACGGTCCTCGACGGCGAAGTGGTGGTCTGGCACGCGGGCCGCACGGACTTCGCGCTCGTGCAACGGCGGGCGGCGGCCACGGCGGCCAGGGCCGCCGTGCTCGCGCAGAGCCTGCCGGCCTCGTACGCCGCCTTCGACGTGCTGGAACTGGCCGGGCTCGACGTGCGCGGCCGCCCGTACGAGCGCCGCCGCGCGCTGCTCGTCGACCTCCTCCTCCCGCTGGGCCCGCCCCTCCAGCCGGTCCCGATGACCACGGACCCGGAACTGGCCGCCACCTGGTACGAGACCCTGCCGGCCAGCGGCGTGGAGGGCCTGGTCATCAAGCGTCTGGACCAGGCCTACCCGGCCGGCCGGCGGGGCTGGCAGAAGCTGCGGCACACGGACGTCCGCGACGCGGCGGTGGTGGGCTACACCGGCACCGCGCGGCGCCCGCTCGCCCTGGTGCTGGTCCTGCCGGTGGGCGACCAGACCCCGCTCGTATCGAGCCCCCTGACCGGGGCCCTGCGTGCCGAGGTGGCGGCGGAACTGGCGGCGCGTGCGACGTCAGGCGCGGCCTCGCGTACGACCTCACCTACGGCTGCACGCATGCCGACGGCCGGCCCGCTGGCCACGGTCACGGCCATCGGACTGGGCGAAGTCCCCTTCCACCCCCTCGACCCACCCCTCACGGCCGAAGTCCGCCACACGTCGACCCGCCACCCCCCACCGGAGGTGCTCCGGCTCAAGACGGCCCTCTGATCCGCGCGGGGGGCGCGGATCAGAGGGCCGGAGGCGACGGGGGCCGGAGGGTTTTCAGGCGTGTGCACCTCGCCCGGCGTCCGGGGGAGCTCCGGGCTGCGGGTGCGGACCCGGGCCCTCTACCTGCTCGAACCCGGACTCCCGCTCCGCCCGGACGTCGTCCGGATGGGTGGAGGTGGTGGAGCCGAAGTTCCCGTAGCCCTGCATCTCGTGCGGCCTCAGGCCGCCCTCGGGGAACTCCACCGGGTCCCGCTCCTCGCGGACCTCGTGGACGGCCCCGCCGTCGGGCAGGTGCGGCTGCTCCTCGGTGGTCGGCGGCGGCGGCTCCTTGGCCCGCACCCGCTGGCCCAGCTTGAAGCCCCCGAGCAGCAGGGCGACGACGACCAGTCCGACGACCAGGAACCACGCGATGTCGGTGAGGACCGGGTCCACACTCAGGATCATGTCCATACCGACCATTTTCCCGCACTTAGCCCCAATATGCGCACTTCCCTCCCCGGCTACCCGCTCAGCCCCGGCTACCCGCTCAGCCCCGGCCACCCCGCTCAGCCCCGGCCACCCCGCTCAGCCCCGGCCACCCCCCTCAGCCCCGGCTACCCCCTCAGCGGGCCGTCGGAGTCACGCAGCCCCCGCACCTCCCGCCCGCTCAGCACTCCCAGGATCTCGGCGCAGATCGCCAGCGCCGTCTCCGCCGGGGTCCTGGCGCCGAGATCCAGGCCGATGGGCCCGTGCACCAGAGCCAGCTGGTCCTCGCCCACCCCCGCGGCGACCAACCCGTCCCGGCGCCTCGCGGTGGTCCGCCGCGAACCCAGCGCCCCTACGTACGGAACCTCCAGTGCCAGCGCCGTGCACAGCGTCGGCACGTCGAAGTCGGGCTCGTGGCTGAGCAGCACCAGGCAGGCGGAGTCCCGGTGGTCCGCGAGCACCTTCCCGGCCTCCGCCGCGGACTCCACGATCTGCGCACCCCACTCCAGCAGGGCGGCCTGCCGGGCGATGAGGCCGGCCAGCTCGCCACCGCCGCCGATGACCACGTACGGGGCCGACGGGTAGGCCTCGACCAGCACCAGCCCGGACTCCCCGTACAGCGCGTCCCGCCCCGGCCGCCGCGTGCGCAACAGCTCACCGGCCCGCCGCCCCGCATCATCGCGCGCCGCGTCGGTGGCCCGTACGACCTCGCTCACCACGTGGTCCGCCCGCTCGCCCAGCCGCGTGACCAGAGCCACCCCGGCCCCCTGCCCGAGCAGCTCCCACCACTCGGCGGGTACCGAATCCAGCGACTGGAGCAGGATCTCCGCCTGCCCGCCGCAGGTCAGCCGCGCCTCGACGGCCTCGCCCGCCCCCACGGAGACCTCGCACACCCGGGCGTTCTCCCGAGCCCCCATGGCCCCGGCCTCCGCCACCAGCTCGGCATCGAAGACCCCCCGGTACAGCGCCCCGACGCACTCCCCGCGCGCGTCGACGAGCACGGCCCCGGCCGGATCCCGCGGCCCGAACCCCTGCTCGGTCACGGGCCGGGCCAAAAACGCGGCCCGCCCCTCAGCCACCCACAGCCGGGCCGTCTCCACCAGCTCACGCATCCGCACCGCCCCATCCTCCTGCGCGCAACTCCCCGCAAAGCACCAGGTCAACGGCACAATGCGGCCTCAGGATCCACCCTAATCACGCCCGACACCCCGACCCACCCCCCAAACCCACAGACCCCACCCCACCCCCCTCGTACGGACCACCGGAACCGTGCGGCGGGATGGTGGCCGGGGGGTGGCGGGCCAGGAGTTCGGGGGACTGATTCGGCCTCAGCTGATGCGAGCGGCCAGTTCGGAGAGCCAGGCACCGGGGCCGTAGGACGCGGGGGGATCGACCTCCATGCCCAAGTCTGCTACAGCGACGGCGTAGTCGGACTCGTCCAGTGGCAGTGAGAGAAGGTCGTGCAGCTCCCCGCGGAGCTGGGCGATCATTCCGGAGTCGGTGCCGTCTAGGTAGTCCTGCAATGCCGCGTCGTGGTCCTCGAACTCGTCCGGCATGTCCTGGGAGAACCAGCCTCCGAGCAGCTGCCCGAGTTCGGGGAAGCGAGCGCGCCACTCCCAGTGGGTCCGGGGCGTGGCGGGGGCCGGTGCCGAGCCTGTCTCCACGCTCTCCTTGAGCCGGTCCGCCAACCGGACGAGCCAGTCCTGGATCTCCCCGTCGGGCAGCCCTACATCAGGCACGGGATAGAACTCGCCGAGGCGCAGCCGGAGCCGCCCCGGCGGGTTCTGCGCGTACTCGCGGAGCTGGTGTTCGGCGATCGCGATGGCCCATGGCCGGGTGCGCCAGCAGTGCCGGAGGTAGGCGGTGAGGGCTTCCTCGTCATCGGCGGTGCGGCCCAGGTATGCCTGGATCACCTGGTCGAGTTCGCCGTACTTCCGGTCATGTTCGAGGGGCTTGAGGGACACGGGGTTGCCTCTAGAGGTAGATCGGGAAGGTGCCGTGGACGGTGAAGCCGTGGGGGCTCGCGGTGTTCCGCTTGAGGATGACGCGGGCGGCGCGTACGTCCACCGCATCGCGGCCGGCCAGCATCATGGCCTGGAGCAGGACCCGACCGACCGGCTCGGGGCGGGATGGCCAGGCGGCCTCGATGGTGAGCCGCTGCCGCGTGGACTGGGCCAGCCACCGGTGGATCACCTGCTCGTTGCGGGTGACGACGTGCTGGGTGGCCCACTGGGCCGTCTCGCGATCCGGGTAGGTGGCGGATCGGTTCGGGACGGCTGCCGTGTTCTCGACTGGGGTCATGCGTGCTCCCGCTGCATGTGGTCGTTGATGGTCTCGATGAGCTCACGCATGCGATCGCGGGTGCCCCAGTAGTTGTGGCCTTCGAGGCACTTCTCGCCCGGGAAGAGGACCAGGGCACGCTGTGCCTCTGTGGTGAGCCCGACGGCACGGTCGAAACAGTACGGGTGCTCGTTGGTCACGAACCTCTGGACGATACCCGCGAAGGGCAGGTCCCCCTCGTCCATCAGAACGGCGTCGAGCCCGAACAGATTCGGGAACAGCTGAAGAAACTCCCAGCCGGCCATGGGGAGTTCCTCGTATTCGGGCGGCGGTTCGCGGTCGAGTATGCGGACCATCTCAGCAAGAAGGTGCAGGTACTCTACGGGCTCCATCGAGCCCGCCGCCTTGACCACCTTTTCCCGAAATTCAGGCGGATAGCTGTCGAGTGAGCCCGATGCCGCAATCGACTCGGCGGCGAACTCCAAAACGGCAGCAGAAGCATATACCGAGCAGTTCCAATGCGCGGTCCAGTCGTTCCCGATCACTCGAATGTAACGCCGGATTTCGTCGTCCAGCGACAGTTTCCCACTCGACTCCTGAACCGAGATGGCCAGATCGATGAGCCGAAGTGCTGGCCCGCCTGAGAAGAGGGCGGAAAGGGATGGCTGCACGTGGCTGCGACCTTCCTAGGGGGTGCTGGATGTGCCCGGGGGGCCCTTGTGTGGCATGGCGGTCAGGACGATGAACGGTGGCTCCAGACCTTCCTTGTAGATCAGTCGTACCTGGACCCAGTTCTTCTCCGCAGCTTGGGCGTTCATGCCGTCCGTATTGTAGTCCTCGCGCGAGACACTACGTCCGACGGGCTCTTTGAATTCCAGGTATACCGGAGGAATCTCGGATTTGTTCGGATCGTAGTTCGGGTTGTTCTGCTTCTTCTTCTCGACGCTCTCGATCCACTTTGCAATGCGATCCGCGTTGTTGATGTCCTCGAGTGCGGCTTGGGTGAACTTCTGCGCGGAGGCGAGATCCTTGAAGGAGGAGGCGGCGGGTGCGCCCGGCTGGTCGCGCAGGCGCTGCCTGAGCTGGTCGTCGGTCAGGCCGACGTGCTTGTCGATGGAGATCTTTCTGGTTGAGCGGCTGGTGCCGAATGAGTTGTGGGTGCTGTTCCAGCGGGTGGTGCCGGAGGCGCCGTCGCGGCCGCAGGGCGGTGGCCGGCGTCGGCACGGTGACCGGGAGGTGCTGGCGGCGATCGTGTTGGTCGCCACCTGGGGCTGTACCTGGCGGCAGCTGCCCGCGGCATCTTTCGGGCCGTCGGGGGCGACAGCCCCCCGGCGCTTCTCCGAGTGGACGAAGGCACGGGTCTGGGCCAAGCTCCACCGCCTGGCCCCGACGAGCTCGGCGCCCGCGGCGCGCTGGACTGGTCCCGCTGCGCTGTCGACTCCTTCAATATGCGGGCCCTGAAAAAGGGGACCTGACAGGTCCGAATTCTGTCGACAGGGGCAAGTTCGGATCGAGATCCACTTGATCACAGAGAGGACCGGTCTGCCCCTGTCCGTCGGAATCTCGGGGGCGAACCTGCACGACAGTCAGGCCCTCAAGCCTCTTGTCCGGGGCATACCGCCCATTAGGTCGCGCCGCGGACGCCGACGGCGCAAGCCCGGGAAGCTCCACGCCGACAAGGGCTACGATTACGCCCACCTGCGCAAATGGTTACGTCAGCGCGGCATCACACACCGCATCGCCCGCAAGGGCATCGAGTCCTCGCAGCGACTGGGCCGCCACCGCTGGACCATCGAACGCACCATGGCCTGGCTCGCCGGCTGCCGCAGACTCCACCGCCGCTACGAACGCAAGGCCGAGCACTTCCTCGCCTTCACCAGCATCGCCTGCACCTTCATCTGCTACCGCCGACTAGCCCAATGAGATGCCGTCTTAAAGGAGTCCGAGGAGTAGTTTTTCGGCGGTCATTGCGACGAGGACTATCGCGCTGGCTAGCAGGCCGCGTGTGGCGCGCTGCAGCTTGATCGTTCTCAAATGGTGAAGGCTTATGCAGCGCCATAATTCGAGAGTCGCATCGTTTGTGGCCTCTTCGATGCTCTGCGTCAGGAATTGACTCTGAAAGCCTCTCGGGGAGTCAAATCGGCTTACGGTGTCACTGTAGCTAAATGCGATTGAGGCTGGAGAGTTCGACGGTCGGGATAGTGCTGGGATTCTTCGAGATCCCGTGAGTACTCCAGTTACCTGTACTATCGAGTATGCGCTTACCGTTAAGGCGAGCAGTGCAGTCGCCCCAATGATTGGTGCTATTCGAGAGGGTGTCGAGCCGGAAATGAAAGCTGTACCGGCTATTACAAGTGTGTTCCCACTTAGTAGAGCGCTGGCCCGATTTACGAGGCCCAATCGCAGCTGGTCCGACCGGCCGAGGTGCCATTGGGCAAGCTGGAGCCTTTCTTCAGCACGCCTGGCCTCGCTCACGGGGCATCGCCCACCTTTCTGGTGCTGAGCCCCTCTAGGGGTCACCGTCAACTATCTGACGGTGCCCTTGAAGGTGGTCCCGTAACCGTGGTGGATGTCCCGGGGGTGGGCCAGCCTCTCCAGCCTCTCCAGCGACCCAGGGCCTCCCGAGCGACTCAACGGACGGCTAGGAGAAGCGCTTTGGGGTCCCGGCAAGGGGCTCAGCAGGCTGGCGCTCGTGCTGGGTGGCGGGGCGGAGCTGCCCTCTATCGCAGGTCTATCGCGATCAGTGCGAAACAACGACAAAGACCTGGACTCAGTGGGACTGGGTCCAGGTCTTCATGCTTGGCACTCGTGCAGGTCAGCTCGTGTTTCACGCTGGTCCAGCAGAAGTGCCCCCGGCAGGATTCGAACCTGCGCACACGGCTCCGGAGGCCGTTGCTCTATCCCCTGAGCTACGGGGGCGCGGTCGCTGGTGTTGCTGCGACGGGTTGAACACTACCAGCTTCCTCGGGGTGATCAGGAACCGGTTTGCGGGGGAGGGGAGGGTGGGTCGCCCGCAGGGGGTGGAAGTGGCGAAAACCCGGACGCGGGGGCTCGGGTCGACCTACTCTCGAGTTGTGCCAGGCGCCTCGGGCCGGGTGCTTGTTGTCGACGACAACAAGGTCATCCGGCAGCTGATCAAGGTCAATCTCGAGCTGGAGGGCTTCGAGGTCGTGACCGCGAATGATGGTGCCGAGTGTCTGGACATCGTCCATCGCGTGTCCCCTGACGTGATCACCCTTGATGTGGTCATGCCGCGGCTGGACGGGTTCGGGGCGGCCGCGCGGTTGCGGGCCGATCCGCGGACCAGGGACGTGCCGCTGGCCATCGTGAGTGCCTGCACGCAGCACGAGGTCGAGGAGGGGATCGCCGCCGGGGTGGACGCGTTCCTCGCGAAGCCCTTCGAGCCGGCCGAGCTGGTACGCGTCGTGCGGGGGCTGGCCGAGCGCAAGGATCGGCGTGACGGGAGGAAAGGGGCGCCCGCCGGGAGGGGGAGGGGATGACGCCTGATCGCCCCTCTTGTTCACATGGCGAAACCCTTCGGCTGAGGGCGGGGCGTCTCGCCTAGGCTGGTCCCGTGATCCCCGCTGACCTCTCCCGTTGCGTCGTACGCGCCGTGCGCTGCGCCGTCGAGGACGGGGAGCTGCCGGCGGAGGGGGTCGTTCCGCAGCGGGTCGTCGTCGAGCGGACCCGGCCCGGCGGGGTGGGGGACTACGCCACCCCCGTCGCCTTTCAGGTCGCCAAGAGCGCCGGACGTCCGCCTCGTGACGTGGCGGACGTACTGGCCCGCCGGCTCCGCGCCGAGCCCGGCATCGAGCAGGTCGAGGTCACCGGGGCCGGGTTCCTCAACTTCGTACTGCCGGCGCCCTGCGCCCCCTCCCTTGTCCGGGAGGCGATCGTCTGGGACATCGTGATCCGGGACGTGCGCGGAGGGGCCGCCTTTCTCACCGCCGCCGATCACCGCGCCGCAGCCGGGCTCGGGCTGCGGGAACGGGTCGTGCGCGAGAGCGTCCTGCGGATCGTCCGTGCCGTCCACGGGACAGGGGGAGGAGCCCTTTCCCCTTCCGGTGCGGGGGCTGATGCCCGTGCCGCTTCCGGTGCCGGGGCTGGTGCCCGCGCCACTTCCGGGGCCCAGGCCGGTGCCAGTGTCACTTCCGGTGCCGGCGCCGTCGACGGCCAGGGGGACGCCCCCGCCCCCGTCGCCCCCCTCGCCCCCCGCGACGCCGACGTCCTCGCCCGCTACGGCGCCGACGCCGCCGCCTGGGCGATGCTCACCGTTCCGGCCCGCGAGACCCCCGTCTTCTCCGACGTGCTGCTCGCGCAGGGCGAGAGCAGCGAGTTCTTCAGGGTGCGCTACGCCCACGCCCGCAGCCACGCGCTCCTGCGCAACGCCGCCCTGCTCGGCTTCGTCGCCGAGCCCGGCGACGTCGACGCCCCCGAGCTGCTCCGGGCCCTCGCCGACCAGCCCCTCGTCCTCGAAGCCGCCGCGCACCACCGTGCGCCCGAGCGGCTCGCCCGGCACCTCGTCGAGCTGGCCGACGCGCTGCTCGACTTCCAGTACCGCGTCCTGCCCCAGGGGGACGAGAAACCCTCGGCCGCCCACCGTGCCCGGCTGGCTCTTGCCGAAGCCGCCGGGACGGTGCTGGCCGGCGGCCTGGCCCTGCTCGGCATAGACGCACCGACACGCCTGTGACCCGCGAAGAGAGATACCGATGAGCCGTTCCGCGCACCCCGCCGGGCCCCGTCACGCCGATGTCCTGCCCGAGGGGCACTACTCCCCGCCGCCCGCCGACCTGAACGCGCTGGACGAGAAGGTCTGGGCCCGGACCGTCGAGCGCAACGCCGACGGTGTGGTCACCGTCGGCGGGATCGAAGTGACCCGGCTCGCCGAGGAGTTCGGGACCCCCGCCTACTTCCTCGACGAGGAGGACTTCCGGGCGCGGTGCCGGGCCTGGGCGCACGCCTTCGGCAAGGACGCCGACGTCTTCTACGCCGGGAAGGCGTTCCTCTCCAAGGCCGTCGTGAAGTGGCTGAAGGAGGAAGGGCTGAACGTCGACGTGTGCTCCGGTGGGGAGCTGGCCACCGCGCTCGCCGCCGGGATGCCCGCCGAGCGGATCGCCTTCCACGGCAACAACAAGTCCGAGAGCGAGATCCGGCGGGCCGTCGGGGCCGGGGTCGGGCGGATCGTGCTGGACTCCTTCCAGGAGATCGCCCGCGTCGCGCACGTCGCCCGCGAGATGCAGGTGCGCCAGCCGGTGCAGATCCGCGTGACGGTGGGCGTCGAGGCGCACACCCACGAGTTCATCGCCACCGCTCACGAGGACCAGAAGTTCGGGATCGCCGTCGCGGACGGGTCCGCCGCCGAGGCGGTGCGACGCGCGCTCGGGCACGACAGCCTGGAGCTGCTCGGCGTCCACTCCCACATCGGCTCGCAGATCTTCGACATGGCCGGCTTCGAGGTCAGCGCCAAGCGCGTCGTGCGGCTGCTGGCCGCCGTGCGCGACGAGCACGGTGTGGAGCTGCCCGAGATCGACCTCGGGGGCGGCCTGGGGATCGCGTACACCTCCGGCGACGACCCGCGCGAGCCGCACGAGATCGCCAAGGCGCTCACCGAGATCGTGGCCCGCGAGTGCGAGAGCGCCGGGCTGAGGGCGCCGCGCATCTCCGTCGAGCCGGGGCGCGCCATCGTCGGCCCGACCGCCTTCACCCTGTACGAGGTGGGGACGATCAAGCCGCTGGAGGGGCTGCGTACGTACGTCAGCGTCGACGGCGGGATGTCCGACAACATCCGCACCGCCCTCTACGACGCCGAGTACTCCGTCTCCCTGGTCTCCCGCACCTCCACCGCCGAGCCCATGCTCGTGCGCGTCGTCGGCAAGCACTGCGAGAGCGGTGACATCGTCGTGAAGGACGCCTTCCTGCCCGCCGACCTCGCGCCCGGCGACCTGCTCGCCGTCCCCGCCACCGGCGCTTACTGCCGCTCCATGGCCAGCAACTACAACCACGCGCTCCGCCCGCCGGTCGTCGCCGTGCGTGACGGAGTGGGCCGAGTGATCGTCCGCCGGGAGACGGAGGAAGATCTCCTGCGCCTCGACCTCGGATGATGAAATAGGTGTCTCACTCAATGGACCGAGGATGGAAACTGCTGTCCATTGAGTGAGACTGGTTCCACCCCGGTGTGCAAACCGCGCGCGGGGTACTGATGGAAGATCGAAAGGCGTAGGTCGAATGATGCGTACGCGTCCGCTGAAGGTGGCGCTGCTGGGCTGTGGAGTGGTCGGCTCGGAAGTGGCCCGCATCATGACGACGCACGCCGACGACCTGACGCAGAGGATCGGCGCGCCGGTCGAGCTCGCCGGCGTGGCCGTGCGCCGTCCCTCCAAGGTGCGCGAGGGCATCGACCCGGCCCTGATCACCACCGATGCGACCGCCCTCCTCAAACGCGGCGACGTCGACATCGCCATCGAGGTCATCGGCGGCATCGAGCCCGCCCGTACGCTGATCACCACCGCCTTCGAGAACGGCATCTCCGTCGTCTCCGCGAACAAGGCGCTCCTCGCCCAGGACGGCGCCGCCCTGCACGCCGCGGCCGAGCAGCACGGGCTGGACCTGTACTACGAGGCCGCCGTCGCCGGCGCCATCCCGCTGGTCCGCCCGATGCGCGAGTCCCTCGCGGGCGACAAGATCAACCGTGTGATGGGCATCGTCAACGGCACGACGAACTTCATCCTCGACAAGATGGACTCCACCGGCGCCGGGTACCAGGAGGCCCTCGACGAGGCCACCGCCCTCGGGTACGCCGAGGCCGACCCGACCGCCGACGTCGAGGGCTACGACGCCGCCGCCAAGGCCGCGATCCTGGCCGGCATCGCCTTCCACACCCGCGTCCGTCTCGACGACGTGTACCGCGAGGGCATGACCGAGGTCAGCGCCGCCGACTTCGCCTCGGCCAAGCGGATGGGCTGCACCATCAAGCTCCTCGCCATCCTGGAGCGGGCGGCGGACGGCGCGTCCGTCACCGCCCGCGTCCACCCGGCGATGATCCCGCTCAGCCACCCGCTCGCCTCCGTCCGCGAGGCGTACAACGCCGTCTTCGTCGAGGCGGAGGCCGCCGGGCGGCTCATGTTCTACGGGCCGGGCGCGGGCGGTGCGCCGACCGCGTCCGCGGTCCTCGGCGACCTCGTCGCCGTCGCCCGCAACAAGCTCGCCGAGGCAACGGGGCCCGGCGAGTCGGCGTACACCCAGCTGCCGGTCAGCCCCATGGGCGAGGTCGTCACGCGCTACCACATCAGCCTCGATGTGGCCGACAAGCCGGGCGTCCTCGCCCAGGTCGCGACCACCTTCGCCGAGCACGGCGTCTCCATCGACACCGTGCGGCAGCAGGGCAAGGACGGCGAGGCCTCCCTCGTCGTCGTCACTCACCGCGCACCCGACGCCGCCCTCTCCGGGACCGTCGAGGCGCTGCGGATGCTGGACACCGTGCGCGGTGTCGCCAGCATCATGCGTGTTGAAGGGGAGTAAGGACCCATGAGCAGCAATCGCACCCACCAGTGGCGCGGCATCATCGAGGAGTACCGGGACCGCCTGCCGGTGACGGACACGACTCCCGTGGTCACGCTCCGCGAGGGCGGCACTCCCCTCGTCCCCGCGCAGGTGCTCTCCGAGCGCACCGGCTGCGAGGTGCACCTGAAGGTCGAGGGGGCGAACCCCACCGGGTCCTTCAAGGACCGCGGGATGACCATGGCCATCACCAGGGCCAAGGAGGAGGGCGCGAAGGCGGTCATCTGCGCCTCCACCGGTAACACGTCGGCCTCAGCCGCCGCGTACGCGGTGCGCGCCGGGATGGTCTGCGCGGTGCTCGTGCCCCGCGGCAAGATCGCGCTCGGCAAGATGGGCCAGGCCCTCGTGCACGGCGCCCAGATCCTCCAGGTGGACGGCAACTTCGACGACTGCCTGAACCTGGCCCGCGCCCTCTCCGACAACTACCCGGTGGCGCTGGTCAATTCGGTCAACCCGGTGCGCATCGAGGGCCAGAAGACGGCCGCGTTCGAGATCGTCGACGCGCTCGGGGACGCCCCCGACATCCACGTCCTGCCCGTCGGCAACGCCGGCAACATCACGGCGTACTGGAAGGGCTTCAAGGAGTACAAGGCCGACGGCCTGGCCTCCCGTACGCCCCGCGTGTGGGGTTTCCAGGCTTCCGGTTCCGCGCCCATCGTGCGCGGCGAGGTCGTCAAGGAGCCGCACACCATCGCCACCGCGATCCGCATCGGCAATCCGGCCTCCTGGGACTACGCGCTGGCCGCGCGCGACGAGTCGGGCGGTTTCATCGACGAGGTGACGGACCGCCAGATCCTCGCCGCCTACCGGCTGTTGGCCGCTCAGGAGGGCGTCTTCGTCGAGCCCGCCTCGGCCGCCTCGGTCGCCGGTCTGCTCAAGGCCGCGGAGCTGGGTCTGGTCGACCCGGGTCAGACGATCGTGTGCACCGTCACCGGCAACGGCCTGAAGGACCCCGACTGGGCGATCGCCGGCGCTCCGCAGCCGGTCACCGTTCCGGTGGACGCCGAAGCCGCCGCGGTCCGCCTCGGCCTGGTCTGACCGAACGGCCGAGTGAGCCGCGCCGGGTTCCGCAGGCCCTCCCGGAGGGCCTGCGGAACCGGGCAACTCACCCCGTACGACGACAAGAGTGCGGCCGAATCCCGTCGAAGCCGGTCGAAGTCGACGACACGCATCGTGCGCCTCCTGTGCGCCCTATGTCGCGAGAGAACCTTCCTTCGATACGCTGTACTTACATCCGCCCCGCGCATATGACTGCGGTGCTGCCCCGAGGGCCTTCGGGTGTCGTACGTTCTCCAGTACATTCGCAGCGAGCCAGCGAAGAGCGAAGATCTCGCACAGTCACAAGGAGTGTCATCGGACGATGGCCGGTCCAGCGTTCCGCGCCGCCGCCGTACGGGTGCGCGTCCCCGCCAGCAGTGCCAACCTCGGCCCGGGCTTCGACGCCCTCGGCCTGGCCCTGGGGCTCTACGACGACGTAGTCGTCCGGGTGGCCGACTCCGGCTTGCACATCGACATCGCGGGCGAGGGCGCCGACACCCTCCCCCGGGACGAGAGCCACCTGCTCGTACGCTCCATGCGCACCGCCTTCGACCTGCTGGGCGGACAGCCGCGCGGCCTCGAGGTCGTCTGCGCCAACCGCATCCCGCACGGCCGCGGCCTCGGCTCCTCCTCCGCCGCCATCTGCGCCGGCATCGTCGCCGCCCGCGCCGTGACCATAGGCGGCGAGGCCAGGCTCGACGACGCGGCGCTGCTGGAGCTCGCCACCGAGATCGAGGGCCACCCCGACAACGTCGCCGCCTGTCTGCTCGGCGGTTTCACCCTGGCGTGGATGGACGGGGGCAGCGCCAAGGCCATCCGGATGGAGCCCGCAGAATCCATCGTTCCGGTGGTCTTCGTCCCTTCCAAGCCGGTCCTGACCGAGACGGCGCGCGGCCTGCTGCCGCGCACCGTCCCGCACGTGGACGCGGCCGTCAACGCGGGCCGTGCGGGCCTGCTCGTGGAGGCCCTGACCAGGCGTCCCGAGCTCCTGCTGCCGGCCACCGAAGACCGGCTCCACCAGGAGTACCGGTCCCCGGCGATGCCCGAGAGCGTGGCACTCGTCCACCGGCTGCGGGCGGACGGGATCCCCGCGGTCATCTCCGGCGCGGGCCCCACGGTCCTCGCGCTGGTCGACAGCGGCGCGGCCGACAAGGTCGCGCAGCTCGCGGGCGAGGGGTGGGCGGCCAACCGGCTCGCCCTCGACGCCGCGGGCGCGAGCGTCCTTCCGCTGGGCACCCAGGGCGGCTAGGTCTTCCTTCCGGAGACAGGGCTTCCTTTTCGCGAATACAGAGAAGACAAGGGTTCCCGGAGGGTGGGTCCTCCGGGAGCACAGCCGGCCAGGGGCGGGCGGTCAGGGCAGGCCGCCCGCGCGGAAAGCGCGATTGCCGGTGATGGAGAGGGGGAATATCTATTGGATCCGGTAGTGTTAGTCTCAAGTGCGCATCGGCAGCCGCCATGGCTCCGTGCTCAGTGTCCCCCTTCGGGACCACATTTCTTCCGGGAGCCTCCCCGACTGCTTTGATCACTTCCAGCAGTTTCGAGCACGCTCCGGAATCGGCGTGACATTCCCACGCTTCCAGCTCGGGGGCTTCTCGCCGGAACCACCCACGCACGTCTCTCTCCGCCGTATCTCTTCGGCGGACCACCGCCCCGGCACGGTCCACACCTAGGACTGTTGTCGGACAGCACAACCGGTCGCCGAGCCAGACAGGCCGACGTCCGCTCCAGGGAAGGACCCTTCGTGAGCGACACCACCGATCTGATGGGCGCTGCCGACACCTCTGTCGACACCAGTGCCCCCGCCGCGGGCGCCGCACCCAAGCGTCGACGCACCGGCACCGGCCTTGACGGCATGGTCCTGGCCGAGCTGCAGCAGGTCGCGTCGGGCCTCGGGATCAGGGGCACCGCGCGGATGCGCAAGAGCCAGCTGATCGAGGTCATCAAGGAGGCGCAGGCGGGCAGCGGTGCCCCCAAGGCCGCGGCCTCCGCCGACGCCGCCGAGGCCAAGCCGAAGCGCCGGGCCACCAGCAAGGCCCGTACGGGTGAGGCCGCCGCCGAGGCGCCCGCCGAGAAGCCTGCCGTGCAGGCGCAGATCGAGATCCCGGGCCAGCCGGCTGGGGGCCCCTCCCGCGCGAGCGAAGCCGAGCGTGGGGGAGAGGACGCCCCGGCCGGCGAGCGCCGCCGCCGTCGTGCCACGGCCCCCACCGGCAGCCCGGAGGCCTCGGCCCCCGTCGCCGTGCAGGTCGAGCAGAAGACCGAGACCGCGACCGTCGCCACCGCGCCGGCCGAGGCCAAGGCCGAAGCCGCCACCGCCGTGAGCGCCGGCCAGGCGCAGGGCCAGGACGGCGAAGGCCGTGGCCGTCGCGACCGCCGTGACCGCGGGGAGCGCGGTGACCGTGCCGAGCGCGGTGACCGTCAGCGCGACCGCCGTGAGCGCGGTGCCAAGGCCGACGACCAGGGCCAGGGCGCCCCGGGTCAGGGCCAGGGCGCGCAGGGTGGCCAGGGCGGACAGGGCGGCGGCCGTCAGGACCGCGCCGACCGCCAGGACCGCCAGCAGCAGGGTGGCCGTGGCCAGGGCCAGGCGCAGGGCCGTCAGGACCGTCAGGACACCGGTCCGCAGGACGACTTCGACGACGAGGGCGGCCGCCGTGGCCGTCGCGGCCGCTACCGCGACCGCCGGGGCCGTCGTGGCCGCGACGAGTTCGCGCCGAGCGAGCCGCAGGTCGCCGACGACGACGTCCTGATCCCCGTCGCGGGCATCCTCGACATCCTCGACAACTACGCGTTCATCCGGACGTCGGGCTACCTGCCCGGCCCCAACGACGTGTACGTGTCCCTCGCTCAGGTCCGCAAGGCCGGCCTGCGCAAGGGCGACCACACCACCGGTGCCGTGCGCCAGCCCAAGGACGGCGAGCGCCGCGAGAAGTTCAACGCCCTCGTGCGCCTGGACTCGGTGAACGGCATGGCGCCCGAATCCGGCCGTGGCCGACCGGAGTTCCAGAAGCTGACCCCGCTCTACCCGCAGGACCGGCTCCGCCTGGAGACCGACCCGGGTGTGCTGACGACCCGCATCATCGACCTCGTGTCGCCGATCGGCAAGGGCCAGCGCGGCCTGATCGTGGCCCCGCCGAAGACCGGTAAGACCATGATCATGCAGGCGATCGCCAACGCGATCACCACCAACAACCCCGAGTGCCACCTGATGGTCGTCCTGGTCGACGAGCGTCCGGAAGAGGTCACCGACATGCAGCGGTCGGTCAAGGGCGAGGTCATCTCCTCGACCTTCGACCGCCCGGCCGAGGACCACACCACGGTCGCCGAGCTGGCCATCGAGCGCGCCAAGCGTCTCGTCGAGCTGGGTCACGACGTGGTCGTCCTGCTGGACTCCATCACCCGTCTGGGCCGCGCGTACAACCTCGCGGCGCCCGCCTCCGGCCGCATCCTGTCCGGTGGTGTCGACTCGACCGCGCTGTACCCGCCGAAGCGCTTCTTCGGTGCCGCGCGCAACATCGAGGACGGCGGCTCGCTGACCATCCTGGCCACCGCGCTCGTCGACACCGGCTCGCGCATGGACGAGGTGATCTTCGAGGAGTTCAAGGGCACCGGCAACATGGAGCTCAAGCTCGACCGCAAGCTCGCCGACAAGCGCATCTTCCCGGCCGTCGACGTCGACCCGTCGGGCACCCGCAAGGAGGAGATCCTCCTCAACGCGGAGGAGCTCGCCATCGTCTGGAAGCTGCGCCGGGTGCTGCACGCGCTCGACTCGCAGCAGGCGATCGAGCTGCTGCTCGACAAGATGAAGCAGACGAAGTCGAACGCCGAGTTCCTCATGCAGATCGCGAAGACGACCCCGTCGGGCAAGAACGACGACTGACGTCCGGACGACTGACACCACAGCCGCCCCCGCCGCACCCGCGGCGGGGGCGGCTGTGCGTGTACGGGAGCTCCTGGGCCGCGTACGCTGTACGGCCCGGTTCGACCCGCCGTACGGGCCCCCGGTGCGAGCTTCGCCACACCCCTGCGGCCGGTGGGCCCCGCGCCACCGGGGCGCGCCCTGCCTGATCCTGCGCAAGAACCGCAGGTGGACGCCTCATCGCGGAGCGTTCGCCCCGGGGGGTGACCATCCGGCGGTGGCCCGGGGCCGCGCCGCCCGTGGAACCCGGGAGGACGTTCCTCCGTCTGTGTCAGAGGAACCGCGCAGTGGAGGCGGGCCGGAACGGACCAGGGGACCCGACTCAGGACTGAGGAGAGCATGACCGAGGACAGCAAGGGCCGTGGCCGCCGCGCCACGGGCCGGCGCCGGCGCAAACCGGCGAAGGGCCGCAGGGCCCTCGTCATCGTCGCCTGGAGCGCCGCGGGAGTGGTCCTGCTCGGCGGCGCGGGCCTCGGCTACTTCTACTTCAAGCTCAACGGCAACCTGAAGACCGTCGACATCGACCAGGCCCTCGGCACCGACCGCCCGCAGGACGTCGACAACGGCTCGATGGACATCCTCGTCCTCGGCTCCGACTCCCGCGGCGGCGCGAACTCCGCGTACGGCTCGGACGACGGCGGCTCGGCGCGCTCCGACACGGCGATGATCGTCCACCTGTACGAGGGTCACGAGAAGGCCAGCGTCATATCGATCCCCCGCGACCTCATGACCGTCCGGCCCGAATGCCCCACCGGCAAGGGCAAGACCGACCCCGGCGGCCCGCGCAAGCAGTTCAACGAGGCCTTCACCATCGGCGGGGCCGCGTGCGCGGTCAAGACCGTCGAGAAGATCTCGGGGATCCGCATGGACCACTACCTGGAAGTCGACTTCACGGGCTTCAAGAAGATCGTCGACACCCTCGGCGGCGTCGAGGTGACCACCTCGAAGCCGATCAAGGACAAGCTCGCCCACGTGGACCTCCCGGCCGGCCCCAACAAGCTGAACGGCGAGCAGGCCCTGGGCCTGGTCCGGACCCGCCACGGCGTCGGGGACGGCGGCGACCTCGGCCGAATACAGCTCCAGCAGGCCTTCATCAAGGCGCTGATCAAGCAGGTCAAGGGCATCGGCCTCTTCGACAACCCCAAGCAGCTGCTCGACCTCGCCGACACCGGCACCAAGGCGCTCACCACCGACCGGGCCCTCGGCGACGTGAAGTCCCTCATGGGTTTCGCCCAGAGCCTCAAGGGCATCGACGCCCAGGACATGCAGATGATCACCATGCCGGTGACCACGGACGCGATCGACGAGAACCGCGTGGCCCCCCTCAAGAAGGAGTCCCAGATGGTCTGGGACGCCCTGCTGGCGGACCGGCCCGTCCCCGCCGAGGCCACGGTGAACTCCACCGGGGACAAGGGCACGGCGGGCGCCGTCGTCCGGTAGACAAGCTCCGCGCAATGCGTGGGGAAGCCCCGCGGAATACCCGGAGGCCCCCTGCCGTTGAGGGAGGCGTCCTCAGAATTTTGACAGGCAGCCCGGTCCTGGCAGACTGGTCTGTCGGCCCCGGTTCACGCAGTGCGCAATTCGGCTCCTGCGACCCGGCGCCCTCCCGAATCTAGGAGACACCTTGAAGCGCGATGTTCACCCCGAGTACGTCGAGACCCAGGTCAGCTGCACCTGTGGCGCGTCGTTCACCACCCGCAGCACCCTGACCGAGGGCTCCATCCGAGCCGAGGTCTGCTCCGAGTGCCACCCGTTCTACACGGGCAAGCAGAAGATCCTCGACACCGGTGGCCGCGTGGCCCGCTTCGAGGCGCGCTTCGGCAAGGGTGCGGCCAAGAAGTAGCGCGACCCAGGCGCCGGTCACCGGTCGCCCCCTGTCCACTCGGGGGCGGCCGGACCGGCGCCTTTGTCGTCCGTCTGCCACGTCACCCCTTTCGTACTTTCACCACAGGAGCCCCCGATGTTCGAGGCGGTCGAGGAATTGGTCGGCGAACACGCCGATCTTGAAAAGAAGCTCGCCGACCCTTCGGTCCACTCCGATCAGGCCAACGCGCGCAAGCTGAACAAGCGCTACGCGGAGTTGACCCCGATCATCGCCACCTTCCGTGCGTGGAAGCAGGCGGGGGACGACATCGAGACGGCCAAGGAGTTCGCGGCCGACGACCCGGACTTCATCGCCGAGGTCAAGGAGCTGACCCAGCAGCGCGAGGAGCTCACCGAGAAGCTCCGCCTGCTGCTGGTCCCGCGCGACCCCAGCGACGACAAGGACGTGCTCCTGGAGGTCAAGGCGGGCGCGGGCGGCGACGAGTCGGCCCTGTTCGCCGGCGACCTGCTGCGCATGTACCTGCGCTACGCCGAGCGCGTGGGCTGGAAGACCGAGATCATCGACGCCACCGAGTCCGAGCTCGGCGGCTACAAGGACGTCCAGGTCTCCGTCCGCACCAAGGGCGGCAACGGCGCCACCGAGCCCGGCCAGGGCGTGTGGGCCCGCCTGAAGTACGAGGGCGGCGTGCACCGCGTCCAGCGCGTTCCGGCCACCGAGTCCCAGGGCCGCATCCACACCTCCGCCGCGGGCGTGCTCGTCACCCCGGAGGCCGAGGAGGTGGAGGTCGAGATCAACATGAACGACCTGCGCATCGACGTGTACCGCTCCTCCGGCCCCGGCGGCCAGTCCGTCAACACCACCGACTCGGCCGTGCGCATCACGCACATCCCGACCGGTGTGGTCGCCTCCTGCCAGAACGAGAAGAGCCAGCTCCAGAACAAGGAGCAGGCCATGCGCATCCTGCGCTCGCGCCTGCTGGCCGCCGCGCAGGAGGCCGCCGAGCAGGAGGCCTCCGACGTGCGCCGCAGCCAGGTGCGCTCCGTGGACCGCTCCGAGAAGATCCGGACGTACAACTACCCGGAAAACCGGATCTCGGACCACCGGACCGGCTTCAAGGCGTACAACTTGGACCAGGTGCTCGACGGTGACCTCGACGCGGTCATCCAGGCCTGCGTGGACACCGACTCGGCGGCCAAGCTCGCGGCCGCGCACTGACCTGCCCCGCTTCACCCCCCGTACGACAGCAGCCCGGAGGACCAGCGTGAACTTGCTGCTTGCCGAGGTGGCCCAGGCCACCCAGCGGCTGGCCGCCGCCGGCGTGCCCTCACCGCGCTTCGACGCGGAGGAGCTCGCCGCTTTCGTGCACGGCGTCAAACGGGGGGAACTGCACCACGTCAAGGACACCGACTTCGACGCCCGGTACTGGGAGGCCGTCGCCCGCCGCGAGGCGCGCGAGCCGCTCCAGCACATCACCGGCCGCGCCTTCTTCCGGTACCTGGAGCTCCAGGTCGGGCCCGGGGTCTTCGTGCCCCGGCCCGAGACCGAGTCGGTCGTGGACTGGGCCATACACGCCGTCCGGGCGATGGACGTGGTCGAGCCGATGATCGTCGACCTGTGCACCGGTTCCGGCGCCATCGCGCTGGCCATGGCGCAGGAGGTGCCGCGCTCGCGCGTGCACGCGGTCGAACTGTCCGAGGACGCCCTGCGGTGGACCCGTAAGAACGCCGAGGGCTCGCGGGTCACCGTCCACCAGGGCGACGCCCTGAGCGCCCTGCCGGAGCTGGACGGCCAGGTCGACCTGGTCATCTCCAACCCGCCGTACATCCCGCTCACCGAGTGGGAGTACGTGGCCCCCGAGGCCCGCGACCACGACCCGGAGATGGCGCTTTTCTCCGGCGAGGACGGCCTCGACACCATCCGCGGCATCGAACGCACCGCCCACCGGCTGCTGCGCCCCGGCGGCATCGTCGTGATCGAGCACGCCGACACCCAGGGCGGGCAGGTCCCGTGGATCTTCGCCGAGGAGCGGGGCTGGGCCGACGCGGCCGACCACCCCGACCTCAACAACCGCCCCCGCTTCGCGACCGCGCGCAAGGCACTGCCGTGACCGGCGCGACGATTCCCGCCACCCCCCTGCTGCACGAGGAGGCCCGCTGATGGCCCGGCGATACGACTGCAACGACGCGACGGACCGTAAGACGGGACTGCGCGAAGCCGCATCCGCCGTGCGTCGCGGCGAGCTCGTCGTGCTGCCCACCGACACCCTGTACGGGATCGGCGCGGACGCCTTCAGCCCGGAGGCCGTCCACGACCTGCTCGCCGCCAAGGGCCGCGGCCGCGGCATGCCCACCCCGGTGCTCATCGGCTCCCCGAACACCCTGCACGGCCTCGTCACGGACTTCTCCGAGCAGGCCTGGGAGCTCGTCGACGCCTTCTGGCCCGGCGCGCTCACGCTCGTCGCCAAGCACCAGCCCTCGCTGGCCTGGGACCTGGGCGACACCCACGGCACCGTGGCCGTGCGCATGCCCCTGCACCCCGTCGCGATCGAGCTGCTGACCGAGGTCGGCCCGATGGCGGTGTCCTCGGCGAACCTGACCGGGCAGCCGGCCCCCGAGGACTGCGACGCGGCGCGCGAGATGCTCGGGGACTCCGTGTCGGTGTACCTGGACGGCGGGCCCACGCCCGGCATCCAGCCGTCGTCGATCGTCGACGTCACCGGGAAGGTCCCCGTCCTGCTGCGCGAGGGGGCGCTGACCGCCGAACAGCTGCGCCAGGTCGTACCCGACCTCGAGGTCGCCCCGTGAGCCCTGAGGGGCGTGGCATAGCCCGGGGGCACCACCCAGCGGCAGCTGGGGGAGACTCCTTCCGCATACTCCACGTCAGCACCGGCAACGTGTGCCGCTCGCCCATCACCGAGCGGCTGACGCGGCACGCCCTGTCCCACCGGCTGGGCGGTCTCGTGACCGGTGACCTCATCGTGGAGAGCGCGGGCACCTGGGGCCACGAGGGCGCGCCCATGGAGGCCAACGCGGCCGCCGTGCTGGCGGACTTCGGGGCCGACGCGAGCGGGTTCACCGGGCGTGAGCTGCTGGACGAGCACGTCATACGGGCCGACCTGGTGCTGACGGCCACCCGTGACCACCGGGCCCAGGTCATCTCGATGGGCCACTCGGCGGGGCTGCGGACCTTCACGCTGAAGGAGTTCACCCGGCTGGTGCGGGCCATAGACCCGGCCACGCTGCCGCCGCTGGACGACGGGATGGCGGAACGGGCCCGGGCGCTGGTGCGGGCGGCCGCGGCGCTGCGGGGATGGCTGCTGGCGCCGTCGCCCGACGCGGACGAGGTGTACGACCCGTACGGGGCGCCGATCACCTTCTTCCGTTCCATCGGCGACGAGATCAACCAGGCGCTGGACCCCGTCGTGACGGCCCTGACGGGCGTGACGGCCTCCCGCTGACCCCGCGGCGCCGCGCATCGCGAGGCTCAAATCGGGCGTATCCGCAGGGGCGGCCCTACAGTGGTTGGTACCCGGTACCCCCTGGAGCCGCGCCATGAGCGTCATCACCCCGCCCACGGACCTGCTGCGCGCGCAGGACCCGCAGATGGCCGACGTACTCGACGGGGAGCGCCGGCGCCAGGCCGGCACGCTCCAGCTGATCGCCGCCGAGAACTTCACCTCCGCCGCCGTGCTCACCGCGCTGGGGTCCGCCCTGGCCAACAAGTACGCCGAGGGGTACCCGGAGAACCGGTACCACGGCGGGTGCGAGTACGCCGACCAGGCCGAGCGGGTGGCCGTGGAGCGCGCCAGGGCGCTGTTCGGGGCCGACCACGCCAACGTGCAGCCCCACTCCGGCTCCTCCGCCGTGCTGGCCGCGTACGCCGCGCTGCTGCGGCCCGGGGACACCGTGCTGGCGATGGGCCTCCCGTACGGCGGCCACCTCACCCACGGCTCGCCCGCCAACTTCTCGGGGCGCTGGTTCGACTTCGTCGGCTACGGGGTCGACGCCGAGACGGGTCTCATCGACTACGAGCAGGTCCAGCGACTCGCGCGCTCCCACCGGCCGAAGGCGATCGTGTGCGGGTCGATCTCCTACCCGCGCCACCCCGAGTACTCCGCCTTCCGGGAGATCGCCGACGAGGTGGGCGCCTATCTGATCGCCGACGCCGCCCACCCGATCGGGCTGGTGGCCGGCGGGGCCGCGCCCAGCCCTGTGCCCTACGCCGACATCGTCTGCGCGACCACGCACAAGGTGCTGCGCGGGCCGCGCGGCGGAATGATCCTGTGCGGCGCCGAGTTCGCCGAGCGCATCGACCGGGCGGTGTTCCCCTTCACGCAGGGCGGGGCCCAGATGCACACGATCGCCGCCAAGTCCGTGGCCTTCGGCGAGGCGGCCCGCCCGGCGTTCACCACCTACGCCCACCGGGTCGTCGCCAATGCCCGGGCACTCGCGCAGGCGCTGGAGGACCGGGGCTTCGCCGTCACCACGGGCGGCACCGACACGCACCTGATCACCGCCGACCCGGCGCCCCTCGGCATGGACGGCCCGACCGCCCGCGGCCGGCTGGCCGCCGCCGGGATCGTGCTCGACACCTGCGCCCTCCCGTACGGGGACCAGCGCGGTGTGCGGCTGGGAACGGCCGCCGTGACCACCCAGGGGATGGGGGAGGCGCAGATGCTCCGGATCGCCGCGCTGTTCGCCGCCGCGCTGCACGGGGACGTCGAGCGGACCCGTACGGAGGTCAGTGAACTCACGTCTGGATTTCCCCCTTACGGGGAGTAAGCAGGGCAAGCGGGGTGTGCCGCAACCGGGATACGGCCCCCTCGCGTCCTCGGGGGAGGGGACATCGCAGCTAATGTGTGGGGCTGAGATGGCCGGCGATACATCTGGGGCAGCCCGTGCGTGAATATCTGCTGACGCTTTGCGTCACGGTCGCGGTGACCTACCTGCTGACCGGGCCCGTGCGGAAGTTCGCGATCGCGGCCGGGGCCATGCCGGAGATCCGCGCCCGCGACGTGCACCGCGAGCCCACACCACGGCTGGGCGGCATCGCCATGTTCGGCGGTCTGTGCGCCGGCCTGCTGGTCGCCGACCACCTGCGGAACCTCAACGGCGTGTTCGAGCTGTCGAACGAACCACGGGCGCTGCTCTCCGGAGCGGCCCTGATCTGGCTGGTCGGCGTGCTCGACGACAAGTTCGAGATCGACGCCCTGATCAAGCTCGGCGCCCAGATGATCTCCGCCGGCGTGATGGTCATGCAGGGTCTGACCATCCTGTGGATCCCGGTCCCCTTCGTCGGCCCGGTCTCGCTCACCCAGTGGCAGGGCAATCTGCTGACCGTCGCCCTCGTCGTGATCACCATCAACGCGGTGAACTTCGTGGACGGCCTCGACGGCCTCGCCGCCGGCATGGTGTGCATCGCCGCCGCTGCGTTCTTCCTGTACTCGTACCGGATCTGGTTCGGCTACGGCATCGAGGCGGCCGCGCCCGCCACCCTCTTCGCCGCGATCCTGATGGGCATGTGCCTCGGCTTCCTGCCGCACAACATGCACCCCGCGCGCATCTTCATGGGCGACTCCGGGTCGATGCTCATCGGCCTGGTGCTCGCCGCGGCCGCCATCTCGATGACCGGCCAGGTCGACCCGGACGCGATGGCCCTGTTCGCGGGTGGTGAGCGCAACGCGACGCACGCGATGCTGCCGGTCTTCATGCCGCTGATCCTGCCGCTCACGATCATCGCGATCCCGGTGGCGGACCTGATCCTGGCCATCGTGCGGCGTACGTGGAAGGGCCAGTCGCCCTTCGCGGCGGACCGAGGGCACCTGCACCACCGGTTGCTGGAGCTCGGGCATTCACACAGCCGGGCGGTCCTGATCATGTACTTCTGGTCGGGACTGATCGCCTTCGGAGCGGTCGCGTACTCGGTGCACTCCACCTCGATGTGGATCGTCCTGGCGATCGCCGCCCTCAGCGCGGTGGGCCTGATCCTGCTGCTCCTGCCGCGCTTCACGCCGCGTACCCCGCGGTGGGCGCAGGGTTTGGTCCCGCCGCGCTACCGGCACGCCGTACGCGCGGCGGAGGCGGCCGCGGAGGCGGCCGCACAGGACGCCTCGGGTGCGGAGCCGCAGCCCGCCAGGCCGATCGCGGCGGGTGTCTCCGGCGTCAACGGGGCGACCGCCGTGGGCCCCCGTTCGCGCTTTCCCGAGAGGCGTAAGGCTGAATCCACTCGCTGACACCCGGAACGCATGTCGGACATGAACCCCCTTTACCACGCAAGGTGGTTGCCTGTCCTGCACACACGCGCAGGGTCCCTCTCATGTGTGACAGTCAGCACACCCCGCAGGTAAAGCTCTCATCAAATAGTTTGTGATACCGTTCACTAAACCCGGCGACAGAGCCGAAGGACCGTAGTGCGACGGTCCCTTGGCCCGAGGTTCTCTCTCGGACCGGGCTTACGCTCGTCCCGTACGAGTCCAGTGCCCCCACCACCACGCGGAGCAAACCGCCATGCGGTCAGATGATGTCCGACCCCTGCTTCAAACCGCCGTACCCACCGCTGCCGCCGGCGCCGTAGCCGCCGCGGTCAGCGCATTCGTGGTCGGCGGAAAGGGAGCGGTCGGGTCCGTTGTCGCCACGCTGGTCGTGATCCTGTTCATGGGCATCGGATTCATCGTTCTGCAGCGCACGGCGAAATCACTCCCGCACCTCTTCCAGGCCATGGGGCTCATGCTCTATGCGACCCAGATCCTGCTGCTCTTCGTCTTTCTCGCCGTGTTCAAGAACACGACGCTGTTCCACCCCAGGGCTTTTGCGATCACGCTCGTGGCCACCACCCTCGTGTGGATCGGCGCGCAGACCCGTGCTCATATGAAGGCCAAGATCCTTTACGTCGAACCGGACTCGGTGAAGGGCGACAAGCCCGAAAATCCGGGGTCGAAGTCGTGAGGGGTAGGGTCGGGATAAGTACGCGTTCGGGGTCCTGCTATCGTCCGGTGCCAACTGCGGCACTGCGGGCGCGGGCATCTGAGCTGACGCCTGTCCCATCGCGAGGCTCGATGCCTGACTGCCGCCCCACCATCCGTAACACCAGTCCAGTGCCGAACCGCGGCTGCGCGCCGCGCCGACACAACGAGGTTGCCGTACCTATGCGCCACGCTGAAGGAGCCCGCGGTGAGTGCTGACCCGACGCAGGTCCTCGCTTTCGAGACCGACTGCCACATCTTCGACGGATGTGGCTTCCCCGGCCCGGGCCTGCACTCGTTCCTCTTCGAGCCGCTGTGGGGCGATGCCGACAGCAACCTGTACTTCAACAAGCCGATGCTGCTGGCCCTGCTGGGCACGGTCATCATCCTCGGCTTCTTCTGGGCCGCCTTCAGCAAGCCGAAGGTCGTCCCGGGCAAGCTGCAGATGGTCGCCGAGGCCGGCTACGACTTCGTACGCCGCGGCATCGTGTACGAGACGCTGGGCAAGAAGGAGGGCGAGAAGTACGTCCCCCTGATGGTCTCGCTGTTCTTCTTCGTCTGGATCCTGAACGTCTGGTCGATCGTCCCCATCGCGCAGTTCCCGGTGACCTCGATCATCGCGTTCCCGATGGTGCTGGCCGTGCTGGTCTACGTCGTCTGGATGTCGGTCACCTTCAAGCGCCACGGCTTCGTGGGCGGCCTGAAGAACCTGACGGGCTACGACAAGACCCTCGGTGGTGTCCTGCCGCTCATCATGGTCATCGAGTTCTTCTCGAACGTCCTGGTGCGCCCGTTCACCCACGCGGTCCGACTCTTCGCGAACATGTTCGCCGGTCACACCCTGCTGCTGCTCTTCACGATCGCCAGCTGGTACCTGCTGAACGGCATCGGCATCGCCTACGCGGGTGTGTCGTTCGTGATGGTGATCGTGATGACCGCCTTCGAGCTCTTCATCCAGGCTGTCCAGGCGTACGTCTTCGTCCTCCTGGCCTGCAGCTTCATCCAGGGCGCGCTCGCCGAGCACCACTGAGCCAGGCCCGCCCAAGCTCAGCCCCCCGTATTCGTCCGGTGGCCAACCCCCACCGGTCCGTGAAAGAGAAGGAAGAACTGGCATGTCCCAGACCCTTGCCGCCGTCACCGGCTCCCTCAGCTCCGTTGGTTACGGTCTCGCGGCCATCGGCCCCGGCGTCGGCGTCGGCATCATCTTCGGTAACGGCACCCAGGCCCTCGCCCGTCAGCCCGAGGCTGCCGGTCTGATCCGCGCCAACCAGATCCTCGGCTTCGCCTTCTGTGAGGCGCTCGCCCTGATCGGTCTGGTCATGCCGTTCGTTTACCCGAGCTCCTGATCTTCGGTCTCGACGAACAGCCCATTAGACGAAAGGCACTGATGTGAACCTCCTGGTTCTCGCGGCTGAGGTGGAAAACCCCCTCATCCCGCCGATCCCCGAGCTCGTCATCGGTCTGATCGCCTTCGTCATCGTCTTCGGCTTCCTCGCGAAGAAGCTCCTCCCGAACATCAACAAGGTTCTGGACGAGCGTCGTGAGGCCATCGAGGGCGGTATCGAGAAGGCTGAGGCCGCTCAGACCGAGGCTCAGAGCGTGCTGGAGCAGTACAAGGCCCAGCTCGCCGAAGCCCGGCACGAAGCCGCGCGCCTGCGCCAGGAAGCGCTGGAGCAGGGCACTGCGCTCAAGGAAGAACTGCGCGCAGAGGGCCAGCGGCAGCGTGAGGAGATCATCGCTGCCGGCCACGCCCAGATCGCGGCAGACCGCAAGGCCGCCTCTCAGGCGCTGCGCCAGGACGTGGGCAAGCTCGCCACCGACCTGGCCGGAAAGCTCGTCGGCGAGTCCCTTGAGGACCACGCCCGGCAGAGCCGCACGATCGACCGCTTCCTCAGCGAGCTTGAGGAGAAGGCCGAGGCGGCCCGATGAACGGAGCGAGCCGCGAGGCGCTGGCCTCCGCGCGCGAGCGTCTCGACGCGCTGACGGACAACACGTCCGTCGACGCGGCGAAGCTCGCCGGCGAGCTGGCAGCCGTCACCGCGCTGCTCGACCGTGAGGTCTCGCTGCGTCGGGTCATCACGGACCCGGCGCAGTCCGGCGAGGCCAAGGCCGAGCTGGTGAGTCGGCTGCTGGCCGGCCAGGTGGGCGGGGAGACCCTCGACCTGGTGTCCGGCATGGCCCGGTCGCGCTGGTCGCAGTCCCGTGACCTGGTGGACTCGCTGGAGGAGCTGGCGGCCACCGCCGACCTCACGGCGGCCCAGCAGGGCGGCGCGCTCGACGACGTCGAGGATGAGATCTTCCGGTTCGGCCGGATCGTCTCCTCCAACACGGAGCTGCGCTCCGCGCTCACCGACCGTGCGGCCACCGTCGCCGCCAAGAGCGAGCTGCTGCGCAGCCTGCTCGGCGGCAAGGCGAACGCCGTCACCGAGCGCCTGGTCACGCGTCTGGTCACCCGTCCGCGTGGACGTAGCCTGGAAGCGGGACTCGAGTCCCTTTCCACGCTCGCCGCCGAGCGCCGCAACCGCATGGTCGCCACCGTGACCACCGCGGTTCCG
This sequence comes from Streptomyces sp. NPDC045695, assembly GCF_056432025.1. Classification (NCBI taxonomy): domain Bacteria; kingdom Bacillati; phylum Actinomycetota; class Actinomycetes; order Kitasatosporales; family Streptomycetaceae; genus Streptomyces; species Streptomyces sp. NPDC045695. The sequence continues at coordinate 107,711 of NZ_JBWKJU010000004.1, forward strand.
CTCAGCGACGTGCAGCGGGCGCGTCTCGGCGCGGTGCTGGCCAAGCTGTACGGCCGCCAGATGCACCTGAACCTCGACGTGGACCCCGAGGTCCTCGGCGGGATCGAGGTGCGAGTCGGCGACGAGGTCATCGACGGCACCATCGCGGAGCGCCTCTCCGAGGCGTCCCGCCGCATGGCCGGCTGACCAGCCACCAATAGAACAAAGCATTCCTAGCGGCCCGGTTGGGCCGTGCAGAACTTGCAGAAGATTCCTGGGGGTCGCCCCCAGACCCCAAAGAAGCTTCAGGCCCAACAAGGAGAGCAGGGAACCCAGATGGCGGAGCTCACGATCCGGCCGGAGGAGATCCGGGACGCACTGGAGAACTTTGTCCAGTCGTACCAGCCGGACGCGGCCTCGCGCGAGGAGGTCGGAACGGTCAGCGTTGCCGGCGACGGCATCGCGAAGGTGGAGGGCCTGCCCTCCGCCATGGCGAACGAGCTGCTGAAGTTCGAGGACGGCACCCTCGGTCTCGCCCTCAACCTCGAGGAGCGCGAGATCGGTGCGATCGTCCTCGGCGAGTTCAGCGGTATCGAGGAGGGCCAGCCGGTGCAGCGCACCGGTGAGGTTCTCTCCGTAGGCGTCGGCGAGGGCTACCTCGGCCGCGTTGTCGACCCGCTCGGCAACCCGATCGACGGCCTCGGCGAGATCGCGACCGAAGGCCGCCGCGCCCTCGAGCTGCAGGCCCCGGGCGTCATGGTCCGCAAGTCGGTGCACGAGCCCATGCAGACCGGCTACAAGGCCGTCGACGCGATGGTGCCGATCGGCCGTGGCCAGCGTCAGCTGATCATTGGTGACCGTCAGACCGGCAAGACCGCTCTGGCCGTCGACACGATCATCAACCAGCGCGACAACTGGCGCTCGGGCGACGTGAACAAGCAGGTCCGCTGCATCTACGTCGCCATCGGCCAGAAGGGCTCGACCATCGCGTCCGTTCGCGGCGCCCTGGAAGAGGCCGGCGCGCTCGAGTACACGACGATCGTCGCCGCCCCGGCGTCCGACCCGGCCGGCTTCAAGTACCTGGCGCCGTACACCGGTTCCGCCATCGGCCAGCACTGGATGTACGCCGGCAAGCACGTCCTGATCATCTTCGACGACCTGTCGAAGCAGGCCGACGCCTACCGCGCCGTGTCGCTGCTGCTGCGCCGCCCGCCGGGCCGTGAGGCCTACCCGGGTGACGTCTTCTACCTGCACTCGCGTCTGCTGGAGCGCTGCGCGAAGCTCTCCGACGAGATGGGTGCCGGTTCGATGACCGGTCTGCCGATCGTCGAGACCAAGGCGAACGACGTGTCGGCGTTCATCCCGACCAACGTCATCTCCATCACCGACGGCCAGTGCTTCCTGGAGTCCGACCTGTTCAACGCGGGCCAGCGCCCGGCGCTGAACGTCGGTATCTCGGTCTCCCGCGTCGGTGGCTCCGCCCAGCACAAGGCCATGAAGCAGGTTTCCGGCCGTCTGCGCGTGGACCTCGCCCAGTACCGCGAGCTGGAGGCGTTCGCCGCCTTCGGTTCCGACCTGGACGCCGCGTCGAAGAACTCGCTGGAGCGCGGCAAGCGCATGGTCGAGCTGCTGAAGCAGGGCCAGTACCAGCCGATGCCCGTCGAGGAGCAGGTCGTCTCCGTCTGGGCCGGCACCACCGGCAAGATGGACGACGTCCCGGTCAACGACATCCGTCGCTTCGAGGCGGAGCTGCTGGAGCACCTGCGCCGCGAGCGCAAGGACCTCCTCACCTCCATCGCCGAGGGCGGCAAGATGTCGGACGACACGCTGACGTCGATCGCTGACGCCATCGCCGGCTTCAAGCGCCAGTTCGAGACCTCGGACGGCAAGCTCCTGGGCGAGGACGCACCGGCCGTCAACGTCTCCAAGTGACGACGGAAGGGACCTGACTCATGGGAGCGCAGCTCCGGGTCTACAAGCGTCGCATCCGTGCCATCACGGCGACCAAGAAGATCACCAAGGCGATGGAGATGATCTCCGCCTCGCGCATCGTCAAGGCGCAGCGCAAGGTGGCGGCATCGATGCCGTACGCGACCGAGCTCACCCGTGCGGTGACCGCGGTGGCGACCGGTTCGAACGCCAAGCACGCCCTGACCACCGAGGTCGAGACGCCGACCCGCGCCGCGGTCCTGCTCATCACGAGCGACCGCGGTCTGGCCGGCGGCTACTCCTCCAACGCCATCAAGCAGGCCGACCGGCTCACCGAGCGGCTGCGCGCTGAGGGCAAGGAGGTCGACGCCTACATCGTCGGCCGCAAGGGTGTCGCGTACTACGGGTTCCGCGAGCGCAAGATCGCGGACTCGTGGACCGGCTTCACCGACCGGCCCGAGTACGCCGACGCCAAGCGCGTCGCGGGCCCGCTGATCGAGGCCATCCAGGCGGACACCGCCGAGGGCGGCATCGACGAGCTGCACATCGTCTACACGGAATTCGTGTCGATGATGACGCAGAACGCGGTCGACGGCCGGATGCTGCCGCTCAGCCTCGACAAGGTCGAAGAAGAGTCCGGTGCGAAGGGCGAGATCCTTCCGCTGTTCGACTTCGAGCCGTCGGCGGAGGACGTCCTCGACGCCCTTCTGCCGCGCTACGTCGAAAGCCGCATCTACAACGCACTGCTGCAGTCGGCCGCTTCCGAGCACGCCGCCCGCCGCCGCGCGATGAAGTCGGCGACCGACAACGCCGGGGATCTCATCAAGAGCCTCTCCCGGCTTGCCAACGCGGCCCGCCAGGCCGAAATCACCCAGGAAATCAGCGAGATCGTCGGTGGCGCCAGCGCCATGGCTGACGCGACCGCGGGGAGTGACAAGTAATGACGACCACTGTTGAGACGGCCGCCGCCACGGGCCGCGTCGCCCGGGTCATCGGCCCGGTCGTCGACGTGGAGTTCCCCGTCGACGCCATGCCCGAGATCTACAACGCCCTCAAGGTCCAGGTCGCCGACCCGGCCGAGGACGGCAAGCTCAAGACCCTGACCCTCGAGGTCGCGCAGCACCTGGGTGACGGCCTCGTCCGTACCATCTCGATGCAGCCGACCGACGGCCTGGTCCGCCAGGCCCCGGTGACCGACACGGGCGAGGGCATCACCGTCCCCGTCGGTGACTTCACCAAGGGCAAGGTCTTCAACACCCTGGGTGAGGTGCTCAACTACCCCGAGGCGAACGCCGAGGTCACCGAGCGCTGGCCCATCCACCGCAAGGCCCCTCGCTTCGACGAGCTCGAGTCGAAGACCGAGATGTTCGAGACCGGCGTCAAGGTCATCGACCTTCTCACCCCGTACGTCAAGGGTGGAAAGATCGGTCTGTTCGGTGGTGCCGGTGTCGGCAAGACCGTTCTGATCCAGGAAATGATCTACCGCGTCGCCAACAACCACGACGGTGTGTCGGTCTTCGCGGGCGTCGGTGAGCGTACCCGTGAGGGCAACGACCTCATCGAGGAAATGGGCGACTCGGGCGTCATCGACAAGACGGCCCTCGTCTTCGGCCAGATGGACGAGCCCCCGGGCACGCGTCTGCGCGTCGCGCTCGCCGGTCTGACCATGGCGGAGTACTTCCGCGATGTGCAGAAGCAGGACGTGCTGTTCTTCATCGACAACATCTTCCGGTACACCCAGGCGGGTTCCGAGGTGTCGACCCTGCTCGGCCGCATGCCCTCCGCGGTGGGTTACCAGCCGAACCTGGCCGACGAGATGGGTCTCCTCCAGGAGCGCATCACCTCGACCCGTGGTCACTCGATCACCTCGATGCAGGCGATCTACGTCCCCGCGGACGACCTGACCGACCCGGCGCCGGCGACCACCTTCGCCCACCTCGACGCGACGACGGTTCTCTCCCGTCCGATCTCCGAGAAGGGCATCTACCCGGCCGTGGACCCGCTGGACTCGACGTCCCGCATCCTCGACCCGCGGTACATCGCGGCGGACCACTACGCGACCGCCATGCGTGTCAAGGGGATCCTCCAGAAGTACAAGGACCTCCAGGACATCATCGCGATCCTCGGTATCGACGAGCTGGGCGAGGAGGACAAGCTCGTTGTCCACCGTGCCCGTCGCGTCGAGCGCTTCCTGTCGCAGAACACCCACGTGGCGAAGCAGTTCACCGGTGTGGACGGTTCGGACGTTCCGCTCGACGAGTCGATCACCGCGTTCAACGCGATCTGCGACGGTGACTACGACCACTTCCCCGAGCAGGCGTTCTTCATGTGCGGTGGTATCGAGGACCTGAAGGCCAACGCCAAGGAGCTGGGCGTCTCCTGATCCGGCGCGCTCCTCGCGGAGCGCATCCGGTTCGAAGGCCCCGCCGGCCCGGCCGGCAGGTGTCTCGTCGGAGAGGGGCGGGTGTGTCCCGTCCCTCTCCCCACGCCCATTAGAATTTGACCCAACACCCGGCTGACCCGCCGGGTGGTGACCCGAGGAGCCACCTTGGCTGCTGAGCTGCACGTCGAGCTGGTCGCGGCGGACCGCAATGTCTGGTCCGGCGAGGCCACCCTTGTTGTCGCCCGCACCACGTCCGGCGACATCGGCGTCATGCCCGGTCACCAGCCGCTTCTCGGTGTGCTGGAATCGGGCCCTGTGACCATCCGCACCAGCGACGGCAACACCGTCATCGCCGCGGTGCACGGCGGTTTCATCTCGTTCGCGGACAACAAGCTGTCCCTGCTGGCCGAGATCGCCGAGCTCGCGGACGAGATCGACGTCCAGCGTGCGGAGCGGGCACTGGAGCGCGCGAAGGCGGAGGCCGATGCGGCCGCCGAGCGTCGCGCGGATGTCCGGCTGCGCGCCGTAACGGGCTGAACACCCGTCGGAGTTTGAACCGCTGAGTACCGGGGGGCGACCGCCGGTACGCAGCAGACCTCAGCCGCGGTCCGTTCTGGAACATTCCAGACCGGGTCGCGGCTGAGGCGATGCAGGTCGTTTTTCGTTGCGTGTCGATGAGCGAGGAGGTCGGTGAAGATGCTCCTCGCTCTGCTTGTGAGCGGCCTGGTCGTAGCCCTGGTGGTGATCGGGCTGTTTGTCTTCGGGCTGCGCCGCAGGCTCATCCAGCGTTCCGGCGGCACCTTCGACTGCAGTCTGCGCTGGGGTGTGGCCGACACGCCCGACATCTCGGGCAAGGGCTGGGTCTACGGGGTCGCGCGGTACAGCGGTGACCAGATCGACTGGTTCCGGGTGTTCTCGTACTCCCCGCGCCCGCGCCGGCTGCTGGAGCGCTCCTCCATCGAGGTGGTCGCCCGCCGCGCCCCCGAGGGCGAGGAGGAGCTGGCCCTGCTCTCCGACGCCGTCGTGCTCGGCTGCGTCCACCGGGGGACGCGCCTGGAGCTGGCGATGAGCGAGGACGCGCTGACCGGGTTCCTCGCCTGGCTGGAGGCGGCGCCTCCCGGGCAACGGGTGAACGTCGCGTGACGTGGCCCGGGGCATTCCAGACGTGAAGAAGCCGGGAAGACGGGGGCGGACCCGTCTTCCCGGCTTCGGTCTTTACTGGAGACCGGTGTGGATCGCGTTCGCGAGTTCACCGTTCGTGGTGTCGCCGCTGAACTCCCAGAAGAAGGCTCCCTTGAGGCCCTGCTGCTTGGCCCAGGTCATCTTCCCGGCGATGGTGGCCGGGGTGTCGTAGCTCCACCAGTTGCTGCCGCACTTGGCGTAGGCCGTCCCCGCGATGGTGCCGGTGGCCGGGCAGCTGGTCTTGAGCACCTTGTAGTCCTCGATGCCCTGCTCGTACGTGCCCGGAGCCGGTCCGGTGGCGGTGCCGCCGGGGGCCGCCTGGGTGACGCCGGTCCAGCCGCGGCCGTAGAAGCCGATGCCGAGGTTGAGCTTGGCGCCTGGTACGCCCTTGGCCTTGAGCTTGGCGATGGCGTCGGCCGAGTTGAAGCCGGCCTGGGGGATGCCCGCGTACGAGGTGAGCGGGGAGTGCGGGGCCGTCGGGCCCTGCGCCGCCCAGGCGCCGAAGAAGTCGTACGTCATCACGTTGTAGAAGTCGACGTACTGCGCGGCGCCGCCGTAGTCGGCCGCGTCGATCTTGCCGCCGCTGGAGGCGTCCGCCGTGATGGCCGCGGTGACCAGGTTGTTCGCGCCGAACTTGGCGCGGGTCGCCTGCATCAGGTTCTTGAAGGCGGCCGCGCCGCTGGTGTCGCAGGACAGACCGCAGGCGTTCGGGTACTCCCAGTCCAGGTCGATGCCGTCGAAGACGTCGGCCCAGCGCGGGTCCTCGACCAGGTTGTAGCAGGAGTTGGCGAAGGCGGTCGGGTCGGCGGCGGCCTGCGGGAACCCGCCGGACCAGGTCCAGCCGCCGAAGGACCACAGCACCTTGATGTTCGGGTAGGCCTTCTTCAGCTTGCGCAGCTGGTTGAAGTTGCCGCGCAGCGGCTGGTCCCAGGTGTCGGCGACGCCGTCGACGCTCTGGTCGGCGGTGTAGGCCTTGTCGTAGTCGGCGAAGGCGTCCCCGATGGTGCACTGGCCGTTCTGGACGTTGCCGAAGGCGTAGTTGATGTGGGTGATCTTGGCGGCCGTACCCGAGGTGACCAGGTTCTTCACGTGGTAGTTGCGGCCGTAGATCCCCCACTCGGTGAAGTAGCCGAGCTTGACCTTGCCACCCGGGTCGGGCGGGATGACGCCGCCGGTGGTCGTCACCGAGACGGAGCCGGAGGAGGGGCCGGTCTGGTCGGCGGTGTCGCGGGCGGTGACGCTGTAGGTGTACGTCGTGCCCTTGGTCAGGCCGGAGTCCGCGTAGCTGGTCCCGGTCACGGTGGCGACCTTGGCGGAGCCCCGGTAGACGTCGTAGTTCTTGACGCCCTTGTCGTCCGTGGCCGCCGTCCAGCTCAGGGTCAGCGAAGTGTCGGCGACGTTGCTCGCCGTGGGGGTGCCGGGCGCGGTGGGGGGAGCGTCGCCGGGCTGCGTGCCGCCGTCACAGGAGGCTCCGTTGATCTTGCAGCCGCTGGGGGCGCCGGAGCCCGCGCCGTTGAAGCCGAAGCTGGCGGTGGCGCCGGGGGCGAGGGTGCCGTTCCAGCCGACGTTCTTGGCCGTCCAGTGGGTGCCGGAGCTGGTGACGGTGGCGTCCCAGGCGGAGGTGACCGAGGTGCCGGCCGGGTAGTCCCACTCCACGGTCCAGCTGCTCAGGGTGGTGGTGCCGGTGTTCTTCACCACCCACTTGCCCTCGAAGCCGCTGCCCCAGTCGGAGACCTTGGTGTACGTCGCGGTCGCGGAGGCGGCGGCCTGGGCCGGGCCGGCCAGGGCGACGAGCCCGGTGACGGGCAGGGCGAGCGCGGCCACGATCGCCGCGACTCTGGTGAAGAACCGGGTACGCCCGGTGCGCGGTGGGGATGCTGTGCTCAAGGGTGATCCTCCGTAGGTCCGTCGCGGTCGTGGGGCCGACGTCGACATGGGGGTGGGACCTGCGCCGCCCGTGAGCACGCTTTGTCATGGCACGCTCACCACAGTGTTGTGCCGGTGAGACTAGAAAGGTCTGGACCAACCGTCAAGAGGTCCAGACCGGTGGGGCTACAGGCCCAACTCCTGAGCCAGTACGGCCGCTTGGACGCGGCTGCGGAGATCGAGTTTGCCCAGCAGGCGGCTGACGTGCGTCTTCACCGTCGCCTCCGCCATGTCGAGGCGGGCCGCGATCTCCGCGTTGGACAGCCCGTCCCCCAGACAGGACAGGACCTCGCGCTCCCGGCGCGTCAGCGTCTCCAGAGCCGGCGGGGGCGCGGGCCTGGACGGAGCCGTCGGAGCCGCGAACTCCGCGATCAGCCGCCTGGTCACCGCCGGGGCGATCAGACCCTCCCCGCCCGCGACGGTCCGTACCGCCGCGATCAGCTCCGCCGCCTCCGCGTCCTTGAGCAGGAAGCCCGCGGCCCCCGCCCGCAGCGCCCCGAAGACGTACTCGTCGAGGTCGAAGGTGGTCAGCACCAGGACGTCGGACAGGCCCTCGGCGACCACCTGGCGCGTCGCGGACACCCCGTCGAGCCGGGGCATCTGCACGTCCATGAGGACGAGATCCGGCCGCAGCTCCCGGGCCAGGCGCACGGCCTCCTCCCCGTCGCCCACCTCGCCGACGACCTCGATGCCGCCCGCGCTGCGCAGGATGAGCACCAGCCCGGCCCGTACCGCGCCCTGGTCCTCCGCCACCACCACCCGGATGGTCATGCCCCCACCGCCTTCTCCTCCGCGGCCAGCGCCGCCCGCACCCGCCACATCCCGCCGGCCGGGCCGGCCGTGAACTCCCCGCCCAGTAGATCCGTCCGCTCACGCATGCCGATCAGCCCGGCCCCGGAGCCCGGCGCGCGGGGACCGGGCCGTTCGCCGTAGGGCGAGTCCACCGTCACCGTCAGCAGGCCCGCCTCGCAGCCCACATGGACCGTGACCGTGCCCGGGACGGCGTGCTTGAGGGCATTGGTCAGCGACTCCTGGAGGATCCGGTACGCGGCCAGCTCCACCGGGGCCGTCACCGGCTGCCCGGGCGGCCGGTCGTCGCGCAGTACGAAGTCCAGGCCGCTCGCCGAGCCGTTGGTCCGGGCCTGTGCCACCAGGGCCTCCAGGCCGTCCAGCGAGGGTACGGCGACCGGCTCGCGCTCCGCCCCCGCGTCCCGCAGCAGCCCGATCAGCCGGCGCATCTCGGCCAGGCCCTGGACGCTGTTCTCGCGGATCACCCCGAGGGCGTCACGGCTCGCCCCGGGCGTGTCGATGGAGAGCGCGGCGGTGGAGTGGATGGCGATGGCCGAGAGGTGGTTGGCCACCATGTCGTGCAGCTCCCGGGCCATCCGGGCGCGCTCGGCGACGATGGCCTGCGCCCGGTCCATTTCGGCCAGCAGCGCGGTCTGCTCGGCGCGCAGCCGGGCCGCCACCGCGGCCTCCCGGTGGTTGCGCAGGGTGGCGCCGGTCAGCGCCGGGCCGAAACTGACGAGGCCGGTGACCACGCCGATCAGCAGCGCTTCGGGCGTGCGCAGCCAGGCCAGGGCGGCGATGGTGACGGCCACGGTGATCAGGCCGGTGCTGACGGGCAGCCGCCGGGCCGCGGCGGGCTTGCCGTAGACGACGGCGGCGTACATCAGGTCGGTGAAGATCAGGACGGCGGCCAGGCTGCCGACGGTGAACTCATTGGCGACCACGCAGACGGTGCCGACGGCGAGACCCACCGCGGGCCTGGTGCGGCGCAGCAGCTCCAGGGCGCCCAGCACCACGAGCGGGACCAGCGCGACCCAGGCGGGCAGCAGGTCCCGGACGGAGCTGCTGTAGACCCCGAAGGACCAGAGCACCAGGCCCGCCAGGACGCCGGCCACGGCGAGCAGGACGTCGTGTCGGTGGGGGCGCAGGCTCTTCGGGGTCACGGTCCCATCCAACAGGGTGTGCGGGGCGCCGGCCTCGGCGCGCAGACCGAGTTGCCGGTACATCGAAGGATGCAGTCGCAGGTCGTCACCGCAGACGACGCACCGGCCCGGCGGGGGCGGGAGGCTGGGAGCACGTCGCACCACCCGAGGGAACGGAGGGTCCCGTGATCGTCGCGCTGGTCATCGCCTGTGAGGTCGGCTTCTGGGTACTGCTGGCCGCCGGACTGGCCCTGCGCTACCTGGCGCGGATGCCCCGGCTGGGCGCCGCCGTCCTGCTGTGCGAGCCGCTGATGGAGCTGGCCCTGCTGGTGGTCACCACCCTCGACCTCAAGAACGGCGCCGAGCCGGACTGGAAGCACGGCCTGGCGGCGCTGTACATCGGCTACACCGTGGCCTACGGGCACTACACGATCACCTGGCTGGACTCTCACGCCGCGCACCGGCTGGCCGGCGGGCCCAAGCCGGCGGGCGCGGGGTACGGGAAGGTGCGGGCCGTCCACGAGTGGAAGCTGTGGGGCCGTACCGTCGTCGCGGCCGCCGTGGCCCTCGGGCTGCTCCAGGCCGCGATCTGGTACGTCGGGGACGCGGGTGACGTCGCCTCGCTCAAGGCCTGGCAGCTCGGCGCCCTGCGGGCCGTCGCCATCCACGGCCTGATCGCCCTCACCTACACGATCTGGCCGAAGAAGGCCCCCGCCGGCGGCGCGGGGGAGAAGCCGGCGCCCGCGCGGACCGGGCGGTAGGGCGCGTACGGCGCGTTAGGGGCATACGGGGCGTTAGGCGCGGGCTACCGCTCGCCCCCCGGCACCCACAGGACGTCCCCGACCTCCTTGTTGGCCACCCGGGCCAGGATGAAGAGGAGGTCCGAGAGGCGGTTGAGGTAGGTGGCCGTCATCGGGTTCATCACCTCGCCGTGCACCTCCAGCGCCGCCCACGTCGACCGCTCGGCGCGCCGGACCACCGTGCAGGCCTGGTGCAGCAGGGCCGCGCCGGGGGTGCCGCCGGGGAGGATGAAGCTGCGCAGCTTCTCGACCTGCTCCAGGAAGCGGTCGCAGTCCGCCTCCAGCTTGTCGATGTAGAACTGCTCCACCCGCAGCGGCGGGTACTGCGGGTCCTCGACCACGGGCGTGCACAGGTCCGCGCCCACGTCGAAGAGGTCGTTCTGCACCCGGACCAGGACCTTGACGATCTCCGCCGGCAGCCCGCCGAGCGCGATGGCCGTCCCCAGGGCCGCGTTGGCCTCGTTGGCGTCGGCGTACGCGGCGATCCGCAGGTCGGTCTTGGCCGTGCGGCTCATGTCGCCGAGAGCGGTCGTGCCCTGGTCACCGGTTCGGGTGTAGATGCGCGTGAGGTTCACCATGCCGCCAGCGTAATGCGCGGCCAACTGAGCGCCCCTCGCCGAGCGGTGGGCCGTACCGGTGTGATGTCCGTCATCTGAGACGTGACGCGTGTTACTTCGCGGTCACAGCGCACCGCCCGGACGCTAGTCTCCGCCGGAGGGGCCAGGAGACGGTGCCGTTCCGAGGTGCGGCGGGCCGTGTCCACGCCGGGCCGGGTCGACGCCGGGCCACATCGACGCTGGGCCAATTCGACGCTGGCCCATTCGAATACATGGGGTGTGCAGTGGCTGGGAAGCTTGCCGTCATCGGTGCCGGACTGATGGGTTCCGGGATCGCTCAGGTCTCCGCTCAGGCGGGTTGGGACGTCGTGCTGCGCGATGTCACCGACGCCGCGCTGACCCGCGGGACGGACGGGATCAAGGCCTCGTACGACAAGTTCGTCTCCAAGGGCAAGATGACCGCCGAGGACGCCGAGGCGGCGCTCGCGCGCATCACGACGACCACCGACCTCGACGCCGTCGCCGACGTCGACATCGTGGTGGAAGCCGTCTTCGAGAAGATCGAGATCAAGCACGAGATCTTCCGCGCCCTCGACAAGATCGTCCGTGAGGACGCGATCCTCGCCTCCAACACCTCCGCCATCCCGATCACCAAGATCGCGGCCGCGACGGAGCGTCCCGAGCGGGTCGTCGGCGCGCACTTCTTCTCGCCCGTCCCGATGATGCAGCTGTGCGAGCTCGTGCGCGGCTACAAGACGAGCGACGAAACCCTCGCCGCCACCCGGGCGTTCGCCGAGTCCGTCGGCAAGACCTGCATCGTCGTCAACCGCGACGTCGCCGGTTTTGTGACGACCCGTCTGATCTCCGCGCTGGTCGTGGAAGCCGCCAAGTTGTACGAGTCGGGCGTGGCCTCCGCCGAGGACATCGACATCGCGTGCAAGCTGGGCTTCGGACACGCGATGGGGCCGCTGGCCACCGCCGACCTCACGGGTGTCGACATCCTGCTGCACGCCACCAGCAACATCTACACCGAGTCCCAGGACGAGAAGTTCGCGCCGCCGGAGCTCATGCGCCGGATGGTGGACGCGGGCGACATCGGCCGCAAGAGCGGGCAGGGCTTCTACAAGCACTGAGGCCGGGCCGGCCGCTGAGCACCATCGTTCGAACGCCATCACCCCTCGGGGTGATTTAGGTATCGGTTCGCTCACGGTCGGCAACTTCCCTGCCCGTGCGGCAGTCAGTTGCAGTGAGAGTTGCCGATCACGGACCAGTCGGACCATACGTACGCAGTACCGCCGGGAGTACACATGCACATCAGGGGCGACCACGCCGAACTCGCTGTCGGGGGTCGCCTCGACGTGCGCAGCGCGGCGGACGCCCGTACGGTCCTGCACACCGCCCTCGACGACGGCCAGGGCGACCTCGTGCTCGACCTCACCGGGCTCGACTCCTGGGACGCGACCGGCCTCGGCGTGATCATGGGCGCCCACCGCAGGGCCGGGCGGACCGGACGGCGCCTCGTCCTGCGCGGGGTGCCGCCCCAGATGCAGCGGCTGCTCGTGGCGACGAGGCTGCACCGGATCCTCGCCATCGAGGGCGGCCTGGAGGCCGAGTCCCTGCCCCGGGTCTGATCGGGCCGGCCGCAGCCGCAGTCGCAGCCCGCTGACCTTTGCATTTCCTGCGGAAACGTAACGGTCCGGTGGTGATCGCACCCCTGCGGTTTCCCGCACGACCGGCCACCGTCTAGGGTTCGGGCGGAAACCGGACCAGGAGCGCCCGCGGGTGCGCGACGGCCGGGCGGTACGACGGCGAGGCGCGCGGCCCGCGATGGGGGACTTGGTCATGGACCTTACACAGGGGCATACCGGGCAGGACGAGCCGTCCGCGGGCAGCTCCGTGCCGTCCGCGGCGCCGTCCCCGTCCGCGACGGGCACGGCGGGCACGACGGGCACGACGGGCGCGACGGGCACGACGGGCGCGACGGGCGCGACGGCCGGGCCCGCCCGGGTCGTCAGCCTGGTCGCGGGCGACTTCCTCCTCACCGTCAACCCGGTCGACGGCAGCGAGATCGAACCGCTGCGGCCCGGTACGCAGAGCCCCCGCCCCGCCAAGCGCGACGCGGGCGCCCGCCGCGCCGCCGAGGCCGCCGCACGGCCGCCCGCGCTGCCGGGCACCTCCATACCCGTCCGGCACCGGCCGGCGCGCGAGGAGGAGCGCGACCGCCTCGTCCGGCTGCTGGGCCGCGGCCGCTCCGTACGACTGACCGGACCTTCGGGATCCGGTCGCAGCGCGCTGCTCGACGCGGTCGCCGCACGCTGCGAGGGCCTCGCGCCCGACGGCGTCGTCCGCCTCTCCGGATACGGCCACCAGCAGCCCGCCGAGCTGCTCCAGGCGCTCTACGCGACCGTGTACGAGGCCTCGCGGGAGCGGCCCGAGCGCGAGGAACTCCTCGCCCGCGTGCGCGGCATCGGCGCGATCGTCCTCCTCGACGACCTGGAGATGGGGGGCAGCGCCCTCGACGAACTGCTGCACGCCACCCCCGAGTGCGCCTATCTGCTGGCCGCCACCCCCGAGACCCGCGCACCCTCCGACGACTCGCACGTCGAGGAGGTCTTCCTCGGCGGGCTGGACAAGACCGACTGCCTGGACCTGCTGGAGACGGGCCTCGGACGGCCGCTGACGGACGTCGAGACCGCCTGGGCGGAAGACCTGCGGTTCGCCTCCGAGGGCTTGGCGCTGCGCTTCGTACAGGCCGCCGCGCTGCTGCGCCAGCGCGACGAGCTCAACCACCTCGCCGAGGACGACGAGGAGGACGAGCCCGGCGTCTTCGAGGAGCGCCCGCGCGAGGCCGCCCAGGTGCCGCTCCCCACGCTGGCCCAGGGCGCGGCCCCGGCGGAGCTGCTGGCCTCCCGGGTCAGTGAGTCGGCGCGCGCGGCCCTGCGGATCGCGTGCGCGCTGGGCGGGGAGATGCCGCACCACACGCACCTGCCGGCGCTGGTGGGGGACACCCACGCCGACACGGCGGTGGCGGAACTGCTGGCCTGCGGGCTGCTGACGCCCGTCGGAACGCGCTACCGGCTGGCCGCGGGAGTCGCACGGCAGCTGGAGGAGGCCGGGTACGGGGACACCGCGGCCGAGCAGGCCCGTACGGCCGCCCGGCACTACGCCTGGTGGACCGGGCACGCCTCGGTGACCCCCGAGCGGGTCGCGGCGGAGGCCGACGCGGTGCTCGCGGCGCTGGCCGGCGCGGACGTGGTGGCGGCGGTGCTGCTGGCGCGGACGGCGGCCGCGGCGTTCGCGGCCTCCCTGCACTGGGAGGCGTGGGAGCGGGTGCTGCGCTCGGGCGCGGAGGCCGCGCGCAAGGCGGGGGAGGTCGCCGAGCAGGCGTACTTCCACCACGAGCTCGGCGTCCTGGCCCTGTGCGAGGGACGCCTCGACCGGGCGCGGGCCGAGCTGGAGACCTCGATCGGACTGCGCGGCGCGCTCGCGGACAAGCGGGGCACCGTGGCGGGGCGGCGGGCGCTGGCGCTCGTCGTGGACCGGGAGGCCGCGGCCGTGGCGGCGTCGCCGCCCCTGCGGCTGGAGGCTCCGGGGCTGCCGGCCCTGCCCGCGGCCGCCGCGGAGGCGGCGACGGTGGCCCTGGAGGCCGCCCCGGCCGCCCGGGCGGCCCTCCCGCCGGCCTCGACGGCGGCGGTGACTCCCCCCGCTCCCGCCACTTCCGCCGCTCCCGCCGCCCCGGCGGCTCGGACCGCCCCGGCCGTCCCCCTCCGCGTGCCCGTCTCCGCCGAGGCGGTGACGCGGATGACGCCGGTGGTGCCGGTGAACCGGTCCACGGAGCCGCCCACGACGCTGTCCGAGGTGTTCGAGGACGCCTTCCCGCTGTCGCCCAAGCCCTCCCCGGCGCCCGCCCCCGCGCCCGCCGCCCGGCCGGCCCCGGACCCCCGTCGCCGACGGCTGGCCCTGCTGGCCGGGGCGGGAGCGCTGACGGTGGTGGCGCTGGGCACCGTCGTGAGCCTCGCGCTGGGCTCCTCGGACACCTCGCCGCCGGCGCAGGCGCCCGCGGTGTCCTCGACCCCGGGGGCGACGACCCCGTCGTCCACGACGGGGACCGGAGGGAACGATCCTGCACCGGAGCCGCCCGCCTCGGGCTCGCCGTCGCAGTCGACGGCGCCGGGGGAGGGCGTCGCCCCGAGCCCCGGCCGCACGCCCGGCAAGACCCCGTCCCGCCGCCCGTCCACGACGCCGCCGAACTCCGCGCCGCCGTCCCCGCCCGTCTCGCCCCCGCCGACGACGGCCGGGCCGTCGGTGCCGCCGACGGAGAGCACCGCGCCGACGCCGACGGCCAGCGCCTCGGGGTCGGGAACGGCCACCGCGACCGGGCCGTCCACGCCCACCGCCCCGTAGAACGCCGACGGCTCCGTCCCTCGGGACGGAGCCGTTGCTGCGTGAGGCTCGGACGGGGCGAGGGTCAGAACAGTCGCAGCTTGTCGTCCTCGATGCCGCGCAGCGCGTTGTAGTCCAGGACCACGCAGTCCATCCCGCGGTCCGTCGCCAGCACCTTGGCCTGCGGCTTGATCTCCTGGGCCGCGAAGACCCCGCGGACCGGCGCCAGGTGCGGGTCGCGGTTGAGCAGCTCCAGGTAGCGGGTCAGCTGCTCGACGCCGTCGATCTCGCCGCGGCGCTTGATCTCCACCGCCACCGTCGCGCCGGAGGCGTCCCGGCACAGGATGTCCACCGGGCCGATCGCCGTCATGTACTCGCGCCGGATGAGGGTGTAGCCCTCGCCCAGCGTCTCGATGCGGTCCGCGAGGAGTTCCTGGAGGTGTGCCTCGACCCCGTCCTTGATGAGCCCCGGGTCGATGCCGAGCTCGTGGGAGGAGTCGTGGAGGACTTCCTCCATGGTGATGATGAGCTTCTCGCCCGCCTTGTTGATGACCGTCCACACACCGGCGTCGTCACCGCTCCCCTCTTTGAGGGTGCACGGGGGCGACATCCAGTTGAGCGGTTTGTACGCCCGGTCGTCCGCGTGGATCGAGACACTGCCGTCGGCCTTCACGAGGATCAGACGGGGTGCCGAGGGCAGATGGGCGGTGAGCCGGCCCGCGTAGTCGACGGAGCAGCGGGCAATGACGAGACGCATGGTCGGCAACGCTACTCGACCGACGGCCCTCCACGCGATTCGCCCCTGAAAGCCCCCTTCGCCGATGGCGCGTTGTATGCGCATTCTCCTGGTGCGCCACCCATGGGGCGCCTACCGTGGTGAGCGGGAGGTTGCGAAGCGTGCACGCTGCGTCGCGATCTCCTTCCCTGCCCGTAAGGCTCCGGCAACCCAAACAGCCGGGGTCGCGAGAGGAGAACCCATGTCGCTCGACGTCTCACCGGCCCTACTCGAACAGGCCGAGCGAGGCGAGGTCGACGAAGCCGCCTTCGTCGACTGCGTCCGGACCTCCCTGCCCTTCGCATGGGAGATGATCAGCTCGCTGGTGGCCCAGCTGAAGGTGGACGGCGGACAGTTCGCCGACAACCAGACGCCGCCGCCCGACGAGCAGGCGCGTGGGCAGCTGCTGCGCGCGCTCGCGAGTGACGCGATACGCGGTGCTCTGCAGCGGCACTTCGGAGTGCGCCTGGCGTTCCAGAACTGTCACCGGGTGGCGGTGTTCCCGATGGATCCCTCGGTGGACGACCGGCTGGCCAAGTTCACTTCGATCCGGGGCCAGCTGCTCAACCAGTCGCCGGAACTGCGCGACTGCTAAACCCGGTCGGGGACCTGTCCGGTCGGTCAGGGCGAACCCGGCGCGATCGGCCGGACAGGTACGGAGCGCCGCCGGTGGATCTCAGCCGAGACGGGGCAGGACTTCGGCGCCGAGTCGTCGTACGTTCTCCTCCGTCGCGGCGAGATCGCCGGAGCCCTCCGTCAGGAGCGCGAAGCGCGTGATGCCCGTCCGCTCCGACGTGGTCGCCAGCCGGTCCGCCGCCCGCTCCGGGGTGCCCACCGGGTGCAGGTCGCACAGCAGTTCCGTGTACGCGAGCGGATCGCGCATCGCGCGCTCCCGGCCGTCCACCGTCACATGCGCGTCCAGGCCCTGCTTGAGCCAGCCGGGCATCGCCTTCAGCAGGGCCTCGCGGGCGTCCGCCGTGCTGTCCGCCAGCTGGCACACCCCGGCCGAGACGTGGCCCGCGCCGGCCACGTGCTCCGGCGAGTGCCCCGCCGCCCGTGCCTCGGCGCGCCACAGCGCGACCATCTCGGCCTTGTCCTCGTCCCCGCAGTGCATGCCGAGCAGCATCGGCAGCCCCCGCCGCGCGGCCAGCCGTACCGATGTCGGCGAGGTGCAGGCCACGATCACCTCCGGGCCCGTCCCGTCCCCGTCCAGGGCCTCCGACGGCCGCGGTACGACGGCCACCTCGCGGAAGTCGTACCGCTCGCCGGCGGCTCCCACCCGGGCCTGCGTCAGCCAGCGCCGCAGCAGGTCCAGGGCCTCCGGGAAGCCGTTCTCGTACGCGTCCAGGCCGCCCCCGAACACCTCCAGGTCGACCCACGGCCCGCCGCGGCCCAGCCCCAGCGAGAAACGGCCCCCCGAGGTCACGTGCAGCAGGGCCGCCTGCTCTCCGAGGGCCACCGGGTGGGTGCTCGGCAGCACGCTCACCGCCGTGCCCACCCGCAGCCGCCGCGTGCGGCCCAGCAGCAGGGCGGCCAGGGTCACCGCCGAGGGGCAGACCCCGTACGGGACGAAATGGTGCTCGGCGAGCCAGACCGAGTCGAGTCCCGCCTCCTCGGCCACCTCGGCGGTCCGCACCGCCCGGTGCAGTGCCTCTCCCTGTCCCTGACCCGGGAACTGGGCCGCCAGTACAAACGCTCCTACGCGCATCGCCTTTAGCCTCCTCGCGGCTGACGCGGCCTCCCCAGGTGGACCGGTTCTTCCTATGGCAACAACGTCTGACACGTGCCAAAGGCACGGTCTGTCAGGAAGTTATTGGGATTGTCGGGCCATCCCTCTGCGCACGGCAGCCGCTACCGGCAACCCTGCGGTTACCCGGCCTCGCTGCGCGTAGTCTGGGAGAAAGTCACTGCCGTCCGCCCATCCGTGAGGTATACGTGTCACCGCGCAACAACCGCCCCAAGGGCGGGGAGACTCCGGACGAACGACCCAGCACCGGCCTCGACCGCTACGGGCTGGAGCGCACCGAGGAGTACCAGGGCGAGGACTGGAAGGTCCGGCACGTCGCGGGCGCGAGCGCGGCGGGCAAGCGCTACCGCTGCCCCGGCTGTGACCAGGAGATCCCCTCCGGCACCCCGCACCTGGTGGCGTGGCCGGAGTACGGCGGCGTCGACGACCGGCGGCACTGGCACAAGGCCTGCTGGAACGCGAAGGACCGCCGCACCTCCAAGGTGCAGCGGTCCCGCAACGCCCCCCGTTATTAGGCGTCCTCGGCGTTAGACGTCCCGGCGGCCGACCGAGACGTACGAGGCGGTCACCGCGGCTCCCGCGACCAGCACGATCAGCACCATGTGGGACAGGGCGCTGGGCGCCACGCCCGCCTCGTCGCCGGTCGGCAGGCCGAACAGCTGCATCAGGGCCACCGGCGCGTTGTGCTGGATGACCGCCCGCCCGACGGACGCCATGGCCTGCCACATGCTGAGCATCGCCCCGATCACCGGCGGCAGCGTGACGAGGCCGAGCATCACGGCGATCGCCCCCGCCGAGTGCCGCACCAGCGCGCCGACGGCGAGCGCGAGCACCCCGAGCAGCGTGACGTAGAGACTGCCCGCCAGCGCACCGAGCCACTCGCTCGTCCCATGGCGTCCGGCGGCTGCCCCGCTGTGCGTGATCCTCGCCGCCACCCCGATCACGAAGACGGCCGCCCCGGTCGTGAGGAAGGCCGTGACGCTGAAGACGAGGTACTTCGCGGTGAGCACCCGGTAGCGGTCGGGGGCGGCGGTGAAGGTGGTCCGCGCCAGGCCGGTCGCGTGCTCCGAGCTGATCGTCAGGACGCCCAGGACCATCACCGCGATCTGCCCGATCAGCAGGCCGAAGAGGGCCGGCGTGACGAAGGAGATCTGGTCGTAGTCCCGGTCGTCGGTCTGCACGACGAAGAGCAGGCCGATGCCCACGACGGTCAGCACGAGCGAGCCGAGCGTCCACAGCGTGGAGCGGACCGAGACCATCTTGGTCCACTCGGAGGCCAGGGCGTGTCCCAGGTGCGGCCGCGGCGCGGGCAGCGGCGAGCTGTACGGCAGGGCGGCCTGCGCGCCGCGGGGGCTGGTCACTTGGCTTCCTCGGGGTCGTTCTCGCGGGCACCGGCGAGCTCGCCGGGCTTGCTGGGCATCAGGAAGGGCCGGCCGCCCGCTGCCGGAGGCGGCGGCGCGAAGAAGCCCGTCCGCGGGACCTCCGGGACCGCCGGCTCCTCCTCCCACGCCGGGACGGTGAGCGGCTCCGGCTCCCACAGCTCGGCCCGCGGGTCGTCGGTGGAGGTGTACTCGAGGGCGGACTGGGTCATCCGCATGTACGCCTCCTCCAGCGAGGCCCGGTGGGGGGAGAGCTCCCAGAGCCGTACGCCGGCCCCGTGGGCGAGGTCCGAGATGCGGGGAAGGTCCAGACCGGTCACGCGCAGTGCACCGTCGGGCTCCTGGAGGACCCGCCCGCCCGCCTCCGTGAGGACCGCCCCCAGCGTGTCCCAGCCATCCGGATCAGTGTCGGCCGCGCGCACCCGAGCGAATCCGGCCGAGTTGTGCGCGATGAACTCCTGGGTGCCCATGTCGGCCAGCAGCCGGCCCCTGCCGATGACGATCAGGTGGTCCGCGGTCAGCGCCATCTCGCTCATCAGGTGCGAGGAGACGAACACGGTGCGGCCCTCGGAGGCGAGCCGGCGCATGAGGTTGCGCACCCACAGGATGCCCTCGGGGTCGAGTCCGTTGACCGGCTCGTCGAACAGGAGCACCTGCGGGTCGCCGAGCAGGGCGGTGGCGATGCCGAGCCGCTGGCCCATGCCGAGCGAGAAGCCCTTCGTACGCTGCCGGGCGGCGTCCTGGAGGCCGACCACGCCCAGCACCTCGTCCACGCGCCGCGCGGGGATCCCGGAGAGCTGGGCGATCGAGAGCAGGTGGGTGCGGGCCCGGCGGCCGCCGTGCACGGCCTTGGCGTCGAGCAGAGCCCCGACGTGACGCTGGGCGTTCGGCAGCTCCCGGAAGGGGTGGCCGTTGATCGTGACCCGGCCGGACGTGGGCCGGTCGAGGCCCAGGATCATCCGCATGGTGGTGGATTTGCCGGAGCCGTTGGGCCCCAGGAAACCGGTGACGTGACCCGGCTTGACCTGGAAGGACAACTGGTCGACGGCGGTCTTGGCGCCGAAGCGCTTGGTCAGGCCGACTGCCTCGATCATCTTGCTGCCCCTTACCAGGCCGGGACGACTTTCGCCCGCGTAAGGGTTAAGAGGATATCGAGTCTCCTACGGTTCCGTCCCCGCCGGATCCCTGAGCTGTCCCTGAGACCGACCCGGGCATCCCCCGTAGTTCCTCAGGAGGGTGTGGGCGTCCCTCTTCTTGTGGATTTCCTCCGGGCTTCCTCCGGATTTCCTCCAACGGCCAAGATCATGAAGGTGATTTCCAGGAGGAAATCCCGTCGATGGGCATGAGCCGGCGCGGGAACGCCCGAGGGCCCTACGTCACCTCAGAGATGACATAGGGCCCTCGATCAGGCGAAGCGGGAGCTCAGCGGCTCTGCTGCGCCGGAACGCCGCGGGTGACCGGCTCGTCGTCGACGATCGGGTTGGCAGCCGCGACGGCCGCGCCGGTGAGCGTCGCCAGCATCTCGCGCACGTTGGTCAGCTGCGCGTTGATCGAGTCGCGGCGGTTGGTGAGCGCCGCCAGCTCGCGCTCGGACTCGCTGCGGATGCGGTCCGCCTTGGCGTTGGCGTCGGCCACGATGTCCTCGGCCTGGCGCTGCGCGGTCTCCACCGTCTGGCGGGCCCGGCGCTCCGCGTCCGTACGCAGCTTCTCGGCCTCCAGGCGCAGCTGCTCGGCACGGTGCTCGATCTCCGCGAGCCGCTTCTCGGCCTTGGCCTGACGCGAGGCCAGGTCCCGCTCCGACTGCTCGCGGCGCTTGGCCAGGTTGGTCTCGAAGTCCGCGGCGGCCTGGGCGGCCTTGGCGCGGGTCTCCTCGAACAGCGCGTCGGCCTCCTCGCGCTTGGACGCCGCGTCCTTCTGGGCCTCGGCGCGCAGGGTGGAGGCGTCGCCCTTGGCCTTCTCGACGATGCGGACGCCCTCGTCCTCGGCCTTCGACTTGCGGTCGGCGGCGAACGACTCGGCGTCGTTGCGCACCTGCTGGGCGGCCGACTCGGCGAGCTCGCGGTGCTGCTCGGCCGCGCGACGGGCCTCCTCGCGCAGGTCCTTCGCCTCCTCCTCGGCCAGTCGCAGGATCTTCTCGACCCGGGCGCCGAGGCCGGCGTACGACGGCTCGGCGTCGTTCACCTGGGCCTGGGCGTTCTGCGTTTCGAGGTGCAGTTCCTCGATCCGCTTTTCCAGAGAGTTGATGCGTCCAAGGGCGCTGTCGCGGTCGGAGACCAGCTTGGTAATGCGGTCGTCCACCTGACCGCGGTCGTAACCGCGCCGCACGAGCTCGAAGCCGAAGGGGGAGGAAGGGTCGCTCATGGGGTTCCTGTCGAATGAGACCGATGAGGTACTGCGTGAGGTGTTAGGGGAATCCTAGGCGCCAGGGCGGCGTGTCTTCGAGTCAATCGGCGATTGATCTGGACAATGACACCCCTTTTGAGTGGCAAGGCGGCAGAATGCTTGTCACTCGTTCGCCTGAACCTCCGTCAGGAGCACACCTCCCTGGGCGCCGACTAGCCCTCCGACGTCTTGCCACCCGAACGAGTGGAACCCGCTGCCGCGCCGGCCTTCGCGCCCCCCGCGCCCTGGCCGCCGACCGTGGGCTTTCCGCCGCCCGAAGGTGCCTCGAATGATTCCAACGCCTCAAGAACGTCCTGGACACGGGAGATCTCCCCCTGAATGTCCTGCCGCCTGCGGACCAGGACCTCCAGCTCGCGGCGGCCCTCGTCGACGAGGCGTTCGGCCTCCGCCTTGGCCTCCGCGAGGGCCTTCTCGGCCTCCCGTGCCAGCTCGGCCTTCTTCTGCTCGGCCTCCTTCAGGAGCGCCTCCGCCTTGCGCACCGCGGCGATGCGGACCTTGCTCGCCTCGCTGCTCGCGTCCGACACCAGCGCCTTGGCCTTCGCCTCGGCCTCGACGCTCTGCTCGGTCGCCGCGCGCACCAGCTTGTCCACGCGCTCGCCGGCCGACTTCATCTGCTCGGCCGACTCCCGGCGGGCCCGCTCGTGCAGCTCCTCGACCTCGCTCTCGACGCGGCCGCGCAGCTCCTCCGCCCGCTCCCTTATGGCCGCCGCGTCCGAGCGCGCGCCGACCAGCAGCTCGTCCGCGTCCGTACGGGCCTTCTCCACCATGGAGTTGCCCTCGATGGTCGCCTCCGAGGTGATCCGCGCCGCCTCCTTGCGGGCCGCGTCGACCATCGCGTCGGCCTGCTCCTCGGCCGCCGTGGTGGCGGCGAGGGCCTTCTGCTGCGCATCGGCCGTGAGCTTCTCGGCTTCCGCCGAGGCCTCGGTGATGAGCCGGTCGACCTGCTCCGCGGCCTCGCTGCGGCGCTTGTTGGCCGCCTCGCGGGCCTCGTCCAGCAGCCGCTCGGACTCCGCGCGGGCCTCGCTGCGGATGCGCTCCGCCTCGCTCGCCGCCTCCGCCTTGACGCGCTCGGCCTCCGAGCGGGTACGGGTCGCGTGCTCCTGCGCCGAGGACAGCGCCTCCGAAGCCTCCGCGCGCAGCCGCTCGGCCTCGGCCGCGGCCTCGCCGACCGTGCGCTCGTTCGCCTTGCGGGTCTCGCCGGTGAGCTTGTCGGCCTCGGCCGCCGCCTCGGTGATGAGCCGGTCCGCCTGCTCGGCCGCCTCCGTACGCAGCCGGTTGCCCTCGGCGCGCGCCTCGTCCAGCGTCCGCTCGGCCTCCCGTTCCGCGCTCTCCAGGGTCTCGCTCGCCGCAGCCGTGACGCGCTCCGCCTCCGCGGTGGCCTCGCCGATGATCCGGCCGCCCTCCGCCCGGGCGTCGTCGAGGACGCGGTGCGCCTCCGCGCGCAGCCGCTCGGCCTCGGCCGCGGCCTCGCCGACCGTGGCCTCGTTGGCCGCGCGGGTCTCGTCGATCAGACGGTCGCCCTCGGCACGCGAATCGACCATGATCTTGGCCGCGTCCCGCTCGGCGCTCGCCAGCGTCTCGGCCGCCTGCGTCTTGAGCCGCGCCGCCGCCGTGCGCAGCCGCTCGGCCTCCGCGGCCGCCTCGCCCACGGTGGCCTCGTTGGCCGCGCGGGTCTCCTCGGTGAGCCGCTCGGCCTCGGCCGCCGCCTCGGTGATGAGCCGGTCCGCCTGCTCCGCGGCCTCGGTGCGCAGCCGGTT
This sequence comes from Streptomyces sp. NPDC045695, assembly GCF_056432025.1. NCBI lineage: Bacteria > Bacillati > Actinomycetota > Actinomycetes > Kitasatosporales > Streptomycetaceae > Streptomyces > Streptomyces sp. NPDC045695. Next base: position 130,842 of record NZ_JBWKJU010000004.1, read on the forward strand.
GCCCTCGGCGCGCGCCTCGTCCAGGGTGCCTGCGGCCTCGGCTCGGGTGGCCTCCGCGGCCTCCTGCGCCTCGTTGGTGATCCGCTCCGCCTCGGCCGCGGCCTCGCCGACGGTCGCCTCGTTGGCCGCGCGGGTCTCCTCGGTGAGGCGCTCGGCCATCGCCGTCGCCTCGGCGGTGATCCGGGCACCCTCGGCGCGGGAGGCCTCCAGGGACTCGGCCGCCTCGCCGCGGATGCGGTTCGCGTCGTCACGGGCGTCGGCCCGGGTGCGCGCCGCGTCCCGCTCGGCCGCGGCCAGGGCGTCCGTGGCCTCCGTACGCACCCGCTGCGCGTATTCGGCGGTGTCGCTGCGCAGCTGCTCCGCCTCGGCGAGCGCGTCGCCGACCGTGCGCTCCGCCAGCGCCTTCGCCGCGTCCGTCTCCGCGCGCGCCTCGCTGCGGATCCGGTTGGCGTCCTCGGTGGCCCGCTCGCGCTCCGCGTAGGCGTCGGAGCGGACCCGTCCGGCCTCTTCCTCGGCCTCCGTCCTCGTACGCTCCGCCGCGTGCTCGGCGGCGCTGCGCAGCCCGGCGACCTCTTCCTCGGCCTGCTCGTGCAGCCCGGCCACGGCGTCGCGCACCTGCTGGGCGGTGGCCTCGGCCGCCGACACCAGCTCCGAGGCGCGCCGTTCGGCCTCCTCGGTCAGGCGGGCCGCCTCGGCCTGCGCCTCCTCCGAGCGGCGGCGGGCCGCGGCCAGCAGCTCCTCGCTCTGCTCGCGGGCCTGCGCCCGCTCCTGCTCGGCGTCCGTACGCGCGGACGCCAGGGTCTCCTCGGCCTCCCGGCGACGCCGGGCCGCCTCCTCCTGCGCGGCGGCCAGGGCCTCCGCCGCCTCGGCCGCGACCCGCTCGGCCGCGGCCTTCGCCTCGGCGCGCAGCCGGTCCGCGGTCTCCTGCGCCTCGGAGCGCACCCGCTCGGCCTCGACCTCGGCCTCGCCGCGCAGCCGTACGGCGACCTGCTCGGCCTCCGCGCGCACGCGGCCGGCGTCCTCGGCCGCCTCGGTGCGCAGCTGCTCGGCCTCCGCCTGCGACTGCGCCTGGAGGGTGCGGATCCGCTCCGCCGACTCGGCGCGCTGGCGGTCGGTCTCCTCGGTAGTCTCCCGGCGGATGTTCTCCGCCGCCGCACGGGCGTCACGCAGGGTCTGCTCGGCCGTGGTCAGCCGGCTCTCGGCGTCCGTGTGGAGCCGTACGAGCTCCTCGTCGGCCTCGGCGCGCTTGGCGGCCAGGGCCTGCTCGGTCTCCGCGCGCCGCGCGAGCGCCGCCGCGTCCGCCTCGGCCCGTACGGCCTCGGCCTGCTCCTCGGCCTCGGCGCGCAGCCGCTCGGCCTCGGCGCGGGTGCGTTCCAGGGTCTCCTCGGCCTGCTTGCGCAGCGTGCCGGCCCGCTCGACGGCTTCGGCGCGGACCCGCTCGCTCTCGGCGTTCGCCCCGCCGCGCAGCTCGTCCGCGTCGGCCTTGGCCTTGCCGAGCAGTTCCTCGGCGGTCCGGGCCGCCTCCTCGATCTGCTGGACCGCCTCGCGGCGGGCCTCACCGCGGATCCGCTCGCCCTCGGCGACGGCCTCCGCGCGCAGCTGCTCGGCCTCGCCGCGCAGCCGCCGGGCCTCCTCCTGGAGTTCGACCGTCCGGGCCCGGTACTCCTCGGTGTCGTCCTTGGCGGCGCCCTTGAGCTCGTCGGCCGTGGCCGCGGCCTGCAGGCGCAGCCGGTCGGCCTCGGCCTCGGCCTCGCGGCGGATCCGCTCGGCCTCCTCGGACGCGGCCCGGGTGGTGGCCCGGGCGTCCTCCGAGGCCTTGTTCAGTACGTCCTCGGCGGTGCGGGCCGCCTTCGCCAGCTGGGCCGCCATGTCCTCGGCCGCGGCCGTACGGGCCTGTTCGCCGGCCTCGGTGCGCAGCCGCTCGGCTTCGGCGCGGGCGTCGGCCAGGGCCTGCTCGGCCTCGGCCTTGAGGACCTCGACCTCCTTGGTGGCCTCTCCGACCAGCCGGGCGACCTGCTCCTTGGCGGTGCGGGTGCGCTGCTCGTTGACGGACTCCGCCGACGCGAGCTGGCGGGCCGCGCTCTCCTTGGCCTCGGCGAGCACCTTCTCGGCCTCGGCCCGGGCCTCGCGCAGCGCGGACTCGGCCTCCTGCACGCGGGATTCGGCGACCCGGCCGAGGTTCATGGTCTGCTGCCGGGTCTGCTCGGCCTCGGCGGAGGTGGTGGAACGCAGCCGCGCCGCGTGCTCGCTGGCCTCCTGGGCCTGCGCGGAGGCGGCGGTCAGCAGCCGCTCGGCCTCCTTGCGGGCGCGCAGCAGGGTGGCCTCGGTCTCCGCGCGGGCGGCCTCGGCGTCGGCGGCCATCCGGCGCCGGGTCTCCTCGGCGACCCGGGCGGCCTCGGCGCGGGCGGCGTTCAGGGACTGCTCGGCCTCGGCGCGGGACTCCTCCATGAGCCGGCGCGCCTGGGACTCCGTACGGGCGCGCAGCTGCTCGGCCCAGGCCACGTTCTCGTTGACGTGCGCCTCGACGGTCTGGCGGCGCTCGTTGAGCTCCTGGTCCAGACGCTGGCGGCGGTTGACGGCCTCGGCGTGCAGCTCGGCCTGGAGACGCGCCTGGTGCTCGGCGTGCTCCTGGAGGATGCGCTGGGTCTGCGCCCGGGCGTCGCGCAGCTCGCGCTCGGCGTCGGAGCGCATCTGGTCGGCCTGGATCTGGGCATTGCGGAGCAGCTGCTCCGCCTGGTACCCCATGTCCGCGCCGTCGTAGGCGGGGCGGGACGCCAGAGACCGGCGTACCTCGTGGAGCTTGGCGCGCAGCACCTCGACCTGGTATCCCAGGTCCTCAGCGTGCTGGACGGCCTTCCCGCGCTCCTTCTTCAGCCGCTCCATCTCGGCCTCGAAGCGCGAGAGATGGTCGGCCTCGGCCTGATGGCTCTCCTGGCTTTCGTAGCCCCGCACAGCGCGGTCCCATCCGTCCCCTGGTCGCAAGCTCACTCCCAATGAGCATCGCTCGCCCGCTGAACGACGCCCCCGGGGGAATGGTGTCAGATACCGGGGCAGGGGTCACAGGCCCCGACCCCGTCTCCGCACCGAACCCCGGCCGAGCCATGGCCACTCTACCGGCCGGGGAATGGCGGCATCAGTGCTCAGGGTTGCTGGTGACCAGTTCGGTCAGGACACCGTGGCAGTCCTTGGGGTGGAGGAAGGTGATCGAGGAGCCCATCGAGCCGGTGCGGGGCTGGTCGTAGAGGACGCGGACGCCCTTGCCGCGGATGGCCTCCGAGTCGCCCTGGACGTCCTCGGTGCCGAAGGCGATGTGGTGGACCCCCTCGCCGTTCTTGGCCAGCCACTTGCCCACCGCGGAGTCCTCGCGGGTGGGCTCCAGGAGCTGGAGGTAGGAGGCGCCGCCGTCGGACGTCTCGTTGATCTTCAACATGGCCTCGCGGACGCCCTGCTCCTCGTTGACCTCGGAGTGGAACACCTCGAAGCCGTACGTGGCACGGTAGAACTCGACGGTCTTGTCCAGGTCGAAGCAGGCGATCCCGATGTGGTCGATTCTTGTCAGCATGGGGACAGTGCACTCCCGAAGGGGGTCGTCACGCAACGTGCGCGCGATCACACCGGCACCCCGGTGACCGCTGCGGTACCGCCCAGTACATTCACGTAAACCCTCGTTCACTCCTCATCCAAGGGGCTGTGCCTCATGTCCGGATCGAACAACACCACTTCCGTGATCGTCGCCGGGGCCCGCACGCCCATGGGGCGCCTGCTCGGCTCGCTGAAGTCCTTCTCGGGCGCCGACCTCGGCGGCTTCGCCATCAAGTCCGCGCTGGAGCGGGCCGGGATCTCCGGCGACCAGGTCCAGTACGTGATCATGGGCCAGGTGCTCCAGGCCGGCGCGGGCCAGATCCCCGCCCGCCAGGCGGCGGTCAAGGCCGGCATCCCGATGAACGTGCCCGCCCTGACCGTCAACAAGGTGTGCCTCTCGGGCCTGGACGCCATCGCGCTGGCCGACCAGCTGATCCGCGCCGGTGAGTTCGACATCGTGGTCGCGGGCGGCCAGGAGTCCATGACCAACGCCCCGCACCTGCTGCCCAAGTCCCGCGAGGGCTTCAAGTACGGCGCCATCGAGATGCTCGACGCGATGGCCTACGACGGCCTCACGGACGCCTTCGAGAACATCGCGATGGGCGAGTCCACGGAGAAGCACAACACCCGCCTCGGCATCGAGCGCGCCCCGCAGGACGAGTTCGCCGCCACCTCGCACCAGCGCGCCGCGGCCGCCCAGAAGAACGGTGTCTTCGAGGCCGAGATCACCCCGGTCGAGATCCCGCAGCGCAAGGGCGACCCGGTGATCTTCTCCACCGACGAGGGCATCCGCCCCGAGACCACGGCGGAGTCCCTCGGCAAGCTGCGCCCCGCCTTCGCCAAGGACGGCACGATCACCGCCGGCACCTCCTCCCAGATCAGCGACGGCGCGGCCGCCGTGGTCGTGATGAGCAAGGCGAAGGCCGAGGAGCTCGGCCTGGAGTGGATCGCCGAGATCGGCGCCCACGGCAACGTGGCCGGCCCCGACAACTCCCTCCAGTCGCAGCCGTCCAACGCGATCCTGCACGCCCTGAAGAAGGAGGGCCTGGAGGTCTCCGACCTGGACCTCATCGAGATCAACGAGGCCTTCGCGGCGGTCGCCGTGCAGTCAATGAAGGACCTCGGGGTGACCCCGGAAAAGGTGAACGTCAACGGCGGCGCCATTGCCCTGGGGCACCCGATCGGCATGTCCGGAGCCCGTGTGGTGCTGCACCTGGCGCTGGAGCTCAAGCGCCGCGGCGGCGGGGTCGGCGCGGCCGCGCTGTGCGGCGGCGGTGGCCAGGGCGACGCGCTGATCGTCCGGGTGCCCGGCGCCCAGGCCTGACAGCACCTCCGTACCGTACGAGAACCCGAGGAGCGCAGCACGTATGACGGCGGTGGACGTCCCCCAGCTGGTGGCCCAGGCACGTGAGGGCAGGCCGAGAGCGGTGGCCCGGCTGATCTCGCTGGTGGAAGGGGCGTCCCCGCAGCTGCGCGAGGTGATGGCGGCGCTGGCCCCCCTCACGGGCAACGCGTACGTGGTGGGCCTGACCGGGTCGCCGGGCGTCGGCAAGTCGACGTCGACGTCGGCGCTCGTGTCGGCCTACCGCAAGGCCGGGAAGCGGGTCGGTGTCCTCGCCGTCGACCCGTCCTCGCCCTTCTCGGGCGGGGCGCTGCTCGGCGACCGGGTGCGGATGTCGGACCACGCCTCGGACCCGGGCGTCTACATCCGGTCCATGGCCACCCGCGGGCACCTGGGCGGACTGGCGTGGGCCGCCCCGCAGGCGATCCGGGTCCTGGACGCGGCCGGCTGCGAGGTGATCCTGGTCGAGACGGTCGGGGTCGGGCAGTCGGAGGTGGAGATCGCCTCGCAGGCCGACACCTCCGTGGTGCTCCTGGCCCCCGGGATGGGCGACGGGATCCAGGCCGCGAAGGCGGGGATCCTGGAGATCGGCGACGTGTACGTGGTCAACAAGGCGGACCGGGACGGGGCGGACGCGACCGCCCGGGAGCTGAACCACATGCTCGGGCTGGGGGAGGCGCGGGGCCGGGAGGACTGGCGGCCCCCGATCGTGAAGACGGTCGCGGCGCGCGGCCAGGGCATCGACGAGCTGGTCGAGGCGCTGGAGAAGCACCGGGCGTGGATGGACGAGCGGGGCGTGCTGGCCGAGCGGCGCGCGGCGAGGGCCGCGCGGGAGGTGGAGACCATCGCCGTGACGGCGCTGCGGGCGCGGATGGCCGATCTGCACGGGGACGCGCATCTCGACGCGCTGGCCGCCCGGGTGGCCGTGGGCGAGCTGGACCCGTACGCGGCGGCCGACGCTCTGCTGGCGACGCTGACGGAGGGCTGAGGCGGGCGCGGGAGCGGGTGCGGCCGCCCCTTCGGGGCGCCGCCCCGGCCCCCGCGCCGTGCGCCGGCCGGGCCGGAGGACCGCCTCACACCCCCGCGGGGCTCGGGATGGGTGGGTACCGGTCGTCCGAGTCGTCCGAGTCGTCCGAGTCGGTCGATTCGGTGACCTTGCCGGTGCCGGGGTCCACGTGGCCGTTCCAGGTCTTGCCGTCGGCGCCCTTGACCTCGACGTCCCAGTACTTGGCGCCGCCGTCGTCGTCCCAGCCGACCGACTCGACCGCTCCGGGATGGCTGGTCAGGGCTGCTTTGATGGCCTGCTGTGCGGTGACCTTGGCTTCGAGCAGTTCCTCGTTCTCGGTGCTGTCCTCGCTCTCGCGGTTCCGCTCGGTGACCGCGCCGTTCGCGGCGACGTCCAGCTCGGCGTGCTCCTTGCCGTCCTTGCTGATCACGTCCACGTGCCAGGTGTCGCCGTCCTTGTCGAGGGACTCGACGACGCCCGGATACTTCTTCACGGCCGCCGCGGCGGCGGCTTCGGCCGTCACGTCGGCGCGGACGGCGGCGGCCGCGCAGACGCTTCTCGCCGTGTCGGCGGATGCCGCTGTCGCGGCCGCCACCGGGCCGCCCACGATCAGGACGACGGATGCGGCCGCGGAGATGTACACAGTGCGCTTCATGGCTTGGACCTCCTCAGGCCGGCCATGGCGCATGCTGTGCGCGGCGGCGGCCGGCAGCGGGCGGATACTGCCCATTGTCCGGCCGACCGCCGCGCGGGGCGCGTCGGGCGCCCGAGGGGGCTCAGCCCTTGCCGCGGTTGGCGCGCAGGTGCTCGGCCACTGGGGTCAGGGAGGCGCGCAGCGCCGCCAGGGCCTCCGGCGGCAGCAGGTCGATGAAGTGCTGGCGCACGGACGCCACGTGGTGCGGGGCGACCTTGCGCATCGTCTCCATGCCGTCGTCCGTGAGCACCGCGTACAGGCCGCGGCGGTCGGACTCGCAGTTCACCCGGCGGACCAGGCCCGCCGTCTCCATGCGCGTGATCTGGTGCGACAGCCGGCTCTTGGACTGCAGGGTGGCGGTCGCGAGATCGCTCATCCGCATCCGGTGGTCCGGCGACTCCGAGAGGTTCACGAGGATCTCGTAGTCGTTGTTGGTGAGTCCGAAGGGCTGGAGATCCTTTTCCAGCTGGTGCATCAGCAGTCTGCTGACGTCCAGGTGGGTGCGCCAGGCGCACTGCTCGGCGTCGGTCAGCCAGCGCGTGGCCGTCTCGGTCTCCATGGTCTCCATGAATGAACTCTACCTAAAAAGTTGAATTACGTACAAAAATCGGATGGTCTGAGGATCACAGCCCGAAGCGCCGCTGGAGATCACCCAGCTGCCCCGGCATCCGCGGTACGCCCAGCTGCCCCAGCGGCCCCTGGCCGGCCCCCGGGACGCCCTGCGCGTTGCCCGTCGCCGCGCCGGCGCCGACGGCCCCGACGTTCTGCTCCGCCATCAGCATCTCCGAGGACTGCAGCAGCACCGTGCCCGCGCCGACGAACTCGAACTGGTGCTCCTCGCCCGAGGTGCCCCCGATGCCCGTCAGTGAGCGCAGCCCGCCCATCACGCCCGACATGTAGCCGTGGTCGTAGTGGTGACACGGCGAGGGGCAGTCCGCCCAGCCCACCAGCGCCTGCGGGTCCACGCGCAGCGGCGGTTCCATGAACACCACCGGTCCATTGGACGCGGCTACGAACTTCCCGGTTCCGATCAGCGTCAGGAAACCCGGGACGATCGACTGCTTCAGCGCCAGGGTGGGCTGGTAGGCGAGCAGGTTGCCTGACCGGATCGTCAGGTTCCCCTTGTCCAGGTCGTACGAGTTCACGTCGAAGGCGCGGTCGGCGAGCAGCATCTTGCCCTGCCCCTCGGCCACCACCCAGTCCGCGGCGTGCAGCGGCGAGTGGAAGCTGGTGCGCAGCAGGCGGTCAAAGCGCCCGTTGCCGATGCCGTTGAACTCGATGCTCCCGTAGTACGAGATCATCTTGCCCTTCTGGAGGAACCACTGGCTCCCCTTGAGCTCCACGCAGAAGGTGTACGCGTTCACGTTGTCGTCGGAGGGCAGCGTGTACGGGTCGAAGACCGTCGGGCCGCCGGGTCCGCCGGTCACAGGGCCAAAGTTCACAGCTTCTCCTCCGAGGCCTGTACGTACACCGCGCCCTGGCCGGACAGCTCCAGCTGGAACGCCTCGCCCGAGCCGCGCCCCACCATGTCCCGCCAGCCGAGCGCGGTGGAGAGCTTGTTGCGGACGTCGCCGTGGTGGGCCACGTACGCCTGCGGGTCCACGTGGACCGGCCGCTGGGGGGTGATGGGCAGCTCGATCACCCCGCCGTGGGCCATCACGGCGACCGAGCCGTGGCCCTTGAGGGTGGTGGTGAACAGGCCCTGGCCCGTCACCTGGCCGCGGACCATGCCCATGACCCCGCCCTGGGAGCCCATGAACATGGTGCCCTGCTGGAGGGTGCCGTCGAAGGCGAGCAGCCGGTCGGCCTCGACGTAGAGGGTCTCACCGGTCAGGTTGATCACCTGGATGTGGTGGCCTCCGTGGCCGAACATCACCGTGCCGCTGCCCTCGACCGTCATCAGCGGGGTCTGCTCGTTCGCCACGCGGCGTCCGATCATGCCCATCACCCCGCCCTGACCGCCGGTCAGGCTCGGGGTGAAGGAGACCTCGCCGCGGTACGCGAGCATCGCGCCGCGCTGGCTGTACATCTTCTGGCCCGGGATCACCTGGGCCTCGACCATCTTCGAGTTGATCTCGCGGAACGGCATCAGACGTCGCCCCCGATGGTGTTGCGCTCGCTGGGCTGCACGTACACCAGGCCCTCGCCCTCGAAGCGGATCTGGAACGACTCGCCCGAGCCCTCGCCGATCAGCGTGCGGAAGTTCACGCCCGACTGGAAGGACTGCTGGAGGTTGCCCGTGTGCGCGATGTACGCCCCCGGGTCGACGGAGAGCGGGTACTGGGCGCTCACGCGCAGCACCACCGCCGGGCCGTCGGACATGATCGCCGCCTGCCCGGAGCCCTCGACGGTCGTCGTGAACAGGCCGTTTCCGGTCGTCGCGCCGCGCAGACCGGTGAAGGTGGTGCCGGTCCGCAGGCCGGCGTCGGTGCACAGCAGGTTGCTGGACTCGACGTAGAGCTTCTCGCCGCGCAGATTGACCAGATTGATCTCACTTGCGCGGTCGGCGAAGAAGCAGGTGCCGTGCCCCTGCACTTCCATCACCGTCATCTGTTCGCCGGTCAACCGGCGGGTCACCATGCCGCGGAGGCCTTCGCCGCCGCCGGACATCTTCTTGAAGGCCATCTGCCCGTCGTACGCGACCATGGAGCCGTTCTTCGCTTTCACGGCGTCCCCGGTCAGGTCGACGGCCAGCACCTTGCTGCCTTGGAGTCGGAACTGAGCCACGGGATGACGTTATCGGCAGCGGGCGAGCCCGAACAGTGCCCCCTGGCCGATATGTGCCCCACACGCGGTCCCGGGGGTGGGCCGGGGAGGAAGGGGAGGGGGCCGGTCAGGCTCCCGCAAAGCGGCTGAGACACTGGACCGGACCAGGCCGCCAGAGACCCGAAGGTTCCACGTGGACATCAAGACCGCCTCCGCCCTGCACCGGCTGCGCCTCATCTCCGTCCCGGAGGCGTTGTCGTTCCCGGCCCTGCTGATCTTCGGCTCGCTGCTGAGCCGGATCTCGGACATCGACTACCTGATGATGCCGCTCGGCGTCCTCCACGGGTTCCTGTTCGTCATCTACGCGGTCTTCCTGCTGGACGTCTGGACCAAGGCCAAGTGGCCGTTCAAGAAGGCCCTGCTGTTCTTCGTCCTCGCGCTGGTGCCCTTCGGCGGGCTGTACGGCGACAAGCTGCTCAAGCGCGACGAGGCCGACAGCGTGATAGCGGCCCGCGCGCGTGAGGCGGCCGAGGCGTGATCGTCGCGTTCTCGGTGACCCCGCTGGGTGTCGGTGAAGAGGTCGGCGAGTACGTCGCCGAGGCGGTGCGGGTGGTCCGGGAGTCCGGGCTGCCGAACCGGACCGACGCCATGTTCACCACCGTCGAGGGCGAGTGGGACGAGGTCATGGACGTGATCCGGCGTGCGGTGGCCGCGGTGGAGGAACGGGCGCCCCGGGTGTCCTTCATCCTGAAGGCCGACATCCGCCCCGGGGTCGTCGACGGGATCACCTCCAAGGTCCAGACGGTGGAACGGCACCTCGCGGGCTAGGCCGTCTCTCTCCCGTCACTCCCTGGCGCGGCGGGCCAGGCCGAGGGCGTAGTCCGGCCACCACCTGCCGGCCGCCGGCCCGCCGCGGCAGGCTCCGTCGGACGCGCCGGGGCGCTGGATCCACAAGTACGCGTCGACGAGCGGGTCGCCGGTCCGGTCGGTCGGCGGTGTGCCCAGCGCGCGGCCCGGGGGATTGCAGCGGGCCTGCTCCCGGTCGCCGGGCAGTGGGCCCTCGCCGTTGCGGCTGGTGTCCACGACGAAGTGCTTGTTCCCGGTCGCCCGGGAGATCGCGGCGCCGTACGCCCGGGTGGCCGCGTCGGGCTGGAAGCCGGAGACGTTGAGGGCGAAGCCGTCCGCGCGCTCCAGGCCCGCCTTGCGCAGGGGCTCCACCAGGTCCTTCGGGCGCGGGATCCGGGCCGGATCGCCCGCGTCCAGATAGACCTTCGTGTTCTTGTTCCTCTTGAGCCGGTCGACGGCCTCGGAGAGCAGCCGGTAGCGCTCGGCGTGGTGTTCGGCCGCCGTGCAGCCGTCGACGAGGTGTGCGAGCGCGCCCGGCTCCAGGATGACGACGGCCTTGGCGTCCTTGAGGGTGTCGGCCAGGGCGCCGATCCAGCCGCGGTAGGCCCGGGCGTCCTGGGCGCCGCCGGCCGGGCGGGGCCCGCAGTCGCGGTGCGGGATGTGGTGCGCGGCGAGCAGGAGCGTGCGGCCCGTGGCCCGGGCGCCCGCCACGGCCCGGCGGATCTCGGGGCCCCGGTCGCCTCCCGTCAGCCAGAGGGTCGTCGGCCGCTCGGCGATCCTGCGCAGCACCTGGGCGTCGGCGTAGCGGCCCGCGGCCTCCCAGGCGGTGACCTGGCGGGCGGCCTCGCTCTGCGGGTCCACCCAGTACGGGGACCCGTCCGGCCCGGCGGCGACGGGGGAGGGCGCCCGGGCGGCGGGGGCTCCGGGCTGCGGCGCGGACGCGTCCGTGCACGCGGGGGCGGAGGCGAGGAGCAGGAGGAGGCCGAGGCAGGCCCGGAGGCGGCGGCGTCGAGCGGCGGGGTGCATCCGGCTTCCTCGGGACGAAGGGACGGGCAGCCAACCGGGATATCGTGACATAACGGTCAGGTGGCGGGCCCTTACGACACCGTCGGTCCCCCGGTCGTCAGGGCGATGGCCAGCGGCGTGCGCTCGTAGCGGACCTGGTGGCCGTGGCGGGCGGAGATCAGCAGGCCCGCCGCGTGCAACACCTTCAGATGGGCCGAGACGGTGGAGGGGGCCAGCCCCAGCCGGTGGGCCAGCGCGCTGGTGGTGGCCGGTTGGTCCAGTGCGCACAGCACGTCGGCCCGGGCCCGGCCCATCAGGCGGGCGAGCGCGGCCGGGGTGTCCTCCCGGGCCGGGGTCCACAGCGCGCCGATGCCGCGGGCCGGGTAGACGACGGTCGGCTGCCAGGGAGGGTCGAAGCCTCCCGCGATGCCGGGCCAGATGAAGGCGCTCGGCATGAGGAGCAGGCCCTGGCCGCCCAGGACGCGCTCGTGCGCGCTGGGCCGCTCGATGGTCAGGGTGAGCGAGGCGGAGTCCCAGGAGAGGTCCGGGTGCAGTCCGTCGAAGAGCGACTCCAGTCCGCCGTCGGCGAGGCGGCGCGAGTGGAAGAGGACGTCTGCCTCCAGCAGGGCCCGCAGCCGGGGCCAGTGCGGCTCGATCAGGACGCTCCACGCCCGCTCCAGCAGATCGGCCAGCTCGCGCACCGCCCCCGCCGGATCGGCGAGCAGGGCCCGGCCGGTGTCGCTGTCCAGCGCGCCCGGCGTACAGGCCAGCGACCTGCGCATGTCCTCGCGCGCCACCGCCGGATCCGACGCGCGGATCAGGGCGATCTCCTCCTCGAAGGAGACACCGGGTCCGCTCGGCGGGGGGCTGATGAAGTCCGTACTGTGCCCCCGCCGCGGCATCAGCAGCCACAGCGGCCGCAGGTCCAGCCCGGCGGCGGCAGCGCGGATCCGCTGGAGCCAGGGCAGGTGATAGCCCTGCCGGTCGGGGCGGCTCAGGGTGCGGATCGCCTCCTGCGTCTCCCACGCCGGCGACAGCGCGAACCGGCACCGCAGCAGGTCCCTGTGTCCGAACCGGTGGTGCAACGCCATGCCAGCCGCCCCTCGCGCCGGAAGATTCGGCCCGGACCGAATCTCTACGTCCGCCAGCCTAGGGCCGCGAAGCTCACGCCATGCCCATCGTCACCCCCGCCCGCGGCGGGTACCGCTCGGTGTTCGGGATCCGGGAGTTCCGCCCCGTCTTCGCCGCACATCTGATGTCCGTGCTCGGCCTCGTCGTCGCCGAGATCTCGCTCACCGTCCTCGTCTACCGCGCCACCGGCTCGCCCCTGATGAGCGCGCTCACCTTCGCCCTCGGCTTCCTCCCGTACGTCCTCGGCGGCATCCTGCTCGCCCCGATCGCCGACCGTCACCCCGCCCGGCGGGTGCTCGTCACCTGCGACCTCGTCTGCGCGGCCTGCGCGGCGGCCATGGTCCTGCCGGGCACGCCCGTGGCCCTGCTCCTCCTCCTGCGCTGCGCACTGGCCTTCGTGGCCCCGCTGTTCCAGGGCACGCGCAACGCCTCCCTCGCCGACATCGTCGGCACCGGCGACGCCTTCGTCCTGGGCCGTTCGCTGCTGCGGATGGTGGCCCAGAGCGCCCAGCTCGTGGGCTTCGGCCTCGGCGGGCTGCTGCTCGCCGTCGTCGCGCCGCGCGGGGCCATCGCGATCACCGCGGCCGGCTTCCTCGGTTCCGCGCTCCTGCTGCGCCTCGGCACGCGCAGCCGCCCCGCCCGCACGAGCGCGCGCACCTCCCCGCTCGCCGGAGCGCGCGCCGTCCTCGGCCGGCGCCGGCTGCGGGCGCTCACCCTGCTGTTCTGGCTGCCGCCCGTGTTCCTCGTCGTGCCCGAGGCGCTGCTCGCCCCGTACAGCGACGGCATCGGCGTCGGCACCGCCACCCTCGGACTGCTGATGTGCGCCATGCCCGTCGGTACGATCGCGGGTGAACTCGTGGCCGGTTCGGTCCTCACCGCCCGAACGCGATCGCGGATCGTGGCCCCGCTCGCCGCCGCCGGTCTGCTGCCGCTCCTGCTCTACGCCGTCCGGCCGGGCGCGCTGCTCGTGCTCGCCGCGCTGCTGCTCGCCGGCCTGGCCCACGCGTACACCCTCGGGCTGGACCAGTGGTACGTCGACGCCGTCCCCGACGAGCTGCGCGGCAGTGCGATGACCCTGCTCGGCGCCGGTCTGATGACCCTCCAGGGCGTCGGCATGGCCCTGGCCGGCCTCGTCGCCGAGTTCTTCCCGGTGCACGCGGTCGTCACCGGATCCGGGATCCTCGGCACGGCCGTCGTCCTGCTGCTCCTGGCCGAACTGCGCGCAGCGGTCCGGGAGGAGACAGGACTGAGGAATGAGACGGCCCTCGCCGTGAAGTGACGGCCCGGTAGGGTCGGGTGCGTGCCCAAGCCGCTCAGTCTTCCCTTCGATCCCATCGCCCGCGCCGACGAGCTCTGGCAGCAGCGGTGGGGGCCGGTGCCCTCGATGGCCGCCATCACCTCGATCATGCGCGCGCACCAGATCCTGCTCGGCGAGGTCGACGCGGTGGTCAAGCCGTACGGACTGACCTTCGCGCGGTACGAGGCACTGGTGCTGCTCACCTTCTCCAAGGCCGGCGAGCTCCCGATGTCGAAGATCGGCGAGCGGCTGATGGTCCACCCGACCTCGGTGACCAACACCGTGGACCGGCTGGTGAGGTCCGGGCTGGTCGACAAGCGGCCCAACCCGAACGACGGCCGCGGCACCCTCGCCTCCATCACGGACAAGGGCCGGGAGGTCGTCGAGGCGGCCACGAAGGACCTGATGGAGATCGACTTCGGCCTCGGCGCGTACGACGCGGAGGAGTGCGCGGAGATCTTCGCGCTGCTGCGCCCGCTGCGGGTGGCCGCCGCCGATTTCGTGGAGTCCTGAGCCGAGGCCGCTCGGTCCGCGCCCAGCCCGGGGCCGCGTCAAGATCTCGCAAAACGGACGGTTAGGCTCGTCCGCATGAAACCAAGCGTGCTGACCCGCTACCGCGTCATGGCCTACGTGACCGCGGTCATGCTCCTGATCCTCTGTGCCTGCATGGTGGCGAAGTACGGCTTCGACACCGGCGCCGACCTGACCTTCGCGGTCTCACAGGCCCACGGCGTCCTCTTCATGATCTACCTGGTCTTCGCCTTCGACCTGGGCTCCAAGGCCAAGTGGTCCTTCGGAAAGCTCCTGTGGGTCCTCGTGTCGGGCACGATTCCGCTGGCCGCGTTCTTCGTCGAGCGCAAGGTCCGCGCCGAGGTCGAACCGCTGGTCAGGCGCTCTTTCGCCACCGCCGACGCCTAGGACCGCGCGCGCGTCGCCCACCCCCGGGGACGACTCCCCGGGGGTTGCCCATCGACATTTACTAGGACGTCCTAGTAAATTCATCGGTATGGACGCTGACGCCATCGAGGAAGGCCGCCGTCGCTGGCAGGCCCGTTATGACAAGGCCCGCAAGCGCGAGGCAGACTTCACCACGCTCTCCGGGGATGACGTCGATCCCGTCTACGGGCCCCGGCCCGGCGACACGTACGAGGGATTCGAGCGGATCGGGTGGCCGGGTGAGTACCCGTACACCCGCGGGCTGCACGCCACCGGCTACCGCGGGCGGACCTGGACGATCCGGCAGTTCGCCGGCTTCGGCAACGCCGAGCAGACCAACGAGCGCTACAAGATGATCCTGGCCGCGGGCGGCGGCGGGCTCTCCGTGGCCTTCGACATGCCGACCCTCATGGGACGCGACTCCGACGACCCGCGCTCCCTGGGCGAGGTCGGGCACTGCGGGGTCGCCATAGACTCCGCCGCCGACATGGAGGTCCTGTTCAAGGACATCCCGCTCGGCGACGTCACGACCTCCATGACGATCTCGGGCCCCGCGGTCCCCGCGTTCTGCATGTACCTGGTGGCCGCCGAGCGGCAGGGCGTGGACCCCGCCGTGCTCAACGGCACGCTGCAGACCGACATCTTCAAGGAGTACATCGCCCAGAAGGAGTGGCTCTTCGAGCCGGAGCCGCACCTGCGCCTCATCGGCGACCTCATGGAGTACTGCACGAAGGGCATCCCGGCGTACAAGCCGCTGTCCGTCTCCGGCTACCACATCCGCGAGGCGGGGGCGACGGCCGCTCAGGAGCTCGCCTACACCCTGGCCGACGGCTTCGGCTACGTGGAGCTCGGGCTCTCGCGCGGCATGGACGTCGACGACTTCGCGCCCGGGCTCTCCTTCTTCTTCGACGCGCACCTCGACTTCTTCGAGGAGATCGCCAAGTTCCGCGCCGCCCGCCGCATCTGGGCCCGCTGGATGAAGGAGGTCTACGGGGCGAAGAGCGAGAAGTCCATGTGGCTGCGCTTCCACACCCAGACCGCCGGGGTCTCCCTGACCGCGCAGCAGCCGTACAACAACGTCGTACGGACCGCCGTGGAGGCGCTCGCCGCCGTCCTCGGCGGCACCAACTCCCTGCACACCAACGCCCTGGACGAGACCCTCGCGCTGCCGAGCGAGCAGGCGGCCGAGATCGCCCTGCGCACCCAGCAGGTGCTGATGGAGGAGACCGGCGTCGCCAACGTGGCGGACCCGCTGGGCGGTTCCTGGTTCGTCGAGCAGCTCACCGACCGCATCGAGGCCGAGGCCGAGAAGATCTTCGACCAGATCAAGGAGCGCGGGCTGCGCGCCCACCCCGACGGTCAGCACCCCATCGGGCCGATCACCTCGGGCATCCTGCGCGGCATCGAGGACGGCTGGTTCACCGGCGAGATCGCCGAGTCGGCCTTCCAGTACCAGCGGTCCCTGGAGAAGGGCGACAAGCGGGTCGTCGGCGTCAACGTCCACCACGGCTCGGTCACCGGCGACCTGGAGATCCTGCGGGTCAGCCACGAGGTGGAGACCGTCCAGGTGCGGGAGCTGGCCGAGCGCAAGGCCCGCCGCGACGACGCCAAGGTGACGGCTTCGCTGAAGACCATGCTCGACGCCGCCCGCGACGGATCGAACATGATCCCGGCCATGCTGGACGCCGTGCGGGCCGAGGCCACGCTGGGCGAGATCTGCAACGTGCTGCGCGACGAGTGGGGCACGTACACCGAGCCGCCGGGCTTCTGACCCGGCCACGGTCCCCCCGGGGGAAGGCCGGTCATGGTGCCCCGCGGCGCCGTGGCCGGCCTTTCTCTGTGCGGAGGGGGCGTCAGCCCGCCGCGGGACCGCGCAGTCCGTGCATCAGCAGGGCGGTGAAGGTGGCCACCCAGAGCTCGTCCACCGGCTCGGAGCTGACCAGGGCGCGGTGCACCACCGTTCCCGCGATCACGTCGAAGATCAGGTCCGTGGTGCGGCCCGCGAGGCACTCGTCCGCCTCGTACGGGAGTTCGCCGCGGGCCTGGGCCCGCGCGCGGCCCAGTACGACGAGACGTTTCTGCCGGTCCACGATCGCCGACCGGATCCGGTCGCGCAGGGCCTCGTCGCGGGTGGACTCGGCGACGACCGCCATCAGAGCGGTACGGGCCTCCGGGCGCCGCAGCAGCTCCGCGAAGCGCAGCACCACGTACTCGACGTCGGCTTCGAGGGAGCCGCGGTCCGGCAGTTCGAGCTCGTCGAACAGCTCCGCGACCGCGTCCACGACCAGCTCGTTCTTGCCCGCCCAGCGGCGGTACAGGGTGGTCTTGGCGACGCCCGCACGAGCCGACACATCGCCCATCGTCAGCTTCGACCAGCCCAGCTCGACCAGTGCGTCCCGCGTCGCGGCGAGGATGGCGGCGTCCGCGGCGGCGCTGCGGGGGCGACCGGTGCGGCCGGGGCTGGGGCTGTGCATGGCCGAGACCATACCCGCCAGTAGCCCCGGCGGCGGCTGTGGTTCAGATCACGCGGCGCGTTCGGACCAAGAGGGGAGCGCCGAGGGCCGCCGCGAGTTACGCTACGGGTCGTAGCGTAAGAGCGACAACCACGCGAAGAGCTACAGGCGCCAGGTGGGGACCCGGCGCCGCCGTTCCACAGCACGATCCGGCCAACGCGACAGTACGGCCAATTCACGCGATCTTTTTCGTCGGCGCGCGCACACGGGGGAGGATGTACGCATGCAGCCCAGAAACATGTCCATGAGCGGCGTCGTCGACCTCGCCGCGGTGAAGGCGGCCGGTGAGGCCAAGGCCAAGGCCGAGCAGGCCCGCGCCGAAGCGGCGCGCCAGGCCGGCCAGGGTGGCGGGGCGGTTCCGGCCGCCGGCGCCGTGCCGCCCTCCGCCCTCGTGATCGACGTCGACGAGGCCGGTTTTGAACGCGACGTGATCCAGCTCTCCGCCGAGGTTCCGGTCGTCCTGGACTTCTGGGCCGAGTGGTGCCAGCCGTGCAAGCAGCTCGGCCCGCTGCTGGAACGCCTGACGATCGAGGCGAACGGCCGCCTCGTGCTGGCCAAGATCGACGTCGACGCCAACCAGATGCTGATGCAGCAGTTCGGCATCCAGGGCATTCCGGCCGTCTTCGCCGTGGTCGCCGGTCAGGTGCTGCCGCTGTTCCAGGGCGCCGTCCCCGAACAGCAGATCCGCGAGACCTTCGCCCAGCTCGTCCAGGTCGCCGAGGAGCGCTTCGGGATCCTCGGCATCGAGGTGGACGCGAACGCCGCGGCGACCGCCGCCGTCTCCGACGCCGAGGTCCCGGTCCCGGTCAGCCCGCACGACGCACTGCTGGAGGCGGCCGTCGACGCGCTGGACGCCGGTGACCTGGGCGGCGCCGTGCAGGCGTACAAGAACGTCCTGGCGGACGACCCGGGCAACACCGAGGCCGCGATGGGCCTGGCCCAGGCCGAGCTCCTCGCCCGCGTCCAGCACATGGACCCGCAGGCGGTGCGCGCCGCGGCGGCCGAGAACCCGCGCGACCCGGCGGCCCAGATCGCCGCGGCCGACCTGGATCTGGCCGGCGGTCACGTGGAAGACGCCTTCGGGCGTCTGGTGGACACCGTGCGCGTGACGTTCGGTGAGGACCGGGACGCCGTGCGGCTGCGGCTCCTGGAGCTGTTCGAGGTGATCGGCGCGGACGACCCGAGGGTGTCCGCGGCGCGTACGGCGCTGGCCCGGGTGCTCTTCTAGACCTACGGGAACAGGCCCCGGCGAGGGCCCGCGAAGCACCCGATCTGTTGACACGGAGATAAACAGCGGCCGCACTTTGCCAAAACTTGGCAATTGCGGTCGCTGTTACTCGCAGTAAATCGAACCCCGTGAACTGTCCGGTGTGTTCACTCTTCCACCGGTCTGTCGTGGCCCTTGGTGACACCCTGTGTCGCTGCCCGACGGCAGTGGGTCGTTCCCCGGTTATCTGGCCGTTACCCGCCAGTAACGAACCCCCTTGTGCCCTGGCCGGGAATGGACCACGATCGGCCACGCTCGGTCCTTCCCGCAGAGCCGCTCACTCGGAGCCGCGGTGAAGGGTCCCCACCGAGCCGGCCGGTGGCAGTGGCACCGGCCGTGGGACAGGGGGGTCTCCGCCATAGAGGCGGGGCCTGTCCTCAGGTTGCGCGAACGCGTGGCCCAGTGGTTGTCGCTCGGGGGTGATCGCCGGTGTACCGGACGTGGCACAGCCGCGGCTCGGCCGCCTGCGCTCCTTCCCGAGGACGTAGCACTTCTCCCATCCCAGGACGGGCACGGCCCGGACCGGAGATGTACGTCCGAGAAGGAGGAACGAAATGAGTTCTCAGGTTCGTGGTGGGACCAGATGGAAGCGCTTCGCGCTCGTCATGGTGCCGAGCATCGCGGCCACGGCCGCGGTCGGTGTGGGTCTGGCGCAAGGTGCCCTCGCGGCGTCCTTCAGCGTCTCCGGCCAGGACTTCAAGGTCTCGGCCGACAAGCTCGACGGTGACAACCTCATTCAGTACGGCGGTATCGCCGAGGGGCACGACCTCAAGGGCAACCCGCAGAAGCACCCGGTCACCATCTCCGGGTTCAGCCACGCGGAAATCACCAACATGTGCCAGTCACTGGTGACGCCCACGCCGCTGGGCAACATCACGCTGCAGCTGCGCACCGGTCACAAGGGCAAGCCGGCCGTCGCCGACAACATCTACCTGGATGTCGCGGAGCTCGACACCGACGCCGAGTTCAAGAACCTGGACATCGGTGTCGCGGTCGGTGACCCGAGCCACAAGACCAAGCCGCAGGCCGGCACGGTCGCCAGCCCGTACGCGTTCTCGCAGCGCGCCGACAAGGCGATCCTGACGAACGTGCGCCAGAAGGCGTGGGCGACCACGGCGGGCACGTTCAAGCTTCCCGACCTGAAGCTGCGTCTGCTCGGCGGCGACCAGCCGTGCTACCAGGACATCAAGGACTGATCCGTCCGTCCTGACGCGTGACCGGCCGGGCGGGCGACGCCGACCCTCGTCGCCGCCCGCCCGGCCGGGCTCCACCGATGTCTCAAGTACCACCGTTTCCAGGGAGCTGTTGTCCATGAACCCCCAGGCCCCGGTTTACGTTCGCGCAGAAGACGACGCCTGGCTCACCGTGGCGTACTACCACTTCCATGCCTGGCGCGGACGCCGCCCCTTCTGGGCCGGGTTGTTCACGTTCGTCAGCGGCTTCCCGATCGCGTACTTCCCGTACGCCGACCTCCGCCTGGGCAACCTCAGTCTCGCCATGGCCACCACCGGTGGTGCCGGAGCCCTGATCATCGGGGTCCTGCTCATCACCCTGGGCCTGGCCCTCTGGTTCCAGCAGAGCATCCGCGTCTTCGCCGGGGTCGCCTCGATCCTGCTGGCCCTGGTGTCCCTGCCGGTGTCCAACCTCGGCGGCTTCGGCCTCGGCTTCGTACCCGCCCTGATCGGCGGCGCCCTCGCGCTGTCGTGGGTCCCGGCGCCGCCGGCGGACGAGGAGCCGACGGGCCAGCATCCGGCCGCGGCCGGCCTGGGCAAGACGGAGGCGATGGCGGGCATGGCGGGCCCGGGCATCGCCGGGATGAACGGCATGAACGGCATGACCGCCGCGGCCGGTCCCCAGGGCTTCCCGGGACAGCGCGAAACGGAAACGCCTGCACACGCGAGCGAGACGACTGCCCACGCCGATGGCGGGAGGAACAGTGCGGGGTGACGAGACGCAGCGGGGCGTGGCCCCCGGCGCAGAGTCCCGTGAGATCAAGGGGCCGCGCCACGCGGCGCCGAAGAAGTCGCTGCTGAACAAGTTCCAGATACCCGTCGGCAAGACGATGGCGCTGGCGGCGATGCCGACCGCGGTGTTCGTCGGGATGGGCATCGCGCCGAAGCTGGCGATGGCCGACGAGACGGAGATACCCTTCGCGCCCGGACCGTGTGTCACGCGGTCCGACGAACCCGCGCAGAGCGAGTCCAAGTCGCCGTCCCCGACGCCTTCGACGACGTCCTCGCCGAGTGCGTCGCCCAGCGCGACCCCCTCGCCGTCCGCGTCCGCGAAGCCGCAGCCGAGCACTTCCCCGTCGGCGACCAAGCCCGCGACGGTGAACCAGACGGCCCCGGCCGCCACACCGTCGCCGACCAAGACCGTGAACCCGCTGGACCCGCTGGGCCTCGGCGACGCGCTCAAGGGCCTCGTCGACGAACTCGGCCGCCCGCTCCAGGACACGAAGGCCACGCCGACGCCCACGCCGACGCCCACGCCCACGCCCACCGCTTCCAAGACCGCCACGCCGACCCCCGACCCGACCGCGGACGCGATCCGTGACGCGGCGAAGAAGGCGGGCGTCGACGTCTCGGACCTGTCCGACGAGGTCAAGGACACCGAGAAGACCCCGAAGGACGAGACGGGCAAGGCGGCCGAGGACGAGGCGAAGAAGGACCCGGACGGGAAGCAACCCTTCCCCTGTCCGACCTACGACGCCAAGGCGCTCGCCGACGCCGAACTGGAGCAGGGCGTCCCGCTCCTCCCGGACGAGCCCTGGTACCTCGACAGCTCCATGCTGACCCTCTACGGCCTGGACTACCACGGCATCGTCGAGGTGAAGACGGGCAGCGGCAAGATCAAGAAGGTCCTGAAGTTCACCGCGGACTCGCTGGACATCAAGGACCTGTACCAGACGGTCGGCAAGGAGGGGCACGTCGCCCACCTGAAGTCCCGTCCGGGCTCCACGTCCAAGATCCGCGGGGGCACGGTGACGATGTACACCGAGAGCCTCAAGGGCAACCTGTTCGGTCTCATCCCGATCGAGTTCACCCCGAACAGCCCGCCGCCCCTGAACGTCCCGTTCGCGTTCTTCACGGACGTCAAGGTCGTCCAGGCCGGCCAGTTCGGCGGCACCCTCACGGTGCCGGGCCTGAAGAACTACATCGGCCCGCCCGAGTAGTCCCGTACGGCGCACCGGAGGCGAAACACCGAGGGCGGCACCCCGCAGTGATGCGGGGTGCCGCCCTCGGTCCCTGTGCGGCAGAGGTCGGTCAGGCCTGGGGGGCGTCGCCGCCCAGGTGGTGGACCCGGACCATGTTGGTGGTGCCCGGGACACCGGGGGGCGAGCCGGCCGTGATGACCATGGTGTCGCCCTGGTCGTAGCGGCCCAGCTTCAGCAGCTCACCGTCCACCAGGTCGACCATCGCGTCGGTGGTGTCCACGTGGGGGACCACGTACGAGTCGACGCCCCAGCTCAGCGTGAGCTGGTTGCGGGTGTTGACGTCCGTGGTGAAGGCCAGGATCGGCTGCGTGGCGCGGTAGCGCGACAGGCGGCGGGCCGTGTCGCCGGACTGGGTGAAGGCGATGAGCGCCTTGCCGTCGAGGAAGTCCGCGATCTCGCAGGCCGCGCGGGCGACGGAGCCGCCCTGGGTACGGGGCTTCTTGCCCGGGACCAGCGGCTGCAGGCCCTTGGACAGGAGCTCCTCCTCGGCCGCCGCGACGATCTTCGACATCGTCTTGACGGTCTCGATCGGGTAGGCGCCGACCGAGGACTCGGCCGACAGCATGACCGCGTCCGCGCCGTCGAGGATCGCGTTGGCCACGTCGGAGGCCTCCGCGCGCGTCGGGCGGGAGTTGGTGATCATCGACTCCATCATCTGAGTCGCGACGATCACCGGCTTGGCGTTGCGGCGGCACATCTCGATGAGCCGCTTCTGGACCATCGGGACCTTTTCGAGCGGGTACTCGACGGCCAGGTCGCCGCGGGCCACCATGACCGCGTCGAAGGCCGCGACCACGGCCTCCATGTTCTCGACGGCCTGGGGCTTCTCCACCTTGGCGATGACGGGGACCCGGCGGCCCTCCTCGTCCATGACCTTGTGGACGTCCTTGACGTCGCTGGCGTCGCGGACGAAGGACAGGGCGACCATGTCGCAGCCCATCCGCAGGGCGAAACGCAGGTCGTCGACGTCCTTCTCCGACAGGGCGGGGACGTTGACGGCGGCGCCCGGCAGGTTGATGCCCTTGTGGTCCGAGATGACACCGCCCTCGATGACGATGGTCTTGACCCGGGGGCCGTCGACCTCGGTCACCCGCAGTTCGACGTTGCCGTCGTTGATCAGGACCTGGTCCCCCTTGGCGACGTCGCCGGGCAGGCCCTTGTAGGTGGTTCCGCAGATGGACTTGTCGCCCGGGACGTCCTCGGTGGTGATGGTGAACTCGTCACCGCGCACCAGCTCGACGGGACCCTCGGCGAAGGTCTCCAGACGGATCTTCGGACCCTGGAGGTCGGCGAGGACGCCGACGGCGCGCCCGGTGTCCTCGGAGACCTTCCGGACGCGGTCGTACCGCTCCTGGTGTTCTGCCTGGGATCCGTGGCTGAAGTTGAATCGGGCCACGTTCATACCTGCCTCGATGAGCGCTTTCAGCTGCTCATACGAGTCGACGGCGGGGCCCAGCGTGCAGACGATTTTGGAACGGCGCATGGAGCGGATCCTATCGGGTTTGTTTCGCAGTGGAATATTCCGTCTGGTGGAAAGTCCAAGACGTGGCTACGGGGTCACGGTAACGAGCGCGTACGCCTGGGTGGCGATCTCCAGTTCCTCATCGGTCGGGACCACCGCGACGGCCACCCGCGCACCCTGCGCCGACACCAGCCGCGGCCGCGGGGAGCGCGCGGCGTTGGCCTGCGGGTCCAGTACCAGGCCCAGCTCGGCCAGGCCCTCCAGCGCGGCTTCGCGGACCTGGGGGGCGTTCTCGCCGACCCCGGCCGTGAACGCCACCGCGTCCACCCGCCCGAGCACCGCCGAGTACGCCCCGATGTACTTCTTCAGCCGGTGCACGTACGCCGAGAAGGCGAGGCTCGCCGCCTCGTCCCCCTCGCCCGCCCGCCGCAGCACCTCGCGCATGTCGTTGTCGCCGCACATGCCCAGCAGACCGCTCTTCTTGTTCAGGAGCGAATCGATCTCATCCACTGAGAGGCCGCCCACCCGCGCCAGGTGGAAGACGACCGCCGGATCGAGATCGCCCGAACGGGTCCCCATGACCAGACCCTCCAGGGGCGTCAGCCCCATCGAGGTCTCCACGCACACCCCGCCGCGGACGGCCGAGGCGGAGGCGCCGTTGCCCAGGTGCAGGACGATCACGTTCACGTCCTCCACCGGCCTGCCGAGCAGCGCGGCCGTCGCCCGGGACACGTAGGCGTGGGAGGTGCCGTGGAAGCCGTACCGCCGGATGGCGTACTTGTCGGCGGTGGCGGCGTCGATCGCGTACCGCGCCGCGTACTCGGGCATCGTCGCGTGGAATGCGGTGTCGAAGACGGCGACCTGCGGGAGGTCCGCGCGCAGCGAGCGCGCCACCTCGATGCCCGTCACGTTCGCCGGGTTGTGCAGCGGGGCCAGGGGGATCAGCGCGCGGATCTCCGCCAGCACCTCGTCGTCGATCACCGTCGGCCGGGTGAACCGCGTCCCGCCGTGCACGACCCGGTGGCCCACCGCCGCCAGGTCGGGGGAGTCCAGGCCCGTCCCGTCGGCGGCGAGCTCCGCCGCCACGGCCCGCAGCGCGTCCGCGTGGTCCGCGATCGGGCGGAGGGTCTCCCGCTTGCCGCCCTCGGCGCCCGGCCCGGTCAGCGGCTCGTGCACCAGCCGTGAGCCCTCCTCGCCGATGCGCTCCACCAGGCCGACGGCGAGACGGGACCGGTCGGCCATGTCGAGGAGCTGGTACTTGAGCGAGGAGGAGCCGGAGTTGAGGACGAGTACGCGCGATGCGGTCACGATGGGGTCTTTCCCTTTCACGGACGGGGGAGGGGCAGGGGGGAGGGAGGTCAGGCGGTGGGCGCCGGCGCGCCCTGTGCCTGGATCGCGGTGATGGCCACGGTGGTGACGATGTCCTGGACCAGCGCACCGCGCGAGAGGTCGTTGACCGGCTTGCGCAGGCCCTGGAGGACCGGTCCGACGGCGACCGCGCCCGCCGAGCGCTGCACCGCCTTGTACGTGTTGTTGCCGGTGTTGAGGTCGGGGAAGATCAGCACCGTCGCCCGCCCGGCCACCTCCGACCCGGGCAGCTTGGTCGCGGCGACCGAGGGCTCCACGGCCGCGTCGTACTGGATCGGCCCCTCGACGGCCAGGTCGGGGCGCTGCTCGCGGACGATCTCGGTGGCCTTGCGGACCTTGTCCACGTCCGCGCCGCTGCCCGAGGTGCCGGTCGAGTACGAGAGCATCGCGATCCGCGGCTGGACGCCGAAGGCGGCGGCGGTGGCGGCCGACTGGACGGCGATGTCGGCGAGCTGCTCGGCGCCCGGGTCCGGATTGACCGCGCAGTCCCCGTAGACGAGGACCTCGTCGGCCAGGCACATGAAGAAGACCGAGGAGACGATGGAGGCCTCCGGCTTCGTCTTGATGATCTCGAAGGCGGGGCGGATGGTGGCGGCGGTGGAGTGCACCGAGCCGGAGACCATGCCGTCGGCCAGGCCCCGCTGGACCATCAGGGTGCCGAAGTAGTTGACGTCGGTGACCACGTCGGCCGCCAGCTCGACGGTCATGCCCTTGTGGGCGCGGACCTGGGCGTAGTAATCGGCGAAACCTTCCCGCAGGGGCGAGGTCGCCGGGTCGATGATCTGGGCGCCCGAGATGTCGACGCCGAGGTCGCCGGCCTTCTTCAGGATCGCCTGCTCCTCGCCCAGCAGGGTCAGCTCGCAGACGCCGCGGCGCAGCACCACGTCGGCGGCGCGCAGCACGCGCTCCTCCGTGCCCTCGGGCAGGACGACGCGCCGGCGGTCCGCCCGCGCCCGCTCCAGCAGCTCGTGCTCGAACATCATCGGGGTGACGCGCTCCGAGCGGGCCACCGACAGCAGGTCGCGCAGTTCGCCGGTGTCCACGTGACGCTCGAACAGGCCGAGCGCCGTCTCCAGCTTGCGCGGGGTCGCGGAGTTCAACCTGCTCTGCAGGGCGAAGAGTTCCGCCGCGGTGGGGAAGCTGTTCCCGGCGACCGACACCACGGGCGTGCCCGGCGCCAGCTTGGAGGCCAATGTCAGGACCTCCTGGGTGGGGCGCTCGTTCAAGGTGAGCAGCACCCCGGCTATCGGCGGGGTGCCCGAGGCGTGCGCGGCCAGCGCGCCGACGACCAGGTCGGAGCGGTCCCCGGGGGTGACGACCAGGCAGCCGGGGGTCAGGGCGTTCAGGAAGTTCGGCAGCATGGCGCCGCCGAAGACGAAGTCCAGGGCGTCCCGGGCCAGCCCGGCGTCGTCGCCGAGGAGCACCTCGCCGCCGAGCGCCCGGGTGATCTCGGCGACGGTCGGGGCGGACAGCGACTTGTCGTCCGGGAGCACGTAGCAGGGCACGGGCAGCTGGACGGCCAGCCGCTCGGCTATGTCCTCGCGGTCCTGGGCGGCCACCCGGTTGACGACCATCGCGACGACGTGGCAGCCCAGGCTCTCGTACGCCCGGTAGGCGTTGCGGGTCTCCGCGCGCGCGGCCTCGGCCGGCTGCGCGGTGGCGCCCACGACGGGGACGACGACCGCGCCCAGCTCGTTGGCGATGCGGGCGTTGAGCGCCAGCTCGTCGGGCAGGTTGGTGTGGGCGTAGTCGGTGCCCAGGACCAGCATGACCTCGTAGTCGCGGGCCACCCGGTGGTAGCGGTCGACGAGGCGGGAGACGAGTTCGTCGGTGCCCTGTTCGGCCAGGATCGCGGAGGCCTCCTGGTAGTCCATCCCGTGGGCCGTCGCGGCGTCCTGGTCGATCCGGTAGCGGGCCTTGAGGAGGTCGAAGAGCCGGTCGGGTGCGTCGTGGAGCAGTGGACGGTAGACACCGACCCGGCCGGTCTGCCGCGTCAGGAGCTCCATGATCCCCAGTTCGACGACCTGCCGGCCGTCCCCCCGCTCGATACCGGTCACGTACACGCTGCGCGTCACGCCCGCTCTCCGTCCCGTGCTGTGAATGTCTGTTTGATCTCGCTTGACCTCTTGACAATACCTCTGTCGGTAGCTAGGGCGCCGCCCGGGAAAAGGCCCGGCCGGGAGGGCCGAAAGGCCCGCGGGGCGGAGCGGCGGAAAGCGCGCGGCCCCCCGGCCCCGTGGAAGAATCGGACAGGCTTCACCAATACGCCCTTCATATGTACGGCAGGAGACACAGGACGATGCGTATCGGAGTACTCACCGCAGGAGGCGACTGCCCGGGCCTCAACGCTGTCATCCGGTCGGTCGTACACCGCGCCCTGGTCGGGCACGGGGACGAGGTCATCGGTTTCGAGGACGGGTTCAAGGGCCTGCTCGACGGCCACTACCGCCCCCTGGACATCAACGCCGTCAGCGGCATCCTCGCCCGCGGCGGCACGATCCTCGGTTCGGCCCGGATGGAGCGCGCCCGCCTCCACGAAGCCGCCGAGAACGCGCAGGAACTGGCGACGCGCTACGGCATCGACGCCCTCATCCCGATCGGCGGCGAGGGCACCCTGACCGCCTCCCGGATGCTGTCGGACGCCGGGATGCCGGTGGTGGGCGTCCCGAAGACCATCGACAACGACATCTCCTCCACGGACCGCACCTTCGGCTTCGACACCGCCGTCATGGTCGCCACCGAGGCCATCGACCGCCTCAAGACCACCGCCGAATCGCACCAGCGCGTGATGGTCGTCGAGGTCATGGGCCGCCACGCGGGCTGGATCGCCCTGGAGTCCGGCATGGCCGGCGGCGCCCACGGGATCTGCCTGCCGGAGCGCCCCTTCGAGGTGGACGCCCTGGTGAAGATGGTGGAGGAACGCTTCGCGCGCGGCAAGAAGTTCGCCGTCATCTGCGTCGCCGAGGGCGCGCACCCGGCCGAGGGCTCCATGCCGTACGAGAAGGGGGCGATCGACCAGTACGGTCACGAGCGCTTCGCCGGCATCGGCAACCGCCTCGCGGTGGAGCTGGAGCACCGCCTCGGCAAGGAGGCCCGCCCGGTCATCCTGGGTCACGTCCAGCGCGGCGGCACCCCCACCGCGTACGACCGCGTCCTCGCGACCCGCTTCGGCTGGCACGCCGTCGAGGCCGTCCACCGCGGCGAATTCGGCAACATGACCGCCCTGCGCGGCACCGACATCGTGATGGCCCCCCTCGCCCACGCGGTCACCGAGCTGAAGACCGTCCCCGAGAACCGCATGTACGAGGCCGAGTCGGTGTTCTAGGCCGCGTCGCGGCCTACGCCGCACCGCCCGCCACGTGCCAGAAGCGGTCCACGATCCCGACGAGGAACTCCCGGCCCGAGTCACCGTTGCCGGCCTCGCCCTGGCCGCCGCCCCAGCTGAGCGTCGCGACCATGCGCGACTGGTACTCCCCGTGCAGCTGCTCCAGCACGCGCTCCAGGTGGGGCTTGGGGATCGGCAGCAGCTTGCCCAGCGGCTTCACGTACGCCTGCCAGCGCGTGGTCACCGCACTGCGGAGCAGTTCGGCCAGCTCCTCGTGCTTGCCGGTCGCCGTCACGAACTGGGCCAGCGTCAGACCCAGCACGCTCGCGAGGGCGGCGGACTGCCGCTCGTTGCCCCGCCAGCGGCCGGTGTCCTCCATCTTCTGGTACGAGGCCGTGTCCAGGCCGATCCTGCGGGCCAGATCGTCCGCCGCCAGCCCCCGGGAGATCCGGTGCTCCCGGAGGGTGACCGGCTCGGCCAGCAGCTCCCCGGGCGAGCACCACAGGACGCCGGCGAGCGCCGTGAGCTCGACGGAGGAGGGCGATATCTCGCCACGCTCCCACGCCAGCACGGTCTCGGGCGCGACGACGAGTCCGTACTGGGCGCGCAGGCCGTAGGCGACATGTCCGGGAGCCATGCCCAGGGCCGCGCGCAGACGACGCGCGGCGGGGGCATTGAAAGGTGGGCTGGAGTGCACAGGGCACACGGTAGGAGTGGCCAGGCTGCGGCGCCTACAGACCAAACAAACAAGCCCATACCTCGTAGGAACGTCCTATGGAGTGTGGGGGCTTTCGCCGGGTTCTCCGGCGACTGTCCGGTAATCGGTGCGCTCGAAGATCCTTTCCATGGGTACGGTTCCAGCCAATGCCCGTCGACGCAAGAGCCGTCACACTCTCCACACGACGTGAACCGGACACCTCTCCCATCCGTGCACCTTCAAGGGGCCCCCGCATACGGGGGTGGCGGGGGCCCCGCCCGCGCCCGCGGCGGACGCTAGGGCCTGAACCAGAGCGTCGCCAGGGGCGGAAGGGTCATGCGCAGGCTCACCGGGCGGCCCTGCGCCGCCACCGGCTCGGGCCGCAGCGGCTGCGCGTGGTGGATGCCGCTGCCCCCGTACACCTCCAGGTCGGTGTTGAGGACCTCCCGCCACTGCGGGACCTCCGGCGGAACCCCGAGCCGGTAGCCGTGGCGGACCACCGGCGAGAAGTTCGACACCGCGAGCAGCGGCGAGCCGTCCTGCGCGTACCGCAGGAAGGCGAAGACGTTGTCCTCCGCGGCGTCCGCCTCCACCCAGGCGAAGCCCTCCGGCACGCTGTCCCGCTCCCACAGCGCGGGCGCCGCCGCGTAGGCGCGGTTCAGATCGCGCACCAGGGTGCGCACGCCCCGGTGGTCACCGGCCGCCACGTAGGAGTCGTCCAGCACCCACCAGTCCGGCCCGTGCTGCTCCGACCACTCCGAGCCCTGGGCGAACTCCTGTCCCATGAACAGCAGCTGCTTGCCCGGGTGGGCCCACATGAAGCCCAGGTAGGCCCGGTGCGAGGCCCGTTGCTGCCACCAGTCCCCGCCGGGGATCTTGGACACCAGCGCGTTCTTGCCGTGCACCACCTCGTCGTGTGAGATCGGCAGCACGAAGTTCTCGCTGTAGGCGTAGACCATCCCGAAGGTCATGTCGTGGTGGTGGTACTTGCGGTGCACGGGCTCCTTCGACAGGTAGCGCAGCGTGTCGTGCATCCAGCCCATGTTCCACTTCAGGCCGAAGCCGAGCCCGCCGGCGTCCGTCGGCAGCGTCACGCCCGTCCACGCCGTGGACTCCTCCGCGATCGTCACCACGCCCGGGCAGCGCCGGTAGACCGTGGCGTTCATCTCCTGGAGGAAGGCCACCGCGTCCAGGTTCTCCCGCCCGCCGTGCTCGTTCGGGCTCCACTCGCCCTCCTGGCGCGAGTAGTCGAGGTAGAGCATCGAGGCCACCGCGTCCACGCGCAGCCCGTCGATGTGGAACTCCTCGCACCAGTACACGGCGTTGGCTACGAGGAAGTTGCGGACCTCCTTGCGGCCGTAGTCGAACTCCAGCGTCCCCCAGTCCGGGTGCGCGGCCCGCCGCGGGTCCTGGTGCTCGTACAGGGGCCGCCCGTCGAACTCCGCGAGCGCCCACTCGTCACGCGGGAAGTGCGCGGGCACCCAGTCGACGATCACCCCGATCCCGGCCTGATGCAGTGAGTCCACGAGCAAGCGGAAGTCGTCCGGGGAGCCCATCCGCGAGGTCGGGGCGTAGAAACCGGTGACCTGGTAGCCCCACGAGCCGCCGAAGGGGTGCTCGGCGACCGGCATCAGCTCCACGTGCGTGAAGCCCAGGTCCTTCACGTACGCCGGGAGCTGCTCGGCGAGCTGCCGGTACGAGAGCCCGGGCCGCCAGGAGGCCAGGTGCACCTCGTACACCGAGAAGGGGGCCTGGTGCGGGGGCCGGGCCCCGCGGCGCTCCATCCACGCCGCGTCCTGCCACTCGTACCGGGAGGCGGTGACCACCGAGGCGGTCGCCGGGGGCACCTCCGCCGACCGGGCCATCGGGTCGGCGCGCAGGGTGTGGCTGCCGTCCGGGCGCGCGATGTCGTACTTGTAGAGCGCGCCGGCGCCCACGCCGGGCAGGAACAGCTCCCACACGCCCGTCGCGCCGAGCGAACGCATCGGGTGGGCGGTGGAGTCCCAGTACGAGAAGTCCCCGGCGATCCGCACCCCCTGGGCGTTCGGCGCCCAGACGGTGAACCGGGTCCCCGCCACGCCCTGGTGCTCCATCGGCTGGGAGCCCAGCGCCTTCCACAGCTGCTCGTGGCGGCCCTCGCCGATCAGGTGCAGGTCCAGCTCGCCGAGGGCGGGCAGGAACCGGTACGGGTCGTGGACCTCCACCTCGGCGCCGTCGTACGTCACCAGCAGCCGGTACTCCGGGACCGCGCCCAGCGGCAGCAGCCCGGAGAACAGCCCGTCGCCGTCGTCGAACAGCTCGGCCCGCAGACCCTTGGCGACGACGCAGACCGCCTTGGCGTAGGGGCGCAGCACGCGGAAGGTCACCCCGTCGCGCTGGGTGCGGGCGCCCAGCACGGCGTGCGGATCGTGGTGGCGGCCCTCCAGCAGGCGGGCCCGCTCCTCCCCGCCGAGCGCGGGCGCCCGCCGGACCCCGTGGGACGGGGCGGCGCTGCGTGCCCGGGGCGCGCGGGCCTTCTTCGGAGCGGACGCTCCCGCCGGGTCGGCCGCGGGGCCCGGGTCGGCCGGGGCGGTTGCGGCTTCGGCGCGGGCGGTCGGTGACGGCTGTCGTGCGGCGCTCACGCGAGCGGCCTCCTCGGGGGCTTCGGTCGGGGGGTGACCCCCGGGGTGGACGGGGGCATGCGGTGGGCGGGGCGCTGCGGCTCCGAGAGCCGCCGGATCGCGGCCATCGGGACGTGCAGCCAGTCGGGGCGGTGCCGGGACTCGTACCTGGCCTCGTACACCGCCTTGTCGGTCTCGTACGCGCGCAGCAGTACGGGGTCCTCGCGGGGGTCGCGGCCCGTGGTGCGGGCGTAGCCCTCGCAGAAGGCGGCCCGGCAGTCGTCCGCCCAGGCGGGGGCGAACGGCCGGTGGGAGCGGGCGGCGTAGTCGAAGGAACGCAGTATCCCGGCGATGTCGCGGACCGCCGGTTCCGGACGGCGCCGGTCGGCCAGCGGCCTGGCCGGCTCGCCCTCGAAGTCGATCAACGACCAGCTCCCGTCGAGGGTGCGCAGGGTCTGACCCAGATGGAGGTCCCCGTGGATCCGCTGGGCGGGGACCCCCGCCCCCCGGGAGGCGGCCAGCGCGTCGAAGGCACCCCGCAGCCCCGCCTCGTAGGGCCGCAGCGCGGGCACCTCCCGGGCGGTGGCGGCGAGCCGCGCCGTCATCCCGGCGGCCAGCCGGGCGGTCTGCTCGGCGCCGAGCGCGACGGTGGGCAGGGCCGCGGCGAGCGCGCTGTGCACCTCGGCGGTGGCCCGGCCGAGGGCGTGCGCCTCGGCGGTGAAATCGCCCCCGGCGTCGAGCCGGCGCAGTGCGAGCTGCCAGCCGTCGTCGGAGCCGCGCAGATACGGCTGGAGCACTCCCAGGGTCAGCGGCTCGCTGCCGGGCAGCTCGGCCTCGTACCAGGCGACGGGCGCCGGGACGCGGGTACAGCCGGCGGCGGCCAGTGCTCTGGGCAGCTCCAGGTCCGGGTTGACCCCGGGGCCGACCCGGCGGAACACCTTCAGGATGAACGAATCTCCGTAGATCAGCGAGGAGTTCGTCTGCTCGCCCGACAGCGGCCGGGGCGCGAGTGCGGCCGGGATCTCCGTGGCCGGGTCCCGGTCGAAGCGCAGCGGGCCCAGCGCGCCGGGCGAGCGCAGCCGCTCCAGCAGCATGGCCGCGAGCCGGGGATCGCCCAGCGCCTCGTAGACCACCCGGCCGGCGTACGGTCCGTGCTCGGCCCGCCCGATCAGGGTGGGGGCGAGCGCGGGCGGCAGGGACGGGCGGATCCCGAGCAGCAGTTGGTAGCAGTCCCCGTCGACGTCGAGGAGCAGGTGCAGCAGTCCGGGGGTGGAGCCCGGCGGCAGTAGCTCGGCCGCCGAGACGGTCCTGAGCCGGTCGATCGCGCGGCCCTTGCCCGCGAACCAGCGCTGAGCGGGCAGCCAGGCCCTCAGCATCGGTTCCAGCGGGCCGATCCCGGCGGCCCGGTCGGCCGTGAGCCGGCTCCGGGCGGATGCAGCCTCCGACATGGCGTCGCGTCCTTTCCCCGGGCCGTCACAGAATGCGCAGAGTGTCCCGGATGCGCGGCAGTTGCTTATCCGGCATGTGCGAGTGTCGGGTCAGGATGATCCGTACAGGGGCGGGCGCTTGACCCATCCGAGTGACCCGCCCCGTACGCGCGGCTATTCCTTGCGCAGCCGGAACCAGTAGAAACCGTGTCCCGCCAGCGTCAGCAGGTACGGCCACTCGCCGATCGGCGGGAAGCGCACGTCACCCGTGAGCTCCACCGGGACCCGCCCGTTGAACGACTGCAGGTCGAGCTCGGTGGGCTGCGCGAAGCGCGAGAAGTTGTGCACGCACAGCACCTGGTCGTCCCCGAAATCGCGCAGGAACGCGAGCACGGCCGGATTGGACGAGGGCAGCTCGGTGTACGAGCCGAGTCCGAAGGCGGGGTTCGCCTTGCGGATCTCGATCAGCCGGCGGGTCCAGTGCAGCAGCGAGGAGGGCGACGCCGAGGCCGCCTCCACATTGGTGACCTGGTACCCGTAGACCGGGTCCATGATGACCGGCAGGTTCAGCCTGCCCGGATCGCACGAGGAGAAACCGGCGTTGCGGTCCGGGGTCCACTGCATCGGGGTGCGCACGCCGTCGCGGTCGCCCAGCCAGATGTTGTCACCCATGCCGATCTCGTCGCCGTAGTAGAGGATCGGCGAGCCGGGCAGGGACAGCAGCAGGGCGGTGAACAGCTCGATCTGGTTGCGGTCGTTGTCCAGGAGCGGGGCGAGCCGGCGCCGGATGCCGATGTTGGCCCGCATCCGCGGGTCCTTGGCGTACTCGGCGTACATGTAGTCGCGCTCTTCGTCGGTGACCATTTCGAGGGTGAGCTCGTCGTGGTTGCGCAGGAAGATGCCCCACTGGCAGCGGTCCGGGATCGCCGGAGTCTTGGCCAGGATCTCGGAGACCGGGTAGCGGGACTCTCTTCGGACGGCCATGAAGATGCGCGGCATGACGGGGAAGTGGAAGGCCATGTGGCATTCGTCCCCGCCCTTCGCGTAGTCCCCGAAGTAGTCGACGACGTCCTCGGGCCACTGGTTGGCCTCGGCGAGCAGCACCGTGTCCGGGTAGTGCGCGTCGATCTCCGCGCGGACCCGCTTGAGGAGCTGGTGGGTGCGGGGCAGGTTCTCGCAGTTGGTGCCCTCCTCCGCGTAGAGGTAGGGCACGGCGTCGAGGCGGAAACCGTCGATGCCGAGGTCGAGCCAGAAGCGCAGGGCGGAGACGATCTCCTCCACCACGGCCGGGTTCTCGTAGTTGAGGTCCGGCTGGTGGGAGAAGAAGCGGTGCCAGTAGTACTGCTTGCGCAGCGGGTCGTACGTCCAGTTCGAGGTCTCGGTGTCGACGAAGATGATGCGGGCGTCCTGGTACTGCTTGTCGTTGTCGGCCCACATGTAGTAGTCGCCGTAGGGGCCCTCGGGGTCCTTGCGGGACTGCTGGAACCACTCGTGCTGGTCGCTGGTGTGGTTCATGACGAAGTCGATGATCACCCGCATGCCGCGCTGGTGTGCGGCGTCCACGAACTCCACGAAGTCGGCGAGGTCGCCGAACTCGGGGAGCACGGAGGTGTAGTCGGAGACGTCGTAGCCCCCGTCGCGGAGGGGTGAGGCGAAGAAGGGCGGCAGCCAGAGACAGTCGACGCCGAGCCACTGGAGGTAGTCCAGCTTGGCGGTGAGCCCCTTGAGGTCCCCGACGCCGTCGCCGTTGCTGTCGTGGAAGGAGCGGACGAGGACCTCGTAGAAGACGGCCCGCTTGAACCAGTCGGGATCGCGGTCCTTGGCGGGGGTGTCCTCGAACGTGTCGTGGACGGGGTCGTTGATCATCATGTGGTGGGTGACCCTCCGGTGGGCGGGGACGGTCGCAGAGCCGCCAGTACGTGCGCGGGCGTGCGGCCCGGCTCTAGGCGCACGTAGTTGGCCCTGCCCCAGTGATAGGTCTCGCCGGTGAGCTCGTCGCGCACCGCGAGGGACCCGTGCCAGTCGAGGCCGAGTACCGGCATGTCCAACGAGACCGTCGCCTCCTGGGTGTGGTGCGGATCGAGGTTGACGACCACCAGTACGGAATTGGCTCCGGCATGCTTCGAATAGGCGATCACCTGTTCGTTGTCGGTCGAATGGAAGTGCAGGTCGCGCAGCTGCTGGAGAGCGGGGTGCTGGCGCCGCACCCGGTTGAGGGCCGTGATCAGAGGGGCGATGGTGCGGCCCTCGCGCTCGGCGGCCGCCCAGTCTCGGGGGCGCAGCTCGTACTTCTCGGAGTTCAGGTACTCCTCGCTGCCCTCCCTGACCGCCTCGTTCTCGCAGAGCTCGTAGCCGGCGTAGACGCCCCACGTGGGGGAGAGGGTGGCGGCGAGCACCGCACGGACCTCGAAGGCGGGGCGGCCCCCGTGCTGGAGGTACGCGTGGAGGATGTCCGGGGTGTTGACGAAGAAGTTCGGCCGCATGACGCAGGCCGAGGGGGTGGCCGCGAGCTCGGTCAGGTACTCGGTGAGCTCGGCCTTGGTGTTGCGCCAGGTGAAGTACGTGTACGACTGCTGGAAGCCGACGGCGGCGAGCGCGCGCATCATCGCGGGCCGGGTGAAGGCCTCGGCCAGGAAGATCACGTCGGGGTCGGTCTTGTTGATGTCCGCGATCACCTTCTGCCAGAAGACGACCGGCTTGGTGTGCGGGTTGTCGACGCGGAAGATGCGGACGCCGTGCTTCATCCAGTACCGCAGGATCCGGCAGGTCTCCGCGACGATGCCGGGCATGTCGGTGTCGAAGTGGATCGGGTAGATGTCCTGGTACTTCTTCGGCGGGTTCTCGGCGTACGCGATCGTCCCGTCGGCGCGGTGGCGGAACCACTCCGGGTGCTTCTCCACCCAGGGGTGGTCGGGGGAGCACTGGAGGGCGAAGTCCAGGGCGATCTCCAGCTGCAGCTCGCGGGCGCGCGCGACGAAGGCGTCGAAGTCCTCGATCGTGCCGAGCTCGGGGTGGACGGCGTCGTGCCCGCCCTCGGTCGAGCCGATGGCCCAGGGCACACCGGGATCCCAACTCCCGGCCGACAGCGTGTTGTTCGGCCCCTTGCGGTGGGTGGACCCGATGGGGTGGATGGGCGGCAGGTAGACGACGTCGAAGCCCATCTCGGCGATCGCGGGCAGCCGCTCGGCGGCGGTGCGGAAGGTCCCGCTGACGGGGGTGCGCCCGGGCTCCACCACCGCGCCCTCGGAGCGCGGGAACATCTCGTACCAGGAGCCGAACAGGGCCCGCTTGCGCTCCACGAGCAGGGGCAGCGGCTTGGAGGAGGTGACCAGTTCCCGGTAGGGGCGCCTGGCGAGCGCCGCGTCCACCGCGGGATCGAGGGCGACCGCGTAGCGTTCCGCGGCCGGCCGGTCCTCGTCCCGCATGATCTCCGCCGCGGCCAGCAGGGCCTGGCGGCCGTCGCGCTTGGGGATCCGGGAGCCGGCCCGCGCGTAGAGCTCCGCGCCCTCCAGCAGCACGAGCCCGGTGTCGATCCCCGCGGGGATCTTGATCGCGGCGTGGGACCGCCAGGTGGCCACCGGGTCGCTCCAGGCCTCGACGGCGTACGTCCACCTCCCCTCGACGTCGGCGGACACCCGCGCCCCCCACCGGTCGGTGCCGGGGGCGAGCTCGCGCAGGGGCACGGGGGGCCGCAGCCGCCCGCTCGGATCTCTCAGGACGAGGTGGGCGGAGACCGCGTCGTGTCCCTCGCGGAACACGGTGGCGGAGATCTCGAAGACCTCGTCCACGACCGCCTTGGCGGGTCTGGTGCCGCAGTCGACGGCGGGGCGGACGTCCAGCACGGGAATGCGACCGATCATGATGGGATCACCTGGGGGCAGTTCGCAGGGCTCGGTGACAACAGGCCAACCGGTATCACGGCTGGTAGTGCACGCTCATTTCGCTCTGTTTCTAGCCGCTCGGAAGACGGCTGGGCTGCGGGCATGGCCGCTCCTGTCCGCGTTCACTCGGGTGGCGGGGAGAGGGTTTGTAAGCGGGTGCGCCGTGCGTGTACGACGTGTACCCGGGGAGCCCTTCCCACTCTCGTCCGGCCCAATCCGCGCCTTCGGTCAACTACTCGTACGTAGGGCGTGACTCGTCCACGGCCCCGGATCGACATCCGGCGCGGCTGCGTCAACTCCGCCGGGGCCAAGGGGCGTGGGGACGCGCACCACCCGTCCCACCAGCCGCTCGGGCCCCTGTGGAGAGCGCAGTACGGGCCGCAGGGGGCGCAGTGGCCCGTTGTCCCGGGTGGCGGAATCGGCCACGGGTGCGGGGCGAGGAGGCTGGAAACATATGGTCGGAAAGGTCCTCGGCGCCGACGCCGGACCCGCCCGCCCCGTCCGTCCCGGGAGGGGCGCACGGGGCTCCCGTGAGGGTCACCCGTTCGCTTGTCGCCGGCGGCGACGGCCCGGTTGACGCCGTCACGCCCCGGGGCGCGGGAGCACGCTCCCCTTGACGCCCGGTACCCCGAGCACACCGGCGGCGCCATGGCCGCGGGGAAGGGTGCTCGCTAGCCTTCCGGGGGTGATGCGTGGACGCACAGCGTGGTGCGACCGCTCCGACCCGCGATCCCCTGCGAAGGTGGAACACGTGAAGGCTATCCGTCGATTCACCGTGCGCCCCGTCCTCCCGGAACCCCTGTCGCCGCTCGCCGACCTCGCGCGCAATCTGCGCTGGTCGTGGCATACCGAAACACGCGAACTCTTCCAATCCGTCGACCCCGAGGGCTGGCAGGCCGCCGGGGGCGACCCCGTCCGGCTGCTCGGCGCCGTCTCCGCGGCCCGCCTCGCGGAACTGGCCGCCGACCGCCGGTTCCTGCGGCGGCTCGCCGTCGTCGCCGCCGACCTCGATGACTATGTGAACGGCGGGAGGTGGTACCAAGCGCAGCAGTCCGAAGGCGCCCTGCCCACCGCCATCGCCTACTTCTCCCCCGAGTTCGGCATCACCGCCGCACTGCCCCAGTACTCCGGCGGCCTCGGCATCCTCGCCGGGGACCACCTGAAGGCCGCCAGTGACCTCGGCGTCCCGCTCATCGGTGTCGGGCTGCTCTACCGGCACGGCTACTTCCGGCAGTCGCTGTCCCGCGACGGCTGGCAGCAGGAGCACTACCCCGTACTCGACCCCAACGAGCTCCCGCTCGCCCTGCTCCGCCAGGGCGACGGCTCACCCGCCCGCGTCTCGCTGACCCTGCCCGGCGGGCGCGCCCTGCACGCCCACATCTGGCAGGCCCGCGTCGGCCGGGTGCCGCTGCTGCTCCTGGACTCCGACGTCGAGGACAACGACGCCGTGGCCCGCGAGGTGACCGACCGGCTCTACGGCGGCGGCAGCGACCACCGGCTGCTCCAGGAGATGCTGCTGGGCATCGGCGGCGTCCGCGCCGTCCGCCTGTACTGCGGCCTCACCGGCCACCCCGACCCCGAGGTCTTCCACACCAACGAGGGTCACGCCGGCTTCCTCGGACTCGAACGCATAAGGGAACTGGAGAGGGAGCAGGGGCTCGGCTTCGACGCGTCGGTGGAGGCGGTCCGCGCCGGGACCGTGTTCACCACGCACACCCCCGTGCCCGCCGGGATCGACCGCTTCGAGCGGGCCCTGGTCGCCCGCCACTTCGGCGAGGGCGGGGAACTGCCCGGCGTGCCGGTCGAGCGGATCCTGGAACTGGGCGCCGAGACCTATCCCGGGGGCGATCCCGGGGTGTTCAACATGGCCGTGATGGGACTGCGCCTGGCCCAGCGGGCCAACGGGGTGTCCACGCTGCACGGGGCCGTCAGCCGGGAGATGTTCGCCGGCCTGTGGCCCGGCTTCGATCCGGCCGACGTGCCCATCACCTCCGTGACCAACGGCGTGCACGCCCCGACCTGGGTGACTCCGGAGGTCGTGCGGCTCGGCGCCCGCCAGATCGGCGCGGGCCGCACCGAGGACGCCCTGTCGGTGGGCGGCTCCGAGCGCTGGGACGCGGTCGCCGAGATCCCGGACCAGGACGTGTGGGACCTGCGGCGCGTGCTGCGGGAGCAGCTGGTGCAGGAGGTGCGCGACCGGCTGCG
The DNA here is from genome assembly GCF_056432025.1 of Streptomyces sp. NPDC045695. NCBI lineage: Bacteria > Bacillati > Actinomycetota > Actinomycetes > Kitasatosporales > Streptomycetaceae > Streptomyces > Streptomyces sp. NPDC045695. The sequence continues at coordinate 169,346 of NZ_JBWKJU010000004.1, forward strand.
GGCCTCGTGGCGCCAGCGCGGGGCCGCCGCGGCCGAACTGGGCTGGGTGGACTCGGTACTCGACCCCGACGTGCTCACCATCGGCTTCGCCCGGCGCGTGCCCTCGTACAAGCGCCTCACGCTGATGCTGCGCGACCCGGACCGGCTGCGCAGGCTGCTGCTGGACCCGGACCGGCCGGTGCAGATCGTGGTGGCGGGCAAGGCGCATCCGGCCGACGACGGCGGGAAGCGGCTCGTGCAGGAGCTGGTGCGGTTCGCGGACGACCCGCGGGTGCGGCACCGGATCGTCTTCCTGCCCGACTACGGCATGGCCATGGCGCAGAAGCTCTACCCCGGCTGCGACGTCTGGCTGAACAACCCGCTGCGGCCGCTGGAGGCGTGCGGGACCAGCGGCATGAAGGCCGCGCTGAACGGCTGCCTCAACCTGTCCGTGCTGGACGGGTGGTGGGACGAGTGGTTCGAGCCGGACTTCGGCTGGGCCATCCCGACGGCGGACGGACTCGGCGCCGACGAGGACCGGCGTGACCACCTGGAGGCCGGCGCCCTCTACGAGTTGATCGAGAACCGGGTCGCGCCCCGCTTCTACGACCGGGCCGGCCGGAGCGGACTCCCCGTGCGGTGGATCGAGATGGTCCGGCGCACCCTCGCCTCCCTGGGGCCGAAGGTGCTCGCGGGGCGGATGGTGCGGGAGTACGTCGAACGGCTCTACGCGCCGGCCGCGCTCGCGCACCGCACCCTCACCCCCGAGGCGGCGCGCGACCTCGCCTGGTGGAAGGGCCGGGTCCGGGCGGCCTGGCCGCGGGTGTCGGTCGAGCACGTGGAGGCGCTGGCCGCGGCTCCCGTGAACGGCACCGCCGAGCTGGGCGCCACGCTCACCCTGCGGGTGCAGGTGGCCCTGGACTCGCTCGCGCCCGAGGACGTGGAGGTGCAGGCCTTCGCCGGGCGGGTGGACGCCCAGGACGTGATCCGGGACGGGCGCAGCTTCCCGCTCAAGCCGGCCGCCGGGCCGGACCTGGACGGGCGCTGGGTGTACGAGGGCCCCCTCGCCCTCGACCGCACGGGGCCCTTCGGCTACACGGTCCGCGTCCTGCCCACGCACCCGCTGCTGGCCACCCCGGCCGAACTGGGACTGGTCGCGGCTCCGGTGGACACGGACGCGGGAGGCGGAGTGCTGCTGCGGTGATTCCGCGGCGCCCATGGGACAGGGCCGCCCGGGGAGGTCTTCTCCCGGGCGGCCCCGTGTCTATCTGCTCAGCTGTCCTTCACAGCACCCTCGGTGAGGGTCAGAAGGTGAGCTTCCAGCTGTCGATCTTGCCGGTGTCGATGCTCGCGTTGTCGTTGACCCGGAGCTTCCAGACTCCCTGGGCCACCTCGGAGGAGGCGTCGACCGTGTAGGCCTTGACGATGTTGTCCGCGCTGCCACCGGAGCGGTTGTGCAGGTTGTACACGGTGCCGTCGGGGGCGACGAGGTCGACCTTCAGGTCACCGATGTAGGTGTGGAGGATGTTGACGTCCACCTTGAGGGTGCTCGGCGCGTTGCCGGTGCGGTTCACGGTGATCGGCGACTCGACGGTCGCGTTGTCCGCGATCGCGTAGTCCGTGGTGTTCTCGAAGACGGTCTGCTGGCTCGTGCCGACCGTCCAGGTGAACGCCGCGGTGCCGGTCTGGTTCTGCGAGTCCTTCACCGTCACGGTCACGTTGGACGTGCCCGCGGTGGAGGCCGTACCGGAGATCAGGCCGGTCGAGGCGTTGATCGACAGGCCGGCCGGGAGGCCGGTCGCCGAGTAGGTCAGGGCACCGGCGTTGGTGCTGGTGGCTTGGATCTGGAGGCTGACGGCGCTGCCCGTGACGGTGTTCTGGTTGCCCGGGTTGGTGACCGAGACACCGACCTGGATGCGCGGGCCGACGTTGATGGCCGCCCAGGCGTTGGCCGCGTTGTTGTAGGTGGCCGAGCCGGCGCCGTAGAGGTCGGCGGCCGCCTGCAGGGTGGCCACACGGGCCGCCGCGTAGTCGGTGTTCGACCGGAACAGACCGGTGGTCAGCGCGCGGAACCAGATCTTCGAGGCGGCGTCGCGGCCGATCGCGGTGACCGGGAGGCCGTCGGAGGTCGGCGAGTCGTAGCTCACGCCGTTGACGACCTTGGCGCCCGAGCCCTCGGAGGCCAGGTAGTACCAGTGGTTGGCCGGGCCCGAGGAGTAGTGGACGTCGATGGAGCCGAGGCCCGAGTACCAGGCGTCCTTGGACGAGCCGTCCTTGCTGGGCTTGTCCATGTAGCGCAGCGGGGTGCCGTTGCCGCGGATGTCGATCTTCTCGCCGACCAGGTAGTCGCCGACGTCCTGCGGGTTGTTGGCGTAGAACTCGACGGCCGCCGCCATGATGTCGGAGGTCGCCTCGTTCAGACCGCCGGGCTCACCGGAGTAGGTCATGTTGCCGGTGACCGAGGTCAGGCCGTGGGTCATCTCGTGCGCGGCGACGTCGGTGGAGGTGAGCGGCTTGACGTTGCCGTCACCGTCTCCGTACGTCATGCAGAAGCAGCTGTCGCTCCAGAAGGCGTTCACGTAGTTGTTGCCGTAGTGGACCCGGCTGTACGGGGCCACGCCGTCGTTGCGCAGGCCGTTGCGGCCGTGCACGTTCTTGTAGTAGTCCCACGTGACCGCGGCGCCGTAGTGCGCGTCGGCGCCGGCCGTCTCCAGGTTCTGCGGCGTGTTGTTGCCCCAGATGTCGTCCGGGCCGGAGAAGAGCGTGCCGGTGCCGGAGCCGGTGCCGTGGTTGAGGTTGTAGGTCTTGTGGCTGCCACGCGCGGCGTCGGTCAGGTTCCAGGTGCTGCCCGACTGCGTGGAGCCCAGGGTCACCTGGCCGCTGTACATGGTGTTGCCGGTGCCGGTCTCGATGGCCTGCCACTCGGTGATCTTGGCGCCGGTCTTGGCGTCGGTCACCACGTGCAGCTCGTTCGGCGTGCCGTCGTGCTGGAGGCCGCCGACGACGGTCTCGAACGCGAGGACCGGAACGCCCGAGGCCGCCCAGATCACCTTGCGGGCGCTCTTGGAGGCCTTGAGCTCCTTGGAGCCCTCGGCGCCGGCGGCGGCGACGGCCTGGCTCTCGGCGGCCGCGGGGGTGACCGAGGCTTCGGTGTCCGCGACCTTGATCGCGTGCTGGGTCGCCTTGGTCACGCTCTTGGTGACGCCGTCCTTGGCGTGGACCGTGAGGTCACCGCCGAGGACCGGGAGTCCGTTGTAGGTGCGCTCGTACATCGTGTGCGTGGTGCCGTCGGCGTCCTGGACGACCTCGCGGACGACGAGCTGCTCGCCACCGCCCAGGCCGAGCGCCTTGGCGGCCTGCGCGGTGGTCGAGTTGGCCTCGGCGAGGAGCGTCGCACGCTCCGAGGCGCTGAGGGTGCGGTTGGCCGCGCCCGGGTTGGACTTGACGGCCGTACGGGCCTCTGACGCGGTGGCGTCGGCGGTGGCGGTACCTGCCTGTATGCCTACGGCGAGCATGGCTGCCGCGGCAACGAGTGCGCCGGCCGCGGTGGCACGCCGCTGGGGGGTGGACCTCAACGCAGACTCCTTCTGCAAGGGGGGTTCCGGATGGCTGGGTAGGGCCTCCGGGCAGAACAGTGCTGGTGCGAAGAACGGTCGAAGATTGCCACTTGCGGAGCCGAATGTCAGGGCCGCGTCAAAGGATTGGCCGGAAATCGTTCGTTGTTCGAAGATACGTATCCGGTATGCGGACCATTCACCTTCGTGTGCGAGAGGGGGGGGCCGGCATTCGGAAGTGCCCATACCGGTTGCTAACGCTTGGGCAAAGAGAGGCCGTATTGCCCCGAACGGCATTTGCCGTACTGGTGTTTGTCGTACTGTTTGCCGGTGCGGCAGATGTTCGTTGCCTGGGGAAGCCATGGACGCCCGCCACAGTCGTTGACCACGTGCCAGGGGGGCCCATGAGGCATGTCCATTTTCCTGCGCAAAGAGTGGCTCGTACCGCCGTGGGGTCCGCAGCGCCCGTACGGCGCCTCGGGGACAAGGCCCGTTGGTACCGCCCGGCCGCCGTCGCCGCCGACTTCCTCGGAGCCGCCCTCCCGGTCGGGCTCGTCTTCGAGGCCGCGCAGCAGGTCAGGCCGCTCTTCTGCGCCCTCGCCGCCGCCGTGGCGTGGACCGGCGTGCAGGCGCTGCGCCGCCGGTACGCGTCCCGCGTGCTCGGGGAGTCCCGCGGTGTGCTGCCTGTCGTGCACGACTGGCTGATTCTGATCGGCGTACTGGCCGTGGCGCGCGTGGTGACCGAGGAGGACACCCCCCGGCTGTCGGCCATCGGGGCCCTGCTGCCCGCCCTGCTCATCACGGTCGCCTGCCACAAGCTGACCTACCGTCACCTCTCGGCCGCCCGCCGCGAGGCCCAGGCCGTCAGCCGGGTCCTGGTCGTCGGCGAGCCCGACGCGGCCGAGGAGGTCATCGCCCACCTCTCCGCCCGCACCGACCACCCGTACGTGGTCGTCGGCGTGGTCCCGGTCGGCGGCGGGTCGCTCGTCAGCGGCGTGCCCGTCGCGGCCCGGCTCGACGCCGAGCCGCCCTCGGCCGCGGGCGGCGACGCCGCGGCCGTGCTCGGCGCCGTCGCCAGCCACCACGCCGACCTGGTGCTGGTGGCCCCGGGCGTGCGGATCGCGGGGGAGCGGCTGCGCCGGGTCGCCTGGGCCCTGCACGACGCGGGGCTCGAACTCGCCGTCTTCACCGGGCTGGTGGAGGTCTCCGTCAAGCGGCTGGAGACCCTGTCCGCGGGCGGGCTGGCCGTGCTGCGGGTCGCGCCCCCGGTCAGCCGCGGCGTGCAGACCCTGCTCAAGTCGGCCCTGGACCGGGTGGGAGCCGCGGCCGGGCTGCTGCTGCTCTCGCCGCTCTTCCTCGGCATCATCGTGGCCATCCGGACCGGCTCGCGCGGCCCGGCGTTCTACCGCCAGCGGCGCATCGGCCGCGACGGGGTCCCCTTCGTGATGTGGAAGTTCCGCACCATGGTCGTGGACGCCGACGCGCGCAAGGAGGAGCTGAGCGGGGCCAACGAGAACGACGGCCTGATGTTCAAGATCCGCCGCGATCCCCGCGTGACCCGGGTGGGCCGGCTGCTGCGCCGCACCTCCCTGGACGAACTGCCGCAGCTGATCAACGTATTGACCGGCCACATGTCGCTGGTCGGCCCGCGTCCGCCGCTGCCGGAGGAGGTGGCGCTCTACGACGAGGTCGAGCTGCGCCGGCTCACCGTGCGGCCCGGGATGACGGGGCTGTGGCAGATCAGCGGGCGCTCCGACCTGTCGTGGGACGAAACGATTCAGCTGGACCTGCAGTACGTCGACAACTGGTCGTTCACCAGTGACGTCGACGTGATGGGCCGCACGCTCCGCGCCGTCGTCGACGGTCGCGGAGCCTACTGAAGGGGGCCGTGGCCGCCCGTGCGTTCAGCTCTGCCCGCGCCACCACGCGTACGTGGCGGCGACGCCCTCCCGCAGCGGGATGCCGGGCTTCCAGCCGAGCGCGGTCAGGCGGCCGACGTCCAGCAGCTTGCGCGGGGTCCCGTCCGGCTTGGAGGTGTCCCAGGCGAGGCGGCCGCGGAAGCCGGTCACCTCGGCGACGGTCTCGGCCAGCTCCTTGATGGTCAGGTCCTCGCCGCAGCCGATGTTGACGGGCTCGTCCCCGTCGTACGTCTCCAACAGCACGGCGCAGGCGGCGGCCAGGTCGTCCACGTGCAGGAACTCCCGGCGCGGGGTGCCCGAACCCCACAGGGTGACCTCCTCGCGGCCCTCGGCGGCGGCCTCGTGGAAGCGCCGGATCAGGGCGGGCAGGACGTGCGAGGACTCCAGGTCGAAGTTGTCGCCGGGACCGTAGAGGTTCGTGGGCATGGCCGAGATGTACGAGGCCCCGTACTGCTTGCGGTACGACTGGACCTGGACGATGCCGGCGATCTTCGCGAGGGCGTAGGCCTCGTTGGTCGGCTCCAGCGGGCCCGTCAGCAGGGCGTCCTCGCGGATGGGCTGCGGGGCGAGCTTGGGGTAGATGCAGGAGGAGCCGAGGAACAGCAGCCGGCCCACGCCGGCGGCGTGCGCGCCGCCGATCACGCTGAGCTGGATCTGCAGGTTCTCCTCCAGGAACTGCACCGGGTAGGTGCTGTTGGCCATGATCCCGCCGACCTTGGCGGCGGCCAGCACGACGGCGTCCGGGCGCACGTCCTTCAGGTACGCCGCGGTCGCGGCGGCGTCGCGCAGATCGAGGTCGGCGCGGCCCCGGGTGAGCACCTCGTGGCCGTCGGCGGTCAGCCGCCGGGCGACCGCGGACCCCACGAGGCCGCGGTGGCCCGCGACGAAGACGCGGGCGTTCGGGGGCAGGAGCGGCAGCGAACTTGTCATACCGCCGATGATGCCAGTCCGCTCCCGCGGGGGACGCGGCAGTCCGGGCGCAGCAGTCCGGGCCCGGGCGGCCGCGAGCTCACCCGGGGGTCCGGGGCCGTACTTGGGCGGGCCCGGCGTGTACGGTACGCATCCGGCCCACGGGCCACCACGGGCGCGCAGGGGAAGCGCGCCCGGCACCACGAACAACGCATCCCAGGGGGACCCGTATGGGCAAGACCGCACTCATCACCGGCGTCACCGGGCAGGACGGCTCGTACCTCGCCGAGCTCCTGCTCTCCAAGGGCTACACGGTGCACGGGCTCGTGCGGCGGTCCTCCAGCTTCAACACGGAGCGCGTCGACCACATCTACCAGGACCCGCAGACCGCCAACCGGTCCTTCGTCCTGCACCACGCCGACCTGTCCGACGGCGTGGCCCTGGTGAACCTGCTCCGCGAGATACGCCCCGACGAGGTCTACAACCTCGGCGCCCAGTCGCATGTGCGGGTGTCCTTCGACGCCCCGCTCTACACCGGCGACGTCACCGGCCTCGGCGCGCTGCGGCTGCTGGAGGCCATCCGGGCCAGCGGCGTCGACACCCGTATCTACCAGGCCTCGTCCTCCGAGATGTTCGGCGCCACCCCGCCCCCGCAGAACGAGGGCACCCCGTTCCACCCGCGCAGCCCGTACGGCGCCGCGAAGGTCTTCGCGTACTGGACCACGGTGAACTACCGCGAGGCGTACGGCATGTTCGCCGTCAACGGGATCCTCTTCAACCACGAGTCCCCGCGCCGCGGCGAGACCTTCGTGACCCGCAAGATCACCCGCGCGGTCGCCCGCATCAAGGCCGGTCTCCAGGAACACCTGTACCTCGGCAACCTCGACGCGGTGCGAGACTGGGGCTACGCGCCCGAGTACGTGGACGCCATGTGGCGGATGCTCCAGCAGGACGAGCCCACCGACTACGTCGTCGCCACCGGAGTGGCCGCGACCGTCCGCGAGTTCGTCGAGTCCTCCTTCGGCCACGCCGGTCTCGACTGGACCGAGCACGTGCGCTACGACCCCAAGTACGAGCGCCCCAGCGAGGTCGACGCCCTCATCGGCGACGCCTCCAAGGCCCATGAGCTGCTCGGCTGGAAGCCGACGGTCCTGGTGGCGGAACTGGCCCGGATCATGGTGGACGCCGACATCCGCCAGGTGCAGGACCAACTCGCGGGCGTGACGGTCCGTATCGACCGCTGAGGCCTTATATTTCCCCTACGATTGGCCGTGTTCGGCCATGTCCGCAGGTCCCTGTGGGTGTGGCCGGGATAAACCTGCCGTATGTCCGTAGTGCGCCCTCCGCGCTGAACCGTTGGTTCCAAGTTGGTATGCAATGGGTCAAGGGAGGTGACGGGTCCTCGCGTGAGCCCTAGTCTGCGCCAGTACATATGGCTGTTCGGATAGTTCCAGCCATCAAACCGGGCAATTGCCCTGGGGGGCTCATGCGTAGATCCAGAGGGCTGACTGCTGCCCTCGTCCTGTCACTGGCCGGTGCCGGCACCGGTATAGGCCTGGTGTTGATGCCTCAGGCGTCCGCCATCACGCCGCCGGTGGCATTCACCGCCGACGAACTGCCCACCTGGCAGACGAACGGCGTGGTCTGGGCGATGGCCCAGGCGAACGGCACCGTCTTCGCCGGCGGTACCTTCTCCGCCGTGCGCCCGCCCGAGGGCGCGGCCGGCGCCGAGCAGGAGGCCGTGAACTTCGTCGCGCTCGACGCCGCGACGGGCAACCCCACCTCCTGCAAGCTCGCCTTCACCATCGGCGACGGCGCCGCGACCGTGCGGTCGCTGGCCGTCTCGAAGGACCAGAAGACCCTCTACGCGGGCGGCTCCTTCGGCGCCGTCAACGGCACCCCGGTCTCCAACGTCGCGGCCATCGACATCGCGGCCTGCACCCCCAGGGCATCGTTCCACCCCGGCTTCTCCGCCACCGTGCGCGCGCTCGCCGTCACCGACGACACCCTGTACGCGGGCGGCGACTTCCCCACGGTCCAGGGCCAGACCCGCGAGCGGTTCGCCGCGGTGGACGCCACCTCCGGTGACCTCAAGCCATTCGTCGCCAACGTCGACGAGCCGGGCCGCGCCGTCGAGGTGACCCCCGACGGCAAGAACGTGCTGCTCGGCGGTGACTTCTTCACCGTCAACGGCAAGACCAGCCACGCCCTGGCCGTGGTCAACGCCACCACCGGCGCGCTCACCAAGGCCTACACCAACATCCCGTCGAACTCGGTCGTCAAGGACATCTCCACCGACGACACCGGCTTCTACACGGGCAACGAGGGCTCCGGCGGTGGCGTCTTCGACGGCCGCATCGGCCTGAACCTCAGCGACTTCAACGAGAAGTGGCGCGACCGCTGCCTCGGCGCCACCCAGTTCGTCCTGCCGTACCAGGGAGTGCTCTACAGCTCCTCGCACGCGCACGACTGCTCCACCGAGCTGGAGTTCCCCGACGGCAAGCGCAACTTCCTGCTGGCGCAGCCGACCAACCACGAAGGCGCCGCCCCCGCGCCCGTGGACGGTTTCGTACGCGGCCCGGGCAAGCTCGGCTGGCACCCCACCGCCAACGACGGCGCCATGGCCGACATCGAGGGCATCGGCCCGCGCGTCATGGCCGTGGCCGAGAAGAACGACGTCAAGTACATGTGGGTCGGCGGTGAGTTCACCCTCATCAACGGCAAGACGCAGTGGGGCCTGACCCGCTTCGCCTCCACCGGCGACGTCGGCGCACCGACCACCCCGGTGGCCAGCGCCGCGAGCGTCAAGCCCGGCGAGGCCCAGGTCCGCTGGCGCACCAGCTACGACGCGGACGACAGCAAGCTGACCTACCGCATCTACCGCAACGGCTCGGCCACCCCGGTCGCCACCGTCACGGCGAGCTCGCTGGAGTGGGAGCGCCCGCAGGCCTCCTGGACCGACACCACCGTCAAGGCCGGCCAGACGTACACCTACCGGGTGACCGCGACCGACGACGCCGGCAACACCAGCGCCCTGTCGGCCAACGCCTCCGTGACCGTCCCGGCCTCGGTCCAGTCCTACCCGAACCAGGTCCGCGCCGACGGCGCCCAGCTGTACTGGCGCTACGACGACACGGTCAGCCCGTACACCGCCGACTCCTCGGTGTCCGGCAACACCAGCGGTGTCCAGCTCAACGCCCCGGCCCTGCGCCAGTCGCCCGGCGCCGTCTCCGGCACCAGCACGGCGATGGGCTTCAACGGGACGAGCCAGCAGGTCTACAGCGACCACCGCCAGACGGTCGGCAGCACCTACACCATCGAGACCTGGTTCAAGACGAACACCACCCGCGGCGGCAAGCTGATCGGCTTCGGCAACAACACCGCCCGCTCCAGCGGCTCGTACGACCGTCACCTGTACATGACCAACACCGGCCGGCTCGCCTTCGGCGTCTACAACGGCTCGGCCAAGACCGTCACCACCGGTCTGTTCGACACGTACAACGACAACAAGTGGCACCACGTGGTCGGCACCCAGGGCCCCGGCGGCATCACGCTGTACGTCGACGGCCAGAACAAGGGCACGCTGAACGCCGCGAGCAACACCACCTACGCGGGCTTCTGGCACGCCGGTGGCGACAACCTCTCCGGCTGGCCGAACCGTCCCACGAGCAACTTCTTCGCCGGGCAGCTCGACGAGACGGCCGTCTACCCGACGGCGCTCACCCAGGCCCAGGTCAAGAGCCACTTCGACCTGGCCAACGCCCCGACCGACACGGTCTCCGCGGTCAAGGCGGCCGAGGACACCTACATCAACCAGGGCGCCCCGAGCACCGCCTACGGCACGTCGACCTCGCTCGCCGTGCGCGGCACCTCGGCGTACGAGTCGTACCTGCGCTTCACCCTGCCGGCCGCTCCGGCCGGCCAGGTCCTGAAGTCGGCGACGCTGCAGTTCAAGACGACCACGCAGACGGGCGCCGGCACCGCCGACACCGTGTCCGTGGTCCCGGTCACCGGCACCTGGAGCGGTGCGGGCACGACCTTCAACACCAAGCCCACGCTCGGCACCACCCCGCTCGGCAGCATCACGGGCGTGCCGGACGGCTCGGCGATCCACAACGTGGAGCTGGACACCACCGCGCTCTCCGCGGTGCTGGGCGGCAGCTACAGCCTGGGCCTGACGAGCACGGGCACCGACCCGCTGTGGCTCTGGTCCTCGGAGTCCACCGCGGCGGAGGGCGCTCCGCAGCTGGTCCTCACCTTCGGCGTGAAGTAGCGACACCGAAGCAACCGCCTGACGGCGTGCGGGGCCCGGCTCTCACCGGCCGGGCCCCGCACCCCTGTCCCACCCCCAGTAAGTACGGGAGCCATCCGATGTACCGACGCTCCGCAGCGGCTGCTGTCCTGCTGACCGCCGCCCTCACGCTCACCGCCTGCAGTTCGGGCGGCGACAAGGCCGACTCCGGCGCGAAGGCGAAGCCCCCGGCCTCCTCGGCGGCCCCCGACCCGGCGGACACCCCGCCGCCGTCCGCCGACCCCGACGCGAAGCCGACGGGGCCCGTCCTGCCCGACGCGAAGCTCACCCCGAAGACGGGCAGTTTCACGGCGCAGGAGAAGAAGTACCTCAGCGGCCGGGTCCCCGAGAAGATGGACCCCGCGGCCGTCCTGCAGGGCGGCCAGGAGGCCTGCCAGCGGGTGGAGCGCACGGCGAAGCGCGACAAGGACGCGGCAACCGGAGCGGTCATCGCCGGGGAGATCCCCGGCGCGAAGGACGCGATCACCTTCCTGTGCCCGGAGCAGAAGCCGATCCTCGCGGCGGCCGAGAAGGGCTTCCGGGAGGGCGCCCGCCCGTCACCGGCGGCCGGCACCTACCGGGCCCTGACCCAGGCCACGAACTGCACGTGGGAGGCGAGGGGCAAGGACGGCGCCGCCCTCGCCTCGGGTCCGCAGACCCCGCCCAAGGCGGGCGAGCCGATCACGGCGCAGATCCCGGCGGGCACGGCGGAGTTCAGCTCCACCGGCTGCTACGCCTGGGTGCCCGCGTAGGGCCGCCACCGCCGTACGAGAACGCCCCCGGGCCGGACTGCCGGTCCCCGGGGGCGTTTTCGCCTGCCGGGGCGGGGTACCCGCGTGGAGACACGACGACACACCGGCATGCGGAGGCGATCCTATGAGTGGCCTGGGCGGCTGCATCGGCCTGATCGTGGTGGGGGCCATCCTGACCTTCGCCACCGACTGGGAGATGAGCAGCGTCGACCTCGACCTGGTCGGCCTCATCATGATGGCGGCGGGGGCCATCGGCCTCGCCGTGTACTCCAGCGTCCTCAAGCGCCGCCGCGCGGCGGGCGCCATCCCGGTGGTGGAGGAACGGCGCCGGGACGTCATCTAGGCCGTCTCTTCCGGATCTTGACGGCCGAGCCCGCGGCGTCTGGTGCCGTGCATGGCAAGGCGGAGGGGCGTGCCGCGTACTGGACGTACCCGGACGTCCCGACAACGCGGCCAGGTGCGGTGCCAGACGCCGGGGGCCCGGCAAGGTCCGGAAGAGACGGCCTAGGGGCCGTCTCGTGGATCAGGCCGGTCCGTGCGCGGCGGCCGCCGCCTCGTACACCGGGAGCAGGGTGTCCAGGACGGCGTCCATCGAGAAGGACGCGGCGGCCAGTTCGCGCGCCGCCCGCGAGGCGGCCGCGTTCGCCGCCGGGTCCAGCAGGGCCAGGACCGCCGCCGCGACGCCCGCCGGGCCGGGCTCGACCGCGTGCCCCGCGCCCGCCGCGCTGACGTCGCGGGCCAGGCCGTTGGAGTGCGTCACCACCGACGGGACGCCCACCGCGAGGGCCTCCAGGACCGACATCGGGAACGGCTCGTCCACGGAGGGCAGGACGTAGACGTGCGCCCGCCGCAGCTCGGAGAGGACCTCCGCACCGGACAGGGCGCCCGGGACGGTGAAGCGGGACGAGAGGCCCAGCGCCGTGACGCGGGCCCGGACGGCCGCCGCCTCCCCCTCGTCCGGGCCCGCCACCACGAAGTGCGCGTCCGGGTGCGCCGCGAGGACCGCCGGGGCCGCGTCGACGAAGTCCACGGGCCGCTTGCGGGCCTGCAGCCGCGCCGAGTACAGGATGCGCGGCGGACCGCTCAGCGGGGGCCGCTCCTCCTGCGCCGGGGTTCCGTTGACCAGGCGCACGGTCTGCGGGAGGGGCGCGCCGACCACCGCGTCCAGCCCCTCGCGCTCGTGCGGGGTCAGGTACAGCACCGCGTCCGCGCCGCGCAGCAGACGGCGTACCGCCACCGCGTCCAGCACCTTGGCCAGCAACTTCTCGCTCGGGTCCACCATGCCGTGGGTCTGGAGCACCAGCGGCTTGCCCGCCCGCAGCGCGGCCAGGGCCACCGGCAGGCTCACCAGGTCGCGCGCCAGGTGGACGTGCACGACGTCGGCGTCCCGCACCAGGCGGCCGGCCGAGGCCAGCAGCGCCGGAGAGGTCATCCCGCTGAAGCCGAGGGGGAGCAGGCGACGGGCCGGAAACAGCTTCGCCGGGACGCCCTCCACATGGGCGGGCCACTCCTCGAAGCCCTCGCCCAGCGCCAGCAGCCGCGCCTCGTGGCCCCGGGCCCGCAGGCCCTTCGACAGGTTCAGCGCGACCCGGACCGGGCCGCCGAAGGCGTGGGAGGGGGAGTGCAGCGTGACGGCGTGCAGGACTCTCAGGACGCTCACTTGGGCTCCTCGACCGGGCGGCGCTGACCGTCCCCCGTCTGCAGGGTCAGTTCGGGCAGGTCCTCGTGCACGACCGCGCCCGCGCCCGCCACCGCGCAGCGGCCCACGGTGACCCCGGCCAGCACGGTCGCCCGTACGGCCACCCACGCGCCGTCCTCGACGGTGATCGGCGCGTTGCGGTAACGGAAGTCGGCGGCCCGGTGGTCGTGCGAGCCGGTGCACAGCATGGCCTCCTGCGAGAGGCACACGTGCGAACCGATCGTCACCGGCTCCAGGTTCAGCAGCCAGGCCCCCTCACCGATCCAGGTGTGGTCCCCGACGGTGAGTTTCCACGGCCACAGCACCCGCACCCTGTGCCGGATCAGCACGCCCTCGCCGATCCGCGCCCCGAAGGCGCGCAGCAGCGCCACCCGCAGCCGCGGCGGACAGAACCAGCTCATGAAGAGCGTGTTCATCACGGCGAACCAGAGCGCCTGCGTCAGCAGCCCGCGCCCCTTGTCGTATCCGGCCAGCGTGAAGGCAGGAAGGTCACGCACCTGAAGCCCCGATCGTCCACCCACCCCCGACGCCGCCGGGGGGACCCCCACCGGCGCCTCCCCGGGCGCCGCCCGCTCAGACTAGACTGCGCGCGAGTCAGGCACATGGGGTGGGGGCGGCAGTGGCAACGGACATACGCAAGCCCTCCGTCGCACCCCCGCCGCCGGTCGTCGGGGACGAGGCGCAGTGGGGCCGGGTCACCACCCCGCGCACCCTGCTCTCGCGGGCGCTGTCGGTCCCGCTCGTCCTCGGATTCACCGTCTTCCTGCCGCTGTTCGTCGCCGCCCAGACCGGCGCGGGCCGGCGCGACGCGGCCTTCTGGCTCCAGCTCCTGCTCACCATGTACGCGGGAGCCCGGCTCTCAGCGATGGTGCTCACCAGCCGCCGCAAGCTGCTCCAGGGCTCCTTCTGGCTCTTCGTCTACATGGCCATGGGCGTGGCCCCGCTCGCGCAGGCCGTACTCGGTCAGGTCCCCACCCCCGTCGTCGGCGCCCGATCCGACCTGACCGTCGCCATCGGCCTGGTGCTCCTGGGGTGCACGGCCTACGACGTCGGCGTCCTGCTCGCCCGGCACCGGCCGGCCGGCCGCGCGGGCGGCTCCCAGAAGGAGCCGCGCCCGGTCATGGCCCACCGGCGGCGCCTGCAGTTGCTGACCGTACTGGCGTTCCTGTGCAGCGCCGCCTTCGTGATGAAGCTCGGCGGTCCGGCGGTCTTCTTCTCCAGCCGTCAGGAGATCATCGCGGGCATCGAGGAGGCGGGCGTCTCCAACGGCGACGGCCAGGCCGGGCAGGCCCTGCTGCGCGGCTTCGGCACCGTACCGGCGCTGCTCGCCCTGCTGCTCTACACGCGCTGGCTGATCACCTCGAAGTTCGCCCGCCGCAAGGTCTCGATCATCGTCACCTGGTCGGCGCTGGCCGTCTTGAACCTCGTGGTCAACAATCCGATCTCGAACCCGCGCTACTGGTTCCTGACGGTCATGTTCGCGCTGCTGTTCACCATCTTCCCGGTGAGCGCCGCGATGTACCGGGTGGCGCTGTCCATGGCCGTGGTCGTCGCCCTCCTGGTCTTCCCCTTCGCGGACCGCTTCCGCTACGACGAGAAGAACTACAAGCCGGTCGAGACGACGTCCTTCCTGGAGCCGATGGCCCTCAAGGACTACGACCAGATCGGCATGTTCGCGAACACCATCACCTTCTCGAACTCCGGCCCCGGCCACTCCTACGGCCGCCAGCTCGCGGGATCGGTCTTCTTCGCGGTGCCGCGCTCGATGTGGCCGGGCAAGCCGCGGGACACGGGCGTGATGGTCGGTCAGTGGATGGGCACGGTCAACACCAACCTCTCCTCCCCGATCTGGGCGGAGCTGTGGATCGACTTCGGTCCGCTGGGCATGGGCGCCGGACTGCTGGGCATGGGATACGCCTCCGCCCGCGTCGACCGGCGCTACGCGAAGCGCGCGACCCGCCGCAGCCCGCCGGGGAGCCTGATCTCGGTCGTGGTCCCGCTGGTCGCGGGCTACTCCTTCATCCTGCTGCGCGGACCCCTGCTCCAGGCCTCGGGCCGCGTCGCGATCGCCGCGCTGTGCCTGGCGCTGGTCGCGACCTACCGCCAGGACCGGGCCACGACCCTGCGCTGAGGACCCCTCCCGCGCGCCGGGCCGCCGTTACGCGGCCGAGGCCGCCGGGGCGGGCTGCGGCGCGGGGGCCGGGAGCCGGGTCACCCGCAGCCAGCCGGCGCCCGCCTTCGCCGCCGAGCCGGCCGCCAGGCCCCAGGCGGCGCCCGCCACGCCCCACACGGCGTAGCCGCCCAGCAGGAGGCCCACGGACAGCAGCGAGAAGACCACCTGCAACGACAGCGTGGCCTTCGGGGCGAGCACGCGCAGCGTGAGCAGCGCGCAGGTGCCGAGCCCCATGACGGCGTACTGGGCGCCGGTGGCCGGCAGCAGCGCGGACGTCGCCGCCCAGGTGTCGCCCAGCAGGGAGGAGCCGACCCGGTCGGGCAGCGCGTACAGCACGGCTCCCCAGCCCGCGCCGACCGCGGCCAGCACCAGGCCCAGCGCGGCCGTCGCCCGGACGGTGGCCCGCTTGCCGCCGAGCCGCCCCAGCACCGGGGGGCCGAAGGCGTTCGCGGAGTTGAACAGCACGTTCAGCGGCCCGAACAGGGTGGTAGCACCGCGCAGCGCGCCGACGGACAGGGGCGTCGCGAAGACCCCGAGGCCCAGCACGGCGAGCTGGCTGGAGCCGTTGCCCACGGCGAACTCGACCACGAACCGCTGCCCGAGGTGACCGCGCCGCAGGTACGGCCGCAGGTCGGCGCGAGCGCCGCGTACGTACGGCAGCAGCAGCCACAGCCCGAGGGCCAGCGCGGGCAGCGCCGAGAGCCCCCACACCAGCACCAGGCGCCCCGCCGAGGCCCCTTCGGGCTGGACGGCCAGCGCCGCGACCGCGCACGCCAGCCGCAGTGCGTCGGCGGCCAGCGCCCGTCCGGGGGCGCGCAGCGCGGAGAAGCAGTACCGCAGCCCGTCCTGGAGGAGCACCAGGGGCAGTACGAGGCCCAGCGCGAGGAAGGCCCGGCCGCCGGCCCCGGGGAGCGCGAGGCCCACCACGGCGAGCACCGCGCCCACGGTGGCCGACGCGGCCCCGGTGAACCCCACGGCTGAGCGGCACACCGCACCGAGCTCGCCCCGGACCCGGCCCGGGAGGATCCCCGCGCCCTTCTCCAGGACCAGGCTCTGGCCCACGTAGGCCATGTTCAGCCCGAGGAGCACGCTGAAGGTCACGTACACCATCGAGAAGTCGGCGAAGGCGGACGCCGACGACAGCCGGGCCGCCAGCACCAGCACGAGGATGTTCGTGGCGCTGGAGGCGGCCTGGTCCAGGACCGACAGGGCCGCCGCGAGAGCGCGCCGGCTCACCGCCGGCCCGGGCGGACCGTACGCAGGGCGACCGTGTCCGTACCGTCGCCCGGGATGTGCTGTTCGGGCTCGACGTCCTCGCGGGTGATCGGCTGGGGCCGCGGGGCGGAGGGGGCCTGCGGTGCCGCCGGGGCTGCGGCGCCGCGGTCCTTGCCGCGGCCGCGCTTCTCGCCGGGCAGCGGCGCGTGCAGCACCGCGCCGAGCACGGTGCCGCCGGCGCCGCTGATCAGCTCGCGGATCCGGGACAGGTCGGAGCGGTGCACGGCGCGCGGGTCGCAGACGACCAGGACACCGTCGACGCGGTCGACGAGCGCGAGGGCGTCGGCGTAGGAGAGTACGGGCGGCGCCAGCACGACCACCGTGGCGTTGGGGGAGTCGGCCTCGGAGATCAGCCGGGTGGCGCGCGCGGAGGTCAGCGATCGGGCGACGTTGCGCACCCGCTGACCCGGGATCAGGTCGAAGGCGCCCGACTCACCGGCGTCCACGACCAGCTGGCGCCCGTCGGGCCACTCCGTGTCGCCGTGCTGCGCGGGACGCTTCCCGGCGGCCGGGGAGCTCGCCGACTGGCTCCAGCGCGGCCGGCTGCCCGCGTCGGTGGGCAGCTGGCTGGCCAGGACCGGGGTGCGTAGGTCGGCCTCGATGAGCAGGACGTCCTTGCCGGTCTCCGCGAAGGAGGCGCCGAGGTTCACGGCCACCGCGGCGGCGGTCTCGCTGCTGCCGCGCGGGGCGACCACGAGCAGCCGGCGCCGGTCGGCGAAGCGGGAGTCGTAGGCGAGCCGGAAGGCCACCGAACGGTATTCCTCCGCGAGCCGCGGATCGGTCTCGCCCGCGGCGAGCAGCGGCCCGCCGCCGGTCCGGTCCCGCGGCAGGTAGCCGAGGACGGGAGCGCGCAGGGCCCGGGCCACATCGCCCTCGGAACGCGGCGCCGGGTCGAAGACGAGCCGGACCCAGGCGGCCAGCAGGCCGAGCGCGAGACCCACGGCCGCGCCGAGCGCCAGGGACATCACGATGCCGGGGCCGTCCGCCCCGGCGGGCGGGGTCGCGGCGCTGGTGACGCGGCCCGGGGTCATGTCGAGGGCCTGGAGCTTGGCGATGTTGCTGTTGAGCGTGTTGACCTTGCTCTGCAGGTCGGTCTTGGAGGAGTAGGCCGCGTCGCGCGCGGTGCCCGCCGGCATCGAGTTGATCGACTTGACCAGCTCGTCGAGCTGCTTGGCCACCGGGTCGCGCTGCTCCTGGTAGCCCGTGACCATCTTGTCGCGGGTGACGTCGAGGGCTTCCTGCCGCTTGAGCAGGTACGCCTCCGTCATGGCGTTGGCCCGCTTGGCGGCCTCCTTCGGGGAGGACGCGGTGTAGGTGAAGCGGAGCACCATCGTCTGCGGCGGATTGGTCACCTGCAGGCCGCTGCGCAGGGAGGCGAAGCCGGAGGCGGGGACGCCGAGTTTCTTCGCCGCCTCGTTGGCTATGGAGGAGCTGAGGGCGACCTGGCGCTCCGAGCCGATGTTGATGGCCTTGTCGGGGGCCAGGCTCGGGTTGAACGGGTCGTCGGTGGGCGCGCGCAGCACCACGTCGGCGGTCGCGACATAGGTGTCGGCGGTGGAGACGCCGAGGTAGACGCCGCCCAGCAGGCCGACCCCGATGCCCGCGCCGATGAGCCTGCGGTAGCGCAGGAGCTGGCGGAACTGGTCTCTGAGGAGATCCGGTTCGTCGTCGGCCGGTGCCGCTGCGGGGCGGTTCGTCTCGATCACGGCCGGGGTCCCCCAAGTGCTTCGTCGATCAGGGCGTCGATGCGGGCCAGGCCCGCCTCACGGCTCAGATGGGCCGCCACGTGGCGGGGTCCGGCCGCTCCGAGTGCGTCCGCGCCTTCCGGGTCCTCGGCCAGGGCCCGTACGGCCTTCAGCAGGGCCTCGGGGTCCTCCGGCGGTACGAGTACCCCCGCGCCCGAGCGTTCCACCTCCTGGGCGGTTCCGCCCTCCGCGGCCACGGAGGCGACGACGGGCCGGCCGGTCTGGAAGTAGGAGGTGAGCTTGGACGGCACGCTCATGTCCAGCACGGCGGCGTGCTGCGTGACGGCGAGAACGTCCGCCGCGGCGAGGATATCCGGGAACTCCCCGTCAGCGGCAGGGGGGATGATGTCCAGATTGGGGACGTCGGCCGCGAGCGCGGCGAGCGCCGTGCGCTGACTGCCGTCGCCCATCAGGACGAAGCGGACGCCGCGGTCCAGCCGGGCGGCCCCCACGAGGACTTCGAGTCCCTGCTTGAGCCCCATGTTCCCGGAGTGCAGGACGACGGTCTCGCCGGGCGCCCAGCCGAGGTGGCGGCGCGTCTCGCCGCGCGGCTTGGTGGGCACCGGCACGTGGGACCAGTTGGGGACCAGACGGATCCTGGCCGGGTCCACGCCCATGCCGACGACCCGGTCCACGAAGGTCTCGTGGATGACGCCGACGAGAGTGGCCCGCTTGAGGGCGTACGCCTCGGCGCGCCCGGCGATCGCGGCGGCCTTGTCGCCGCCGCTGATCCCGCTCTGCGCGGCGGCGGCGCCCATCAGGTCCTGGACGACGGGGACGTAGGGGACCTTCCACCGCGCCGCGAGCCGGGCGGCGAGCACGCCGCCGGCCAGGCTGGGCATCTGGGCGAGTACGGCGTCCGGCTTCGGCATCCTGGGCGGGGCCACGGCGCCGTGCAGCAGGATCGATCCTTCGAAGAGGGCCCGCTTCACGGCGGTCTGCTTCCGCGGCACCGTGTGCGCACGCCGGTGCACGGTGACCCCCGCGCGCTGTTCCGTGCGCCGTAGCGCCCCCCGGTACTCCGGTTCCAAGGACCACGCCGGGTAGTGCGGCATGCCCGCGAGGACATGGGTCTCGTGGCCGAGATCCGCCCAGTGCTCCGCGATCTGGGTGGCGTAGGGCCCAATCCCCGCGTGCTCGGGAGCGTAATTGGTGGAAACCAGCAGCATGCGCCGGTGACCGGATCTCGACACTGAACGTCCTCTTCTCCCCTGGATGGTGCGCTCGTCACCCTATTCGTTCACCCGCACGGTGTGGAACGCGCACGCTATTGTCTGCTAATCCGCTGCACCGGGGGGTGTGGCCGCTGGGGGTAACAGATGACGGAGCGGGACATGTCCGACTTTGGCGCGCCGCCGCGCAGACCGTACCGAGTCGGCTATGCGCCGGGCGCCTACGATCTGTTCCATATCGGCCACCTCAACATCCTTCGGCACGCCCGAAGTCGGTGCGACTACCTGGTGGCGGGCGTGGTCTCCGACGAGATGGCCGAACTCGCCAAGGGACGCCGCCCGATGATCCCGCTCGTCGAACGGCTGGAAATCGTCCGCAGCGTGAAGTACGTCGACGCCGCCTTCGTCGAGACCGTCCCGGACAAGGTGGAGACCTGGAAGCAGGTCCGCTTCGACGTCATCTTCAAGGGCGACGACTGGCGGGGCACCCCCAAGGGCGACCGGCTGGAGAAGGACTTCGCCGCCCACGGGGTCGACGTCGTCTACTTCCCCTACACCGTCCACACCTCCAGCACCCAGCTGCGCCGGGCCCTGGACGCGCTCGCACAGCCCCCCGCGCTGCCGGGCCAGGTCACCGGGGAACGGCGCTGAGCTCCCGGAACCACTTGGCGAGGAAGGCCAGCAGGAACAGGCCGGCGACCACGCCCAGGCCCGCGTAGGCGTACGCGAACAGCTTCCCGCCGCCCAGCAGCAGGAACACCAGGCAGAACACCCCGTAGTCCACGGGCAGCAACGCCACCGCGCGCACGGTCGACGGCGCGGCGGCGGGGCTCCCGGGGACCGGCTTGGGCTTGAGCTTCTCGGTCAGCAGCCCGCCGAAGAAGGTGACCACCGCCGCGAACTGGAAGCCCAGCGGCACCAGCAGCCAGCCGTGCGCGCCCGCCGCGCCCCCGCCGACCCCGTACGCCTCGGGGAAGCGGTAGAAGGCGATCAGCACACAGGTGTGCAGCGCGGTGAGTTTGGCGCAGTCCACGACGTGGTCGAGCCACTCGCCCGCGGCGCTGCCGCCCCCGCGCAGCCGGGCCAGCTGCCCGTCGGCGGAGTCGAAGGCGAACCCGACGGCGAGCGCGCCCCACACCGCGACACCCAGGCCCCACGAGGGCGCGGCCAGCGCGACCGCGGCCACGGCCGCGAAGCTGAAGGCGGCGCTGACCAGCGTCACCTGGTTCGGGGTGAGCCCCAGCGCGTACGAACCGGCGGCAAGGTAGCGCCCGGTGGGCCGGTTGACGAACCGCGAATAGAGCGACACCCCCTTCGCCGACTTCTGCGCCCCGCGCAGCTCCCGCAGCGCGGCTTCGACTCTGCCCATGCAGGGACCCCCTCCGTGATGATGTCGAACACATCATCGCAGGGCGGCTCCGGCTGCTCCGCTGACGACCCGGAGCAGCATGACCGAGCGGGCCGGAACCGTCAGGGTCTCGCCGCCGCGGTACCGGCTCAGGGGCGCGGCGGCCTGCTCCTCCAGCGAGGTGTCCAGGACGAGTTCGTAGGCCTCGGCCCACGGCTCCCCCGGCAGCGCCCACGCCACCGGCCGGTCGCCGGCGTGCAGCAGCGCGAGGAAGCTGTCGTCCGTCACCTGCCGGCCCCGCTCGTCGCGCCCGGGGATGTCCCGCCCCGACAAGTACATGCCGAGCGCGGCGGCCGGCGCGTACCAGTCCCGCTCCGTCATCTCCGCGCCCGCCGGCGTGAACCAGGCCAGGTCCCGCAGCCCGTCCACCCCCTGGGGCCGCCCCGAGAAGAACGCCCGCCGCCGCAGCACCGGATGGGCGTGGCGCAGCGAGATCAGCCGCGAGGCCAGGGCGAAGAGCGACTGCCAGGCCGGATCCGACAGCAGCGACCAGTCCACCCACCCGGTTTCGTTGTCCTGGCAGTAGGCGTTGTTGTTGCCGCCCTGCGTGCGTCCGAACTCGTCTCCCGCCACCAGCATCGGCACGCCCGTCGACAGCAGCAGGGTGGTCAGGAGGTTGCGCAGCTGGCGGCGGCGCAGGACCCCGATCCGGACGTCGTCGCTCTCGCCCTCGGCCCCGCAGTTCCACGACCGGTTGTCATGGGTGCCGTCCCGGCCCTCCTCCCCGTTCGCCTCGTTGTGCTTGCGCTCGTACGACACCAGGTCGCGCAGGGTGAAACCGTCGTGCGCGGTGACGAAGTTCACCGAGGCGTACGGGCGCCGCCCGCCCCACGCGTACAGGTCGCTCGACCCCGACAGCCGGTACCCGAGATCCCGCACGTCGGGCAGCGCGCCGCGCCAGAAGTCCCGTACGGCGTCCCGGTAGCGGTCGTTCCACTCCGTCCACAGCGGGGGGAACGCCCCCACCTGGTAGCCGCCCGAGCCCACGTCCCACGGCTCGGCGATCAGCTTGACCCGGCGCAGCACCGGGTCCTGGGCGATCACGGCCAGGAACGGGGACAGCATGTCCACGTCGTGCATCGAGCGGGCCAGGGCCGCCGCCAGGTCGAAGCGGAATCCGTCCACCCCCATCTCCGTCACCCAGTAGCGCAGCGAGTCGGTGATGAGGCGCAGCACGTGCGGGCGCCCCGCGTGCAGGGTGTTGCCGCAGCCCGTGTAGTCGGCGTACCGGCGCTGGTCCGACTGGAGCCGGTAGTAGCCGCGGTTGTCGATGCCGCGCAGCGACAGCGTCGGACCCAGCTCGCCCGCCTCCGCCGTGTGGTTGTAGACCACGTCGAGGATGACCTCGATGCCGGCCGCGTGCAGGGCGCGGACCATCCGCTTGAACTCCCCGACCTGCTGCCCGGCGGTGCCGCTCGCCGAATACGCCGCGTGCGGGGCGAAGTAGCCGATCGAGTTGTAGCCCCAGTAGTTGCGCAGCCCGCGGCGCAGCAGATGGTCCTCGTGCGCGAACTGGTGCACCGGCAGCAGCTCCACGGCGGTGACCCCGAGCTTGACCAGGTGCTCGATCGCCGCCGGATGGGCCAGCCCCGCGTAGGTGCCCCGCAGCTCCTCGGGAATACCCGGATGGCGCATCGTGAAGCCGCGCACGTGCAGCTCGTAGATCACCGAATCGGCCCACGGCGTCTTCGGCCGGACGTCGTCCGCCCAGTCGTCGTCATCGTGGACGACCACGCCCTTGGGGACGTACGGCGCGGAGTCCCGGTCGTCGCGCACCGTGTCCGCGATGTACTGCTGCGGCCAGTCCCGCACGTGCGCGTACACCTCCGGCGGCAGCGTGAACTCCCCGTCGACGGCGCGGGCGTACGGGTCGAGCAGCAGCTTCGCCGGGTTGTACCGGGCTCCCGTCCAGGGGTCCCAGCGGCCGTGCACCCGAAATCCGTACCGCTGCCCGGGGCGCACGCCGGGAACGAAGCCGTGCCAGATCTCGTGCGTGAGCTCCGTCAGGGCGCAGCGGATCTCCGTACCCCCGGACCCGTCGGCGTCGAAGAGGCACACCTCCACGGCCTCCGCGCCCTGCGCCCACAGGGCGAAGTTGGTGCCCGCGGTCCCGTCCGGACCGTGGTGGAACCGGGCCCCCAGGGGGTGCGAGGACCCGGGCCACACCGGCGGGCCGCCCGGGCGCGCCTGCGCCCGTGACGCCTGGCTCCTGACCTGGCCGTTGGCGTGCCCGTTGGCCTGCCCGTCAGGTGTGCGGTCCGGTGGGTCGCTCGGTCGGTCGTCGATCTGCGGTACGGGCGCGGCCTGGCCGCTCCGCACCACGTCGACGGCGTTGCTGACGGCTTCCACCGCCTCTTGCTCGGCTGCGCTCGACACTGCCCGCCTCCACGGCTCTCGGTACGCGGGGGTAGGGGAGTGCGACCCCGGCGTCCCGGCCTGGGCCCGCCCCCGTCTGGTCCTTCACACTGTTCTGCCCGGACAGTTCTGCCCGGAACGTGGCCCGCGCTCACGTTTCCCCGGAGGGGGCTGGTCGTTGGAGGGATCGTGACACTTCTGACGAGGCGGGCAGGGGCGGGCTTGGCCGCCATGGCGGCATGGGCGGGCCTGCTGGGCGGTCTGGCCGGATGCACCGGGGACGGCAAGTCCCCGGTCGAGATCCAGCTGCCCGGCAAACCCCGCTCGCCGGACGAGGCCATCCGCATCACCCCCGACGACAACGCCAAGGGGGTCCCGGCCGACGGACGGCTGTCCGTCACCGTGCCCGAGGGCCGGCTGGAGCGGGTCGTCGTCACCAAGGTGGAGGACGCGCAGGAGGAAGAGGTCCCCGGCACCATCGCGGCCGACGGGCTCAGCTGGAGCCCCGACCCGGAGTCCGGCCGCCTCGCGCTCGCCGCCAAGTACACCGTGGACGCCGTCGCCCTCGACGGGCACGACCGCCGCCAGGCCCGGCACACCACCTTCACCACCTACGTCCCCGAGGAGCGGTTCATCGGCTACTTCAAGCCCGAGAACCGCTCCACCGTCGGCACCGGCATGATCGTCTCCTTCAACTTCAACCGCGCCATCGAGCGCCGCGCGGAAGTGGAGCGGGCCATCGCCATCACCTCCGACCCTGCGGTGGAGGTCGTCGGCCACTGGTTCGGCAAGGAGCGGCTCGACTTCCGGCCCAAGCACTACTGGAAGCCCGGCACCCGGGTCACCGTGAAGATGAACCTGCGGGACGTCGAGGGCGCCCCGGGCTCGTACGGCATCCAGTCCAAGACCATCACCTTCACCGTCGGCCGTTCCCAGATCTCCACGGTCGACGCGGCCGCGCACACCATGGAGGTCCGCCGGGACGGGGAACTGCTGTCGACCGTGCCGATCAGCGCCGGAGCGCCCAAGACCACCACCTACAACGGCAAGATGGTGGTGATGGAGATGTTCGAGGTCACCCGGATGAACGGCCAGACCGTCGGCTTCGGCGGCGAGTACGACATCCCCGACGTCCCGCACGCCATGCGGCTGACCTCCTCCGGGACCTTCCTCCACGGGAACTACTGGCTCAGCCCCGACACCTTCGGCACCAGCAACATGAGCCACGGCTGCGTGGGCCTGCGCGACGACCGGGGCGGCGGCTCGGACACCCCCGCCGGCTGGTTCTTCGACCGGACCCTGATCGGGGACGTCGTGGAGGTCGTGAACTCCCAGGACAAGACGGTCGCGCCCAACAACGGGCTGGGCGGCTGGAACATGTCCTGGGCGGACTGGGTCGCCGGCTCCGCCCTCGCCTGAGCAGCACGGACGGGTGATTCGTGTGACCGGAATGCCGTAGCGGCCGAGTGTCCTGGCGCATGTGTGTACGAGGCTCCCCGCAGCCTGTCAGGGCAGAGCAGCCCCGGGCGACGGACGGAGAGTCATGGCAGCCAGGACAACGAGGGTGTGGCCCCTGGGCCTCGCCGCCGCAGCGGTGATCGCCGCGGCGGCGCCGGTCCACGCCGCGGGCCCGGACGGGCCACCGCCCGCCGCCGCGGCCGCCGCGAACGGCGTCAGGGTGGCGCTGCGCGCCGCGGACGCGGACACCGGAGCACCCCTGTCCGGCGTCCGGTTCGAGCTGTGGCGGGAGCTCAACGACCGTTCGGGGCTCCAGACCACCGGCGCGGCCGCCGACGAGAGGCACGACGGCGTCTGCGTGACCGACGCCAAGGGCAGCTGCACGGTGGAGCTGCCCGCCGGCGAGACGTACTACTGGGTGCAGACCTCGGTCCCGGCCGGCTACGAGCGGCCCGAGGAACCGGTCACCGGCTTCGGCCTCGCCCAGGGCAGGGCGAAGGACTTCGTCGTCAACGTGACGAACCGGCGCACGGACGCCGCCTACGACGGCTCCGTCCGGGTGCTGAAGAGGGACGCGAAGACCGGGTCCCCGCTGGCCAGCGCCGTCTTCGAGCTCTGGAAGGAGACCAACTCCACCGACGGGCTCCAGAGGCGCGGCATCAACGCCGACCACCAGGTCAGGCCGGGCTGCGCCACGGACGACGACGGCGTGTGCGACTTCGGCGGGCTGCCGGACGGCGCGTACTACCTGGTCGAGACGGACGTCCCCGAGGGCTACCTCCAGCCCGAGGACCCGGTGACCGGTCCGGGCCGGCTGGACGAGGACTCCCCGGGCCACCGGCTCGTGGTCAGGCTCTCCAACGAGCGGGACAACTACGGGCTGAACCCCGAGGCGGACAAGGAGAAGGAGAAGGAGAGGGAGCGGGAGACGGACGAGGAGGAGGACGAGGAGGGCCGCCGGGCCTGAGCCGTCCCGGCCCGGGACCCGTCCTGATGCGCCGGTGGAGTGACCTCCTCACCCCACCGGCGCATCAGCACGGGCCGTACCCCGCCCGTCCGGGTTGGCTGGGACGCGACGGCCCGGTCCGCGGCCCCGAGGAGGCACTGATGGCTACGGGACAGTGGAGAGACCCCCGCTCCAGGGCGGCCGCCCTCGCCGCCCTGCTCGCACTGGCGGGCTTCACCCCGCTTCCGGCGGCAGCGGCGGCCACGGAGCCGGAGAGCGCCTGCCGGGTGCGTACCGGCCCCTACCAGCGGGACATGGAGGCCCACCTGCGCCGCACGGTCGACGGGGTGCAGTCCGCGGCGGACTGCTACGCGATCCGCGCCTTCCAGCGCGAGAACGGCGTCGTCCCGGCCGACGGCTACCCGGGCGTGGCGACCTTCCGCACGATGCTCGTCGTGGCCGCCCGCCCCGACCCCAACGCCGCGGGCGAGTGCCCGGTTCGCTCCTACCGCGTGACCTGCGTCGACATGGACCGGCAACTGCTCTGGGTCCAGCGCGACCGCCGCATCGTCTTCCCGCCCGTGCCCGTCCGCACCGGCCGCGACTACCAGGAGACCCGGCCCGGCTGGCACGAGGTGTACTGGCGCAGCAAGGACCACAAGTCCTCGCTGTACGACAACTCACCCATGCCCTACGCGCAGTTCTTCGACGGGGGCCAGGCCCTGCACGGCCGCTCCGAGTACCTCTACGCCCACGGCGGCTCCGCCGGCTGCGTCAACCTCCGGGAATCCGACGCGAAGGCCCTGTGGGACCTGCTGGACGAGGGCGACGCCGTCTACGTGTGGGGCACCAAGCCCGGCACCGCCGACTGACCCCGCCCCCTGCGGGACCCGCAGGTCAGTTGGGACGGAACGGTGACAAGACCGTGGCTCGTCGTGATCCCCCCGTGTGATTTCCTGTCGACATGCGCGCGACTGTCCGCGCGCGGGGGACATGGGGAGAACACGAGTGAACCTGCAGCCGATACGCGGCCGCGCCCGCACCGGCCTGCCGGCCCTTCTGCTGGGGGCGGCCCTGCTGTTCACCACCGCGTGCAGTGGTGGCGGCGGCGGCAACAGCAGCGGCAGCGACGACAAGGCCGGGGGCGGCAAGACCGGTACCGAGGCCTCCAAGGCCGTCGTCAGCGTCAAGCCCGACGACGGGGCCAAGGAGGTCGCCACCAGTGGCGTCCTGAAGATCACGAGCACCGGCGGCAAGCTGGCAACGGTGACCGTCGCCGACACCAAGGGCAACGCGGTCGAGGGCAAGCTCGCCGATGACGGCGCGAGCTGGGAGCCGGCCCGCCACCTGGCCTCGGCCACCGAGTACAAGGTGCACGCGGTCGCCAAGGACGAGGCGGGCCGGGAGTCCGCCAAGGACACCACCTTCACGACCCTGACCCCGACGAACACCTTCGTGGGCCACTACACGCCCGAGGACGGCGCGACCGTCGGCGTCGGCATGCCGGTCTCGATCAACTTCACCCGCGGCATCACCAACCCCGAGGCCGTCGAGAAGGCCATCACGGTGACGGCCGAGCCGTCCGTGCCGGTCGAGGGCCACTGGTTCGGCAACGACCGGCTCGACTTCCGCCCCGAGAACTACTGGGCCGCGGGCACCAAGGTCACCGTGAAGCTCGCCCTCGACGGAGTCGAAGGCCGCCCCGGGGTCTACGGCAAGCAGACCCGCACGGTCACCTTCACCATCGGCCGCTCGCAGGTGTCCACGGTCGACGCCAGCGAGAAGGAGATGCAGGTCGTCCGCGACGGCCAGGTGCTCAAGACCGTCCCGATCACCGCGGGCGCCCCGTCGACGACCACGTACAACGGGCAGATGGTCATCAGCGAGAAGTACCAGGTGACGCGGATGAACGGCGCGACCGTCGGCTTCGGAGGCGAGTACGACATCGCGGACGTCCCGCACGCGATGCGCCTGTCGAACTCGGGCACCTTCGTCCACGGCAACTACTGGGCCTCCGCGGGCACGTTCGGCTCGGCCAACGTCAGCCACGGCTGCGTGGGCCTGCGCGACCAGCGCGGCGGCGGGGACCCCGACGCCCCGGCGGCCTGGTTCTTCAACGAGTCGCTGATCGGCGACGTGGTCATCGTGAAGAACTCCAAGGACAAGCAGATCGCCCCGGACAACGGCCTCAACGGCTGGAACATGCCGTGGGCGGAGTGGACTAAGTAGCCCCCTCCCGAACGCAGGCGGTGGCCCGGTGCTGTGATCCACAGCGCCGGGCCACTGCACGTTGAGCAGCGTCCCGCGGTGGCGAAGCCCTCGGGGTCGGCCTGCTGGACGAAGTGGTCGGTGTCCAGGGGGCGGTAGACCGTGCCGGGGCGTCGGGAGCACATGGCCCGGGCCTGCTCGGCGGGCAGGACCTGGCTGCGCAGCCCGTGGATCAGGAGCGCCGGACAGTCGGTGGCGAGCCACTGCTTCCAGTGGTCGCCGTGGACGAGGTTCTCGGAGTCGACGGTGTCCTGCGGGTGGAACGGCAGCCGCCAGCCGGAGCCGCCCGGCAGCGGGCGCAGCACGGGCCCGAGGACGGCGGCCAGGGGACCGCAGGCCGCGGCCAGTTCCTCACGGGTGGCCGCGGTGTAGGGGAAGCCGAGGACGAAGGCGAGGGGACTGGCGCCGTGGTCGGGGAGGTCGACGGCGCCGTCCACGTTGATCAGGGCCTCGACCGCGTCCGGGCGTTCGGCGGCCAGGTGGAGGGCGTTGAACGCGCCGAGGGAGTGGCCCAGGAAGACCGCGCGGCCGATGCCGAGGTGTTCGAGGAGGGCGCGGAGGTCGGCGACGTAGCCGGCGCGGGTGTACTCCGGGGCCCGGTCGGAGTCGCCGTGGCCGCGCTGATCGGGGCTGATCACTCGCCACTCCGGCCCGAGGGCGGCAGCGAGGGCGGTGAAGGACGCCCCCTCGGAGAGGTGGCCGTGCAGGGTCACCAGGGGGCGGCCGGATCCGCCGAAGTCGAGGTAGGACAGGGTGCGGCCGTCGATGGTCAGGGCGGCGCGGGTGGGCTGGACGGTCATGGCGGTCAGACTTCCTCGGTCGGGTGCTCCGCTGTCAGGCGCGGGTGGAGGCGAAGGCGCGCAGGTCGTCGTTGAGGCGCTCCGCGTGGGTGGCGAACAGGCCGTGGCCCGCGTGCTCGTACACGTGCAGCCGCGCTCCGGGGATCAGGTCGGCCGTGCGGCGGCCCGTGAGGGCCAGGGGGGCGGAGGCGTCGTCCGATCCGTGGACGACGAGGGCCGGACGGCCGATCTTCACCAGTTCCGGGGCGAGGTTCAGGGTCGGCAGGAGGTCCCCCAGGGCGTTGGCGGCGCGCGCCGTCGCCCCGAGGCAGCGCTCGACCATGTACGCCACGTACGCGTCCGACACCTGCGGGCCGGGCAGGTGGCGGGCGAAGAACGCGTCGGCCCCGCCGGCGAAGAACGCGGCCCGGTCCTTGCGGAAGGTCGCGTTGAACCCGCGGACCAGCTCCGGGTCCAGTCCCTGCGGGTGGTCCGCGGAGCGGGCCGGCCCGGGGACGACCGCGCCGACGAGGGCCACGCGCGCCACGCGGTCGCTGCCGCGCAGGGTCAGGTACCGGACCACTTCGGCGCCGCCGATCGAATGCCCGGCCAAGGTGACGTCGCGCAGGTCCAGATGATCGAGGAGCGAGCCCAGGTCCCCGGCGAGGGTATCGAGGTCGAAGCCGCCCCAGACGTCTTCGGACCTGCCGTGCCCCCTGCGGTCGAGGCCCACGCAGCGGAAGCCTTCGGCCGCCAGCGGCAGCATCTGGTGCTCCCACATCTCGGTACCGAAGTACGAGCCGTTGACGAAGGCGATGACGGGTCCGTCCGAGGGGCCGTAGTCGACGAAGTGGAGGCGGGTGCGGTCGGTGGCGGACGCGAAGTACGGCATGGCGTGGGTTCCTTCAGGCAGAGGCTGTCATGGGCTGTCCGGTACGACGCGTCGTCACGGACGCAGTTCCAGCGTGATGTGCGAGGACAGCGCGCCCAGGAAGTCGCGGGCGTCGAACATCCGGTCCGCGGCTGCTCCGCTGTGATCCGTTGTGGACATCCTGGCGCCCGACAGCACCACACACGAGCGTCTGGAACGACGTGCGCCATACACTTCCGGACATGCATTCCGTCGCCCTGGCCGTCACCGACGGCATGCTGCAATTCGAACTGTCCTTGGCCATCGAGGTGTTCGGGTCCGACCTGACCCACCTCGTGGACCCCTGGTACGAGTTCTCCCTCTGCGGACCGGGCGCCGTGCGGCTCGACCGCTACAGCCTGGAGCCGGACCACGGACTCGACCACCTTCCGCACGCCGACACCGTGATCGTCCCCGGCTGGGCCGACACGGACGTGGATCCGCCCGTGGAACTCGTCGACGCGGTGCGCGCGGCCCACGCGGCGGGCGCACGCGTGGTCTCGCTGTGCACCGGGGCGTTCGTCCTGGCCGCCGCCGGCCTGCTGAACGGCAAGCGCGCCACCACGCACTGGGCGCACACCGGTGAACTCGCCCGGCGCCATCCCGACGTCACGGTGGACCCGGACGTCCTCTACGTCGACAACGGCGACGTGCTCACCTCCGCCGGCAAGGCCGCCGCCATGGACCTGTGCCTGCACCTCGTCCGCCTCGACCACGGCTCGGCGAACGCCAACAAGATCGCACGCCGGCTGGTCGTCCCGCCCCACCGCGACGGCGGGCAGGCCCAGTTCATCTCCACCCCGGTCCCCGGCCCCGGCAACCATCCCCTCGCCGAGCTCTTCCCCTGGGTCCTCCAGCGCCTGGACGAGCCGCTCACCGTGGAAGACCTGGCCCGCCAGGCGCGGATGAGCTCGCGCCACCTGGGCCGCCACTTCAAATCACTGACCGGCACCACCCCGTTGCAGTGGCTCCACGCCCAGCGCATCCGCCACGCCCAGGAACTCCTGGAGACCACCGACGACACCGTCGACACCATCGCCACCGCCACCGGCATGGGCACGTCCACCACCCTGCGCCGCCACTTCCACCGGACCGTCGGCGTCCCCCCGGACACCTACCGCCGCACCTTCCGCTCCCACACCCACTCCCGACCGGAACGCGACAGCAGCGGGTGAGACCACCCGGCGCCGGGCTGTGACCCACGGCACCGGGCCACTTCACGTTAACCAGCGCTAACCTGGCCCGTATGACCATCTCTCTCGAAGTCTCCGAAGGCGTCGGCACCATCCGCCTGGACCGGCCGCCCATGAACGCCCTGGACATCGCCACCCAGGACCGGCTGCGCGAGCTCGCGGTGGAGGCGACCGACCGGTCCGACGTCCGCGCGGTCGTCCTCTACGGCGGCGAGAAGGTGTTCGCGGCGGGCGCGGACATCAAGGAGATGCAGCAGATGGACCACGCGGCGATGGTCGCCCGGTCCCGCGGGCTGCAGGACGCCTTCACCGCCGTGGCCCGCATCCCCAAGCCCGTGGTCGCGGCCGTCACCGGCTACGCGCTGGGCGGCGGTTGCGAGCTCGCGCTGTGCGCCGACTACCGGATCGCCGCCGAGAACGCGAAGCTCGGGCAGCCCGAGATCCTGCTGGGCCTGATCCCGGGCGCGGGCGGCACCCAGCGCCTCTCCCGGCTGGTCGGCCCCTCCAAGGCCAAGGATCTGATCTTCACCGGGCGCATGGTCAAGGCCGACGAGGCGCTCACGTTGGGCCTGGTCGACCGGGTCGTGCCCGCAGCCGAGGTCTACGAGCAGGCGCACGCCTGGGCCGCCAAGCTCGCGCAGGGTCCGGCGATGGCGCTGCGCGCGGCCAAGGAGTGCGTGGACGCGGGCCTGGAGGCCGACATCGACACCGGCCTCACCATCGAACGCAACTGGTTCGCGGGCCTGTTCGCGACCGAGGACCGCGCGCGCGGCATGCGCAGCTTCGTCGAAGAGGGCCCGGGCAAGGCCAAGTTCGTCTGAGGCCGGTCCGCCGGTCCCCCCTGCGGGTGGATTAGCCAGGCCTTAAGAGGACCTTAAGGAACGCCGTTGATCCACTCACCGTGATCGTTTCGAGGCGTTCCGTCACCGCAGGTCACGGCGTATATGGCGGGCGCCGCGTTGCCCGCCGCATATGACAGGACGCCCCCCGGACTCGTTGAATCCGGGGGGCGTTTTCCCGGGGAACGGCCCGGAGGGGCGGTGCGGCCGTCCATGATGGGTGCATGGCGGGCCTGGAGGGTGTGGAACAGCCGCGGCAGCGCGGCAGCGCTTCGGCGGTGCGGCTCACGGCGGCGGTGGAGGACGAACAGGGTCTCAAGGCGCTGGAGTCGCACGGGAATCCGGCTGAGGCGGAAGTGACCCTGCCGTCCATGCCCGAGTCGGCGAGCACCGCGCGCCGGCTCACCCAGTGCGTGGTGGTCCGCCTCTGGGGCCTCTCGCCGCAGATCGCCGAGCACGCCGTCCTGCTGGTGTCGGAGCTGGTCGGCAACGCCGTCCGCCACACCGGGGCCCGCTCGTTCGGTTTACGCATGCTGCGCCGGCGCGGCTGGATCCGCGTGGAGGTGCGCGATCCCTCGCGCGGACTGCCCTGCCTGATGCCGGTCCACGAGCTGGACACCACCGGCCGGGGCCTGTTCCTCGTCGACAAGCTGTCCGACCGCTGGGGCGCGGACCTGCAACCGCGCGGCAAGATCACATGGTTCGAGATGCGGGTCGCCGACCGCCAGAACGCCTGAAGCCCCCGGCGCCGTGGTGGGGCGTTGTGGGGGCTTCATGGGTGCGCTGAGGATCTGAAGGGGGTGCGATCCTCGGCGTGGCGACTTCGCTCGGGTCAATGGGAAGCCGTGCTTCGACTATGGCAGACGCGGGTCCAAACGCCAAAAGTCCCTACTCGGACATAAGTGGGCAAATACTAAGACTTTCTAGCTAAATCCTAGGTGAGGTGGGCCACTCACCTCGCAATCAATGAATAACTATCGACTGCTCTGAGTGAATCGTTGATCACGTGCGGGATGGGGCACCCGTTCGGCCCCTTGTGGTGAACATCGCGAATTGGGTCAATCATTACCTTCCGGCCCATCCACCCCTTAAATGGGCAGGTGCTCTCACATCCAGGCCGCCGAGCGGCCCTGCGAGCGGCGCTGCGCACGGCCGGCCTCGGGGCGGCCGGCGCCGCCGCGGCCGGCCTCACCGCCGCCTGCGGATCGGGCCGCCCCGCCACCGCGTCCTCCGCCCCGCCCCCCGGCCCGGCCAGAGCGGCCCGCCCCGCGCAGGCGGCGCCGGCCGTCCCGCGCCGGTACGCCGGGCAGCCCGTCGAGATCGGCCACGGCCCGCGCGACCGCCCCAGGGTCGCCCTCACCTTCCACGGCAACGGGGACCCCGCCATCGCGCGCGCGGTCCTGGCCGAGGCCGAACGCGGGGGCGCGCGGGTCACCGTACTGGCCGTCGGCAGCTGGCTCGACGCCCACCCGGAGATGGCCCGGCGGGTCCTCGACGGCGGTCACGAGCTCGGCAACCACACCCAGCGCCACCTCGCGCTCAACGACCTGCCCGAGGCGCAGGCGTACGCGGAGATCACCGACTGCGCCCGGCGGCTCAAGCGGCTGACCGGCTCCATCGGCACCTGGTTCCGGCCCTCCCAGACCCAGTACGCGACCCCCCTCGTCAGCAGACTGGCCCAGCGGGCGGGCTACCCGCACGTCCTCTCGTACGACGTGGACTCCCTCGACTTCACCTCGCCCGGCGCCGCGGCCGTCGTCCGCACCGTCACCGGGACGATCCGGCCCGGATCGGTGGTGAGCCTGCACTTCGGCTACGCGGACACGGTCGACGCGATGCCACCCCTCCTCGAAGAACTCGCCCGCCGCAAGCTGCGCGCGGTGACCACCACGGAGCTGCTGACCCCATGACGACCACCCGCCTTCTCCGGAAGGCCACCGTGCTCCTGGCCGGTCTGGCCCTCGCCGCCCTGGCCGGCTGCGGAACCGCAGGCAAGGGGCCCGCCGAGGGCGTGGGCACCAAAGGCCCGGCCAAGCCCGTCAAAGCCGTGCCGGCCGTCCCGCCCGGGCTGCCCGGCATGCCGCCGCTCCTCGATCCGAACGACGTCTACGCGGCGGACCGGCCGGGCCGGCTCTCGCCGGTGGTCAAGGACTTCCCGTCCCGGGTCTACGTGCCGAACACCACGTCCAACACGGTGTCCGTCATCGACCCGGAGACCTACAAGGTCATCGACACCATCCCGGTCGGGGTCCAGCCCCAGCACGTGGTCCCCTCCTGGGACATGAAGACCCTGTGGGTCAACAACAACCGCGGCCACACCCTCACCCCGATCAACCCGGCCACCGGCGAGGCCGGAAAGCCCGTCGAGGTGCACGATCCGTACAACCTGTACTTCACGCCGAACGGCAAGTACGCCATCGTCATGGCCTCGATGGACAAGGAGCTCGTCTTCCGCGATCCGCACACCATGGAGCGCGTCAAGACCGTCCCGGTGACCTGCTACGGCGTCAATCACGCGGACTTCTCCGCCGACGGGCGCTACTTCATCGTCAGCTGCGAGTTCTCCGGCGAGCTCCTCAAGGTCGACACCGAGAAGATGGAGGTGATCGGCCAGCAGAAGCTCCCCTTCGAGGGCGCGATGCCGCAGGACGTGAAGGTCTCCCCCGACGGGAAGACCTTCTACGTCGCGGACATGATGGCGCACGGCATGTGGGTGCTCGGCGGGGACACCTTCGAGACCCCGAAGCTGCTGCCCACCGGCAAGGGCTGCCACGGCCTGTACGTGAGCCGCGACTCCAAGGAGATGTACATCTCGAACCGGGGCGAGGGCACCGTCTCGGTCTTCGACTTCCCGAAGAACAAGCTCACGAAGAAGTGGACGCTGCCGAACGGCGGCAGCCCGGACATGGGCGGGGTCTCCGCCGACGGCAAGGTGCTGTGGCTGTCGGGCCGCTACAACTCGGAGGTCTACGCGATCGACACCGCCACCGGCAAGCAGCTCGCCCGGGTCCCGGTGGGCGGCGGACCGCACGGGCTCGCCGTCTATCCGCAGCCCGGCCGCTACTCGCTGGGCCACACCGGCATCTTCCGCTAGGCGGCTTAGACCGGGCGTAGGCGGACCCGAGGCGGGGGCGGGCGGGGGTGGCCGCTACCCTGAGCCGGTCAGCAGGCATCGAGAAGGAGTGGACCCAGTGGCGGACATCGAGAGCGCACGGACGACGTTCGGCAAGTTCGACGTGAACGGTGACGGCTTCGTCACGGCGGACGAGTTCAAGGCGGCCATGGCGGCCATGGGCGACCCGTTCGTCACCGGCCCGGTCGCGGACGCCGTGATCGCCTCCAAGGACGCGAACGGCGACGGCCTGCTCAGCTTCGACGAGTTCTGGGGCTCCCTGAACAAGTAGTCACCAGCCCCTGCCCCGGCCGCGAAGGCCGGGGCGGTGCTGTGTCCCGCTCGTGTCTCAGGCGTGCGGCCCGGACATGTCCTCGACCTCGGCGAGGGCTTCCTCCAGCCAGTGCAGCCAGAACGTCTCCAGGGCGATCCCGCCGTGCAGGACGAGCCGGCGCAGCCGGTCCTCCACGGCGTCGCGCCCCGGCGGGAAGTCCTTCTCCTCGATGGCCTCGTACTGCGCCAGCTGGCGCTGGTGCAGGTCCAGATGGCGCCGCAGCTCGGGGCCGAGCCCCTGCGGCCCCACGACGCCCGCCGCCCGGATCCGCAGCAGCAGCGGGTCGCGCATCGGCTTGGGGTCCTGGCTCTCGGCGACCCACCGCGCCAGCTCCGCGCCGCCGGCGGGCAGCACCTCGTACTCCTTCTTCTGTCCCCGCACGGGCACCTCGCTGGGCAGCGCCCTGATCAGCCCGGCCTCCTCCAGCCGGCCGAGCTCGCGGTAGATCTGCTGGTGCGTGGCCGACCAGAAGAACCCGATCGACTTGTCGAACCGCCGGGTCAGCTCCAGCCCGGACGAGGGCTTCTCGAGCAGGGCGGTGAGGATGGCGTGCGGCAGGGACATGGCGCCCATCCTAGGTTTGCGGCGGCCGTCCCCGTACGGGCGAGGCCCTGTGGCGGGCGCGGCCGGGGGTGCGCAGGCTGGGGGAGTGCCCGCCGACTACGACTACTCGGACCTCACCGCCCTCTTCGTGAACTGCACGCTCAAGCGATCGCCCGAGGTCAGCAACACCGAAGGCCTGATCGACCGGAGCCGTGCGCTCATGGAGGCGGCCGGCGCCCGGACCTCGCTGGTCCGCGCCGTGGACCACGACATCGCGACCGGCGTCTGGCCGGACATGACCGAGCACGGCTGGGAGAGCGACCAGTGGCCGGTCCTCTACAGCCAGGTCATGGACGCCGACATCCTCGTGCTCTGCGGCCCGATCTGGCTCGGGGACAACAGCTCCGTCATGAAGCAGGTCATCGAGCGGCTCTACGCCTGCTCCTCCCTGCTGAACGAACAGGGCCAGTACGCCTACTACGGGCGGGTCGGCGGGGCGCTGATCACCGGCAACGAGGACGGCGTCAAGCACTGCGCCATGAACGTCCTCTACAGCCTCCAGCACCTGGGCTACGCGATCCCGCCGCAGGCCGACGCGGGCTGGATCGGCGAGGCCGGGCCCGGGCCCTCCTACCTGGACCCCGGCTCGGGCGGCCCGGAGAACGACTTCACCAACCGGAACACCACTTTCATGTCCTGGAACCTCATGCACCTGGCCGCCCTGCTCAAGCGCTCCGGCGGCATTCCCGCGCACGGGAACCAGCGCTCCGAGTGGGACGCCGGCTGCCGCTTCGACTTCCCGAACCCCGAGCACCGCTAGTGCGCCGCCCGGGGCTGCACCGGCACCTGCGCCGGCGGGGGCTCAGTGGGCGATGTCCACGACGAGCCGTTCCGGGGAGTGCAGGCTGAAGGCGCGGTAGTAGGGAAGGGTGTCGAAGGCGGCGCCGATGGTCACGTACCCCTCGTAGTCGCCGGTCAGGGCGATGCCCTTGAGCTTGACCAGGTTGATCTTCTGGAGCTTGGGCCCGAGGTAGACGCTGCGGCCCGCGTCGTCGTGCGCGGCGGCGGGGTTCAGCCGGATCTCCAGGAAGTGCTTCCCGGCGAGCGGGACCGGCGCGCCGGACCCGTCGTAGCGCAGCTGGGGGACGGGGGTGACGGTGACCGTGGGCACGAAGGCCCGCAGGTCGATGACGATCCGGTCATAGGTGGGGTGCCCGGCCCAGCGGGCATTCACCACGAGCGGGGTCTGGGTGGTGGTGGACGGTGCGGCGGCCGAGGCCGGCGCGGCGAAGGAGAGTCCGGCGACGAGCAGGATGCCCGAGGCCAGGCCCGCGATCCGCCGGCGGTGCGGACGGAGCC
The DNA here is from genome assembly GCF_056432025.1 of Streptomyces sp. NPDC045695. Lineage (NCBI taxonomy): Bacteria > Bacillati > Actinomycetota > Actinomycetes > Kitasatosporales > Streptomycetaceae > Streptomyces > Streptomyces sp. NPDC045695. The sequence goes on from NZ_JBWKJU010000004.1 coordinate 206,318, forward strand.
GGAGCAGGGGATGTGGGCGTTTCATGACGTCCCCCCGATTCTCAGAGACGGGGACGGGTTGTCGTCGTCTAAGACACCCACCGCCCGCCCCCGGTTGCCACCGGACCCCCCCGGATACGAGGGGCCCGGTGCGGGTCAGCTCAGCACTCGATGACGTTGACCGCGAGGCCGCCGCGGGCGGTCTCCTTGTACTTGACCTTCATGTCGGCGCCGGTCTCCTTCATGGTCTTGATGACCTTGTCCAGGGAGACCTTGTGGCTGCCGTCGCCGCGCATCGCCATCTTCGCCGCGGTGACCGCCTTGACCGCCGCCATGCCGTTGCGCTCGATGCACGGGATCTGGACCAGGCCGCCGACCGGGTCGCAGGTCAGGCCCAGGTTGTGCTCCATGCCGATCTCGGCTGCGTTCTCCACCTGCTCCGGGGTGCCGCCCAGGACCTCGGCGAGGGCGCCGGCCGCCATCGAGCAGGCCGAGCCCACCTCGCCCTGGCAGCCGACCTCGGCGCCCGAGATCGAGGCGTTCTCCTTGAACAGCATGCCGATCGCGCCCGCGGCGAGGAGGAAGCGGACCACGCCGTCCTCGTCCGCGCCCGGCACGAAGTTCGTGTAGTAGTGCAGGACGGCGGGGAGCACGCCCGCGGCGCCGTTGGTGGGGGCGGTCACGACCCGGCCGCCCGCCGCGTTCTCCTCGTTGACCGCCATCGCGTAGATCGTCGTCCACTCGCTGCGGTGCATCATCGGGTCGCCCTCGGTGCGCAGCTGGCGCGCGGTGGAGGCGGCCCGGCGCTTGACCCGCAGGCCGCCCGGGAGGATGCCCTCGCGGGACATGCCGCGCGCGACGCAGGACTGCATGACGCGCCAGATCTCCAGCAGGCCCTCGCGGATCTCGTCCTCGGTGCGCCAGGCCTTCTCGTTCTCCAGCATCAGCGAGGAGATCGACAGGCCGGTCTCGTTCGCCAGGCGCAGCATCTCGTCGCCGGAGCGGAAGGGGTACTTCAGCACCGTGTCGTCGAGCTTGATCCGGTCCTCGCCGACCGCGTCCTCGTCCACGACGAACCCGCCGCCGACCGAGTAGTAGGTCTTCTCCAGCAAGGGGGCGCCGGCCTCGTCGTACGCGAAGAGCGTCATGCCGTTCGCGTGGTACGGCAGCGAGCGCCGGCGGTGGAGGATCAGCTGGTTCGGCTCGTCGAAGGCGATCTCGTGGCCATCGCCTATCTCCGCGCCCAGCAGCCGCAGCCGGCCGCTCTTGCGGATGCGCTCGACCTCGTCGTCCGCCGTCTCGACGTTCACCGTGCGGGGGGAGTGGCCCTCCAGGCCCAGCAGGACCGCCTTGGGGGTGCCGTGGCCGTGGCCGGTCGCGCCGAGCGAGCCGAACAGCTCGGCCCGGACGGAGGCCGTCTGGGCGAGCACGCCGTCCTTCTTCAGCCGCGTCACGAACATGCGGGCGGCCCGCATCGGGCCGACCGTGTGGGAGGAGGAGGGACCGATACCGATGGAGAAGAGGTCGAAGACGGAGATGGCCACGGTGGCGGACTCCCTTGTCTGCTCGTGGGGTGGGAGGTGCAGGAGAGGCGGATTATTCGGATTTTGTCCGACAGCCGAGCTTAACGCGGCCAGGTGAACGGCTCGGCCGCCGCACGACGTGGGAAGGATTACGCGGACGGGTCGGACCGGGGTCGGGCGGCCCGCCCGGCCCCGTGCCGCGGTCACGGGAAAGGGCCCGGCCCTGTGCGCAGACGAGGCCGGGCCCTTCGGACGATCCGCTCAGAGGGACGGGTACAGCGGGAACTTCGCGGCGAGCGCGGAGACACGCGCCTTCAGGTCCTCGCTGTCGTACCCGGGCTTCAGCGCGGTCGCGATGATCTCCGCGACCTCGGTGAACTCCTCGGCGCCGAAACCGCGCGTGGCCAGCGCCGGCGTGCCGATCCGCAGACCCGAGGTGACCATCGGCGGCCGCGGGTCGTTCGGGACGGCGTTGCGGTTGACCGTGATGCCGAGCTCGTGGAGGAGGTCCTCGGCCTGCTGGCCGTCCAGCTCGGAGTTGCGCAGGTCGACCAGGACCAGGTGCACGTCCGTGCCGCCGGTGAGCACGTCCACGCCCACGGCCTTGACGTCCGGCTGCACCAGACGCTCGGCGAGGATCTTCGCGCCTTCGAGGGTGCGCACCTGGCGCTCCTTGAACTCCTCCGAGGCCGCGACCTTGAAGGAGACGGCCTTGGCCGCGATCACGTGCTCCAGCGGGCCGCCCTGCTGACCCGGGAAGACGGCCGAGTTGATCTTCTTGGCCAGCTCCTGCGTCGACAGGATGACGCCACCGCGCGGACCGCCGAGGGTCTTGTGCGTGGTGGTGGTGACGACGTGGGCGTGCGGCACCGGGTTCGGGTGCAGGCCCGCGGCGACCAGACCGGCGAAGTGCGCCATGTCGACCATCAGGTATGCGCCGACCTCGTCCGCGATGCGGCGGAAGGCGGCGAAGTCCAGCTGGCGCGGGTAGGCGGACCAGCCGGCGACGATCAGCTGCGGCTTGGACTCCTTGGCGAGGCGCTCGACCTCGGCCATGTCCACCTGGCCGTTCTCGCCGACGTGGTACGGGACCACGTTGTAGAGCTTGCCGGAGAAGTTGATCTTCATGCCGTGGGTCAGGTGACCGCCGTGGGCCAGGTTGAGGCCCATGATCGTGTCGCCCGGCTTCAGCAGCGCGAACATCGCGGCGGCGTTCGCCTGCGCACCCGAGTGCGGCTGGACGTTCGCGGCCTCGGCGCCGAAGAGCGCCTTGATGCGCTCGATCGCGATCCGCTCGATCACGTCGACGTGCTCGCAGCCGCCGTAGTAGCGGCGGCCGGGGTAGCCCTCGGCGTACTTGTTGGTCAGGACCGAGCCCTGGGCCTCCATGACGGCGACCGGAGCGAAGTTCTCCGACGCGATCATTTCCAGGGTGGACTGCTGACGGGCGAGCTCGGCGTCGACGGCGGCGGCGACGTCCGGGTCCAGCTCGTGGAGAGGGGTGTTCAGTACAGACATCAGGGTCCCCTGGGGTCAGTTACCGGCGGTGAGGGCGGTGTACTCACCGAAGGACAGGACGTCCTTCGGCTCCTCCGAGAGGCGCACCTTGAACAGCCAGCCGCCCTCGAACGGGGCGGTGTTCACGAGCGCCGGGTCGTCGACGACGTCCTGGTTGAACTCGACGATCTCACCGGAGACGGGGGAGTACAGGTCGCTGACCGACTTGGTCGACTCCAGCTCGCCACAGGTCTCGCCCTCGGTCACGGTCTCGCCGACCTCGGGGAGCTGGGCGTAGACGACGTCACCGAGCGCGTTGGCCGCGAACTCCGTGATGCCGACCGTCGCGACGCCGTCCACGGCGTCCGACAGCCACTCGTGCTCCTTGGTGTAACGCAGCTTCTCGGGGTTGCTCATGACCTGATTCTCCTGGATGCGGGGGAGTGGATACGAACTGCGGTCTCGGGTACTGAGACGGCGCCGTACGGGCGTCCGTACGGCGGATGTCGTGTGCGGAACTACTTCTGCCGCTTGTAGAACGGCAGCGCCACGACCTCGTACGGCTCATGCGTACCGCGAATGTCGACGCCGACGCCGGAGGTGCCGGGCGCGGCGTGCGCCGCGTCCACGTACGCCATCGCGATCGGCTTGCCCAGCGTCGGCGAGGGGGCGCCCGAGGTGACCTCGCCGATGACCTGACCGTCGGCGACGACCGGGAAACCGGCGCGCGGGACGCGGCGGCCCTCGGCGATCAGGCCGACCAGCTTGCGCGGCGGGTTGGTGGCGGCGCGCTCGGCGGCGGCCTCCAGTGCGGCGCGGCCGACGAAGTCCCCCTCCTTCTCGAACTTCACGACCCGGCCCAGGCCCGCGTCGAACGGGGTCAGGGAGGTGCTCAGCTCGTGCCCGTACAGCGGCATGCCCGCTTCCAGGCGCAGCGTGTCGCGGCAGGACAGGCCGGCCGGGACCAGGCCGACGCCCTCGCCCGCCTTGGTCAGCGCCTGCCACAGCTCCACGGCGTGCTCGGGGGCGACGAACAGCTCGAAGCCGTCCTCGCCGGTGTAGCCCGTACGCGCGATCAGCGCGGGCACGCCCGCGACGGTGCCGGGCAGGCCGGCGTAGTACTTGAGGCCGTCCAGGTCGGCGTCCGTGAGGGACGCCAGGATGCCGGGGGACTCCGGGCCCTGCACCGCGATCAGCGCGTACGCGTCGCGGTCGTCGCGGACCTCGGTGTCGAAGCCGGCGGCGCGCTCGGTCAGGGCGTCGAGGACGACCTGGGCGTTGGAGGCGTTGGCGACGACCATGTACTCGGTCTCGCCGAGGCGGTAGACGATCAGGTCGTCGAGGATCCCGCCGTCGGCCTGGCAGATGTGCGTGTAGCGGGCGCGGCCGACGCCGACGGTGGAGATGTTGCCGACCAGCGCGTAGTCGAGGGCCTTGACGGCCTCAGGGCCGGTCAGCGTGATCTCGCCCATGTGGGACAGGTCGAAGAGACCGGCCTTGGTGCGTACGGCGTTGTGCTCGTCGCGCTCGCTGGCGTACCGCAGCGGCATGTCCCAGCCCGCGAAGTCGGTCATGGTCGCACCGACCGAGCGGTGCAGCGCATCGAGCGCGGTCAGACGGGGGGCAGTGCTCATGGGTGTGGCTCCCGAGTCCCAGGGCATGACATGACGAGGAGGGTCCTCCCCATCTGTCATCGGAACCTGAGAGGTTCGCCGCAAGTCCCGGAGGACGTCGGCTTGCACCTTGGGTGGAGCTGTCGAGCAGCTCGCTTTTCAGATCTGCCTCATCCACGCGGTACGGGGCCTGAGAGATTCAAGGGAGGATCTTGCTCCTTCGGCGCCCACGCACGGCCTTGCGGCGTGCCGGGACTCTCCCGCGCGGATTCAAGCGGCCGGTATGCAGTTGGTCCAGATGGCGCACATCATTGCACGCCATGTCCGTGATCGGGCGTGCGGGTCCGCACGTGCGTCCGGGCCGCCGGTGGGCGGACCGGAACCAGAGCTGCCGGATTACCGTCTCTTTACACTCAGTGGGCAAGGGTCCTGGCGACCCGATTCGGGGGAGGCGAACACTGTGCGCAGATTCGGGGTAGTGGCGACGACGGCGGGAACCGTGGACGCGGTGCCGGCGCAGCGCGGCGCGCGCGGGCGCAAGGGCGCGGCGGACGCCGCTGCGGCGGCCGGGACGGGCCTCGGCCGCGGTCCCGTACGCGATCTGCGCGGCCCGGCGGTGCGCGGCCCGCAGCGGCTCGGCTTCGCGGAAGGGGACATCGTCGTGGTGTCCGGCCTGCCGGGCGGCGGCAAGAGCACGCTGATCAAGCGGGCCGCGGCCGAGGGCGCTGCCATCGACTCCCAGGACACCCGCGAGCGCTGGGAGCGCCGGATGCCGCAGGCGCTGCCGTACGCGGTGTACCGGCCGCTGGTGCGGATCGCGCACTACTGGGGGCTGGGGCGGGCCCTGCGCTCCGGAGCCTCCGTGGTGGTGCACGACTGCGGCACGCAGAGCTGGGTGCGCGGCCTGCTCGCGGCCGCCGCGCGCCGCCGGGGCCGGGCGCTGCACCTGGTCCTGCTGGACAGCAGCCCCGAGGAGGCCCTCTCGGGCCAGGCGGCGCGCGGCCGCGGGGTTTCCGCGTACGCCTTCGCCCGCCACCGCGGCGCGGTGGGCCGCCTGCTGCGCGAGGCGGAGGCGGGCCGCCCGCCCGTCGGCTGCGCCTCGGCGACCCTCCTGGACCGCCGCTCGGCCGCCACCGTGACGGGGATCGCGTTCCACGGGTAGCTCGCCGGGCGCGCCGCCGGGAGCCAGCCCCGGCTGAAAGACCGGGGCTCCGGGGGCTGGCCCCCGGCAGCGGCGCCGCGGCCCGACGGATAACCTCGGCCACGACGATCCGCGGAACCAATGGAGGCACACGCACATGCACAGCGGCGGCTGGCCGGCAAATGAGCTGGAGCAGGTGCTCGGGGCGGCGCTCGGGCAGCCGGACGCCGGGGGGCGGATCCTGGAGGTGCTCGGGCGCAGCCAGGTGTGGGTGCCCCTGCCCGGCGGCGGCGGGCAGGACTCGGCCGCCCTGGACCTGCCCACGATGGAGATCGGCGGGGCGGCGTACGTACCCGTCTACAGCTCCGAGGCCCAGTTCCTCGCCTGCGCCGGCCCCGGCATGGACTTCGCGGTGGCCCCCGCCGTCGACTTCGCCCGTGGCCTGCCCCCGCAGCTCGGCATCGCGCTCAACCCCGAGGGCGCCGTCGGCGTCCCGCTGCCCCCGCCCGCCGTCGCGGAGCTCTGCCGCACCGGCCGGACCCCCCTCGACGGCCCGGCCACCGGCGGCCGCGTACGGCTCTACGAGCCCGACTGGCAGGAGGACCCGGTCGACTTCCTGGCCGCCGCCGCCGAGGAGTTCCGCGCCACCGGCGTGATCGCCGCCGCCTTCCGCTGCCTCGCCAGCATCGAGGGCGGGGCGCCGGAACTGTTCATCGGTGTCCGCCTGGTGGGATGGGAACCCGAGATGCGAAACGCCCCGATGGACGCCCTGGGGCGGGCCCTGAACCGGGTCGCGCCGCCGTGGCCCGTGCAGTTGATCCTCCTGGACGCCGCCCAGGACCCGGTCACGGACTGGATTCGTGAGCGCGTACGCCCCTTCTACCTCCCGTAGGGCCGCTTAAGCTGTTCACGCGTTGACGACGGGCGGAAGAAGAGACGAAGAGGGGTACCGGGTGAGTGCGTCAGGCACGGCCGCGGCCGGGCAGGTCGAGCACATGCTGCGCCAGGTGACTCCCGGGCGCTACGAAAGCTACGAGTCGCTTCTGCACGCCCTGTGCGAGGGCCGGCTGTGGATGCTGCTCTGGCAGGGGCAGCCGGGCTCCCCCGACGCCCAGTACGGCGGTATGGAGGTCGAGGGCCTGGGGTACGCGCCCTGCGTCACCTCCCCGCAGGAGCTGGCAGCCAGCGGCTGGAGCCGGGGCTACGAGGTGGTCACCGGGCGGGACATCGCCCGCGCGCTCTACCCGGACCGCTGGGGCCTGTGGCTCAACCCGCACGCCCAGGGCGGCGGTCTCGGCATCCCCTGGGCCGACCTGCGCCGGATGGCGACCGGCCTGGACCGGATGCCGGCCGGACCGCTGCGGCTCTCCGAGCCCGCGCTGGAGCTCCCGCAGTTCTACGGGCTGCTGACCCAGCACGCGCACCGCACGCCCGCCGTGCGCTCGCTGCGCCGCGCCTGGGTGCAGCCCGCGCTCGGCTCCCCGTACCTCGCGGTCGGGCTCGACCTGTACGACGCCTCCGCGCCCGCGCTGGAGTCCGTACGGGAGATGATGCGCCAGTCGGTCGGCGTGGTCCCCGAGGGCGTCCCGGTGTGCACGGTGGCGCTGGCGGACGAGCACGACCCCGTCGCCATGTGGCTGCGCGCGCAGACCCGCCCCTTCTACGACCGCGAGGGCCAGGCTCCGGCGTACTGACCCGGTCCGGGGCCCTCGTGGCCCGCGCATCCGCACATCCGCATAGCGAGACATCTCATCTCGAAGGCCGCACCGGACCCACCGGTGCGGCCTTCGGCATATCCGCTGATTCCGTCCAAAATCCAAGTGCTACACGGCAGTTGGGCCGGATGTCCGTTCCGCGGCTAAGGGGCGGTCTTTCACCGCTGATAGGGCCGCGTCGTTCGGATAACGGAAGGACGCGGCACAGATCACGGTTGCGCATCACATCCCCGGCAGGTCTGGCGGGCGCTTGAGACGGCGTTGAAGACTCCACCCCACCGAAGGCAGGTCCATCCCGCAACCACCAGCTCTTCACGTGCGCTTCAGGCGCATTTCGCGCCATTCGCACCATCAGCGACGCCGATAGAACCAAAGCCGCCACAGCGGCGGGCATGGGCCGGCCACAGTCGGCCGAGAGGGGTCCCCACCACGATGACGGCACCACTGCACGACACCAGCGCGGCCGAGCCCGCGGCCGTGGCCGCCTCCGACGTCCCGCCGAAGGCGATCGAAGGGCGCTCGCCGTGGCAGATCGCCTGGCTGCGCCTTAAGCGTGACAAGGTCGCACTGGCAGGCGGCGTCATCGTGCTCCTGCTGATCCTCGTCGCGATCTTCGCGCCGCTGATCGTCAACGCCTTCGGCCACCCGCCGGAGGAGCTGCACGAGGACCTGCTGGACCCGCTGCTCGGCCTGCCGGCCGGCGACTACGGCGGCATGAGCGGCGACTTCCTGCTCGGCATCGAGCCGGTCAACGGCCGCGACGTCTTCAGCCGGATCGTCTACGGCGCCCGGATCTCGCTCCTGGTCGCCTTCCTGTCCGCCTTCGTGGCGGTCTCGCTCGGCACCTTCTTCGGCATCGTCGCCGGCTACTTCGGCGGCTGGGTGGACGCGGCCATCAGCCGGGTCATGGACCTGCTGCTGGCCTTCCCGCAGCTGCTCTTCATCATCGCGCTGATCTCCGTCATCCCCAGCAAGCTGTGGGGGTTCGAGGGTTCGGGCCTGCGGATCGCCGTACTGGTGCTGGTGATCGGCTTCTTCGGCTGGCCGTACATCGGCCGCATCGTCCGCGGCCAGACCCTGTCACTGCGCGAGCGCGAGTACGTGGAGGCGGCGCGCAGCCTCGGCGCGGGCCGCGTCTACATCCTCTTCCGCGAACTGCTCCCGAACCTGGTGGCGCCCATCACCGTCTACGCGACGCTGATGATCCCCACCAATGTGCTGACCGAGGCCGCCCTGAGCTTCCTCGGAGTCGGCGTCAAGCCGCCCACGCCGTCCTGGGGAGAGACCCTCTCCACGGCCGTGCGGACCTACGAGGACGATCCGCTGTTCATGATCTTCCCCGGCGTAGCGATCTTCATCACCGTGCTGGCCTTCAACCTCTTCGGCGACGGCGTCCGTGACGCCCTCGACCCGAAGGGCTCCCGCTAGCCATCGCAGGGCAATTCAGGACCCGGCTTCATGCCGTAAGTGCACCGGAACTACAACGGAGGGTTGCGAGCATCGTGACTACCCATCGCACGTCGAAGCGACGACTTGCCGCCGGCACCGCCGTCGTGCTCGCGGTCATGCTGACCGCGACCGCCTGTGGCGGAGACGACAAGAAGGACGAGAAGACCTCCGCCGGCGGCGGTGGCTTCAACGCGGGCATCGGCAAGATCGCCAACCCTTCGGACAAGAAGGGCGGCGAGCTGAAGTTCGTCGGTACCCAGGAAGCCGACTCGTGGGACCCGCAGCGCGGCTACTACGGCTTCATGTGGGACTTCTCCCGCTACTACGCCCGCCAGCTGGTGAGCTTCAAGCCGGGTCCCGGCACCGAGAGCACCGAGCTCGTCCCCGACCTCGCCACCGCCAAGGCCGAGATCACCGACGGCGGCAAGACGTACAAGTACACCCTGAAGGACAACGTGACCTGGGAGGACGGCACCCCCGTCACCGCCCAGGACGTCAAGTACGGCATCGAACGCACCTGGGCCCAGGACGTCATCTCCGGCGGTCCGGTCTACCTGATGCAGGTCCTCGACCCGAAGACCGAGTACCCGGGCCCGTACAAGGACCCCTCCCCGGACAAGCTCGGCCTCAAGGCGATCGAGACCCCGGACGCGAAGACCATCATCTTCAAGCTCCCGCAGCCCAACGGTGACTTCGAGCAGATGCTGGCCATGCCGGCGGCGAGCCCGGTCAAGCAGGAGAAGGACACCGCGGCCAAGTACGGCCTGAAGCCCTTCTCGAACGGCCCGTACAAGATCGACTCGTACGAGCCCAACAAGAGCATGAAGCTCTCGCGCAACGAGAACTACAAGCCCGAGTCGGACACCATCCGCAAGGCGCTCCCGGACACCATCTCGGTCACGTTCATGGCGAACGCGGACGACATGGACAAGCGCCTGATGAACGGCGAGTTCGACGTCGACATCAACGCGACCGGCATCGGCCAGGCGGCCCGCGCCACCGCGCTGAAGGAGCACAAGGACAACCTGGACAACGGCCAGACCGGCTTCATCCGGTACGCCGTCATGCCCCAGACCGTCGCGCCGTTCGACAACATCGAGTGCCGCAAGGCCGTCATCTACGCGGCCGACAAGAAGTCCCTGCAGACCGCCCGCGGCGGCCCGCAGGCCGGTGGCGACATCGCCCCGAACATGCTCCCGCTCGGCATCAAGGGCTCGGACGCCAAGTACGACCCGTACGAGGTCCTGAAGAACGACGGCAAGCCGAACCTGGAGAAGGCCAAGGCCGCGCTGAAGGCCTGCGGCAAGGAGACCGGCTTCAAGACCACGATCGCGGTCCGCAACAACAAGCCGGTCGAGATCGCGACCGCCGTCTCCCTGCAGAACGCCCTGAAGCAGGTCGGCATCGAGGCCGACGTCGACCAGATCGACGGCGCCCAGACCTCCGGCATCATCGGTTCGCCGAAGGTCGTCAAGGAGAAGAACTACGGCATCATCATCATGGGCTGGGGCGCCGACTTCCCGACCGGTCAGGGCTTCTCGCAGCCGCTGGTCGACGGCCGCTTCATCCTGCAGAGCGGCAACAACAACTTCTCCGAGCTGAACGACCCGGCGATCAACAAGCTGTTCGACGACGCCATCGCGGAGACCGACCCGAACAAGGCCGGCGAGATCTACAAGCAGATGAACCAGAAGGTCTCCGAGGCCGCGGTCTACCTGCCCTTCGTCTACGACAAGACGATCACCTGGCGCTCGAGCCGTCTGACGAACGCCTACACCACCGACGCCTACAACGGCCGTTACGACTACGCGTCGCTCGGCGTCATGAAGTAACGATCCGTCAGTCCAGTTCCGATGTTCCAGTGCCACACCCGCTAGGCACGAAGGGCAGGTGATGGCCGCGGTTACGGCTTGGGGGTGCCCTCCAGAAGAGGGCGCCCCCGGGCCGCAGCCAGGCCGAGCGCAGTGCTTGCATATCTCCTCCGACGGATCTTCGCCGTCATCGTCATGCTGTTGGTCATCACGCTGGTGACCTTCGGAATCTTCTTCCTCTTCCCGAAGATGATCGGGACGGATCCGGCGCTCTACTTCGTCGGCAAGCAGTCCGACCCTGCCGCCATCGAGGGCATCCGGCAGAAGATGGGTCTCGACGACCCGATCCTCGTCCAGTTCGGCAAGTTCGTCGTCGGGCTGGTGGCGGGTCGCACGTACGCCAACGGCTCCGACGTCACGCAATGCGCCGCGCCCTGCTTCGGCTACTCGTTCAAGACCGAGCAGGAGGTCTGGCCGCTGCTGACCGACTGGCTCCCGGTCACCCTCTCCCTCGCCATGGGCGCCGTCGTGCTCTGGGTGCTCGGCGGGGTCGCCACCGGCGTCCTCTCCGCCCTCAAGCGCGGCACCGTCCTGGACCGCTCGGCCATGGGCGTGGCCCTCGCCGGCGTCTCCCTCCCCATCTACTTCACGGGCATGCTCGCCATCGCCTTCTTCTCCGACCAGCTCGGCTGGTTCGGCAGGCCCGAGGCGACCTTCGCCGACGATCCGGGCAAGTGGTTCAACGGCATGGTCCTGCCGTGGGTCTCGCTCGCCTTCCTCTACGCGGCCATGTACGCGCGGCTCACCCGCGCCACCATGCTCGAAGTCCTCAACGAGGACTACATCCGCACCGCCCGCGCCAAGGGGCTGACGGAACCCGTCGTCATCGGCAAGCACGCCATGCGCTCGACGATGACGCCCATCCTGACCGTCCTGGGCCTCGACCTCGGCGCCCTGATGGGCGGGGCGGTGCTGACCGAGTACACGTTCTCGCTGCACGGCCTCGGCTACAGCGCGGTCCGCGCCATCAGCGAGCACGACCTCCCGGTCATCCTGGGCATCACCCTGATCTCCGCCTTCTTCGTCGTCGCGGCGAACCTCATCGTTGACCTCATGTACGCGGTGATCGACCCCCGAGTGAGGCTGTCATGACCGATCTGACCAAGACCGGAGCCCTCAACCAGCCGGTCGACGCGGTGGAGCCCGCCACGGCCTTCCTGGAGGTCCGCGACCTCAAGGTGCACTTCCCGACCGAGGACGGCCTGGTCAAGTCGGTCGACGGGCTCTCCTTCACGCTGGAGAAGGGCAAGACCCTCGGCATCGTGGGCGAGTCCGGATCCGGCAAGTCGGTCACCTCGCTCGGCATCATGGGCCTGCACCGCGTGGGCCAGTACGGCCGCCAGCGGGCCCGGATCTCCGGCGAGATCTGGCTCAACGGCAAGGAACTGCTCTCCGCCGACGAGGACGAGGTGCGCAGGCTGCGCGGCCGGGAGATCGCCATGATCTTCCAGGACCCGCTGTCCGCGATGCACCCGTACTTCACCATCGGCAAGCAGATCGCCGAGGCGTACCGGGTCCACAACAAGGTCGACAAGAAGGCCGCCCGCGCGCGGGCCGTCGAACTCCTCGACCGCGTAGGCATCCCCGAGCCGCACAAGCGCGTCGACAGCTACCCGCACGAGTTCTCCGGTGGCATGCGCCAGCGCGCGATGATCGCGATGGCGCTGGTCAACAACCCCGAACTGCTCATCGCGGACGAGCCGACGACGGCCCTGGACGTCACGGTCCAGGCGCAGATCCTCGACCTCATCCGCGACCTGCAGAAGGAGTTCGGCTCCGCGGTCATCATGATCACGCACGACCTCGGCGTGGTCGCGGAGATGGCCGACGAACTGCTGGTCATGTACGGCGGCCGGTGCGTCGAGCGGGGCACCTCCGAGAAGGTCTTCTACGAGCCCCGGCACCCGTACACCTGGGGCCTGCTGGGATCGATGCCGCGCATCGACCGCGAGCAGACCGAGCGCCTCATCCCGGTCAAGGGCTCCCCGCCCAGCCTCATCAACATCCCGAGCGGCTGTGCCTTCAACCCGCGCTGCCCGTACGCCGACGTGCCCAAGGGTAACGTGACCCGCACGGTACGGCCCGAGCTGGTCGAGGAAGACGGCACCCACCACTGGTCCGCCTGTCACATGTCGCAGGAGGAGCGGACCCGGATCTGGACCGAAGAGATTGCGCCGAAGCTGTGACCGAGACGCCTGACCCCAAGAAGACGGACACGGCCGCGGCCGGCATCCCCGCGCAGGCCACGGACGCACCGGACGCACCCGAGGCTGCCGAGGCCCCCGAACTGCTGTTGAAGGTCACCGGCCTGACCAAGCACTTCCCCATCACCAAGGGGCTGCTGCGGCGGCAGGCGGGCGCGGTCAAGGCCGTCGACGGCATCGACTTCGACGTCCGGCGCGGCGAGACCCTCGGCGTCGTCGGCGAGTCCGGCTGCGGCAAGTCGACCATGGGCCGGCTGATCACGCGGCTGCTGGAACCGACCGGCGGCACCGTCGAGTTCGAGGGCAAGGACATCACGCACCTGGGGGTGTCGGGCATGCGCCCGCTGCGCCGCGACGTGCAGATGATCTTCCAGGACCCGTACGGCTCGCTGAACCCGCGCCACACGGTGGGCACCATCGTCAGTGCGCCGTTCAAGCTCCAGAACGTCACCCCGGAGGGCGGGCTCAAGGCCGAGGTGCAGCGGCTGCTGTCGCTCGTGGGCCTCAACCCCGAGCACTACAACCGCTACCCGCACGAGTTCTCGGGCGGCCAGCGCCAGCGCATCGGCATCGCGCGGGCCCTGGCGCTGAAGCCCAAGCTGGTGGTCGCGGACGAGCCGGTCTCGGCGCTGGACGTGTCGATCCAGGCCCAGGTGGTCAACCTGCTGGACGACCTCCAGGAGGAGCTCGGCCTCACCTACGTGATCATCGCGCACGACCTGTCGGTCATCCGGCACGTGTCGGACCGCATCGCGGTGATGTACCTCGGCAAGATCGTCGAGCTGGCCGACAACAAGTCGCTGTACGGGGCGCCGATGCACCCGTACACCACGGCCCTGATGTCGGCGGTGCCGGTGCCCGACCCGCGGCGGCGCGGCGCGAAGAGCGGCCGCATCCTGCTCAAGGGCGACGTGCCGTCGCCGATCTCGCCGCCGAGCGGCTGCCGCTTCCACACGCGGTGCTGGAAGGCGACGCAGATCTGCACGACGCAGGAACCGCCGCTGCTGGCGCTGAAGACGGGCCACCAGGTGGCCTGCCACCACCCGGAGAACGCGCCCGACCAGGCTCCGGGCGACGAGCCCCTGCCCGGTGCGGCGGACGCGGTGGTCACGGTCACGCCGTAACGGTCCGTGGGTGCCCGCCGGGGAGGCTGCGCTGGCCGCGCACCCCGGCGGGCCCATGCGGCTCGGCTCGGCTCGGCTCCGCCGGGTACGTCCGGCCTCCGCCGGGCACGTCCGGCCTCCGCCGGGTACGTCCGGCCTCCGTCGGGCACGCCCGGGCCCGGGCCCCGGGCCCCGGCCGGGCGGAATCCGGCCGCCGGCGTGTGAGGCGCGCGATCCGGGCCGGGGCACTGATTCCTGAACCCGCAGGTCTGCGGCCCGAGCCCCGCGATCCCCCGACGGGTGGCGAGGGGCGACAATGAGCCAGTGCTCCACGATCTCTTCCCGCCCGGGATCCAGCATGCGCTGGACCTCGCCGGCATCTTCGTCTTCGCCACGGCAGGCGCCCTGCTCGCCGTCCGCAAGAACTTCGACGTCTTCGGCATCGCCGTCCTCGCCCTGGTCACCGCCCTCGGCGGCGGCCTCTTCCGCGATCTCGTCATCGGCGCCACCCCGCCTGCGGCCTTCGGCGAGCTCAGCTTCTTCGTCACCCCGCTGATCGCCGCCGGGCTCGTCTTCTTCCTCCACCCCGAGGTCCAGCGGATCAACCGGGCCATCAACGTCTTCGACGCCGCCGGCCTCGCGCTGTTCTGCGTGTCGGGCACGACCAAGGCCTACGAGTACGGTCTCGGCCTCACCGCGTCCGCCGCGCTGGGCCTCGCCACGGCCGTCGGCGGCGGCGTCCTGCGCGACGTGCTCGTGAACGAGGTGCCCTCGCTGCTGCGCGACCGGGAGATGTACGCCGTGCCCGCGACCGTCGGCGCGGCGATGGTCGCCGTCTCGATCGCGCTGGACTCGCTCAACGCCGTCACCACCGCACTGGCGATCGTCACCACGTTCGTGCTGCGGCTCCTCGCCATGCGCTACCACTGGCGGGCGCCGCTGGCCTGGAACCGCCGGTCCTCCGTGGCCGAAGAGCCGTAACAGAAGAAAGCTACCGCTTAGTAGTAAGCCGGTGTACCGTCGTTTACATGTCACACGCAGCTGCCCAGGCCTCCATCGGCGACAGTGAGTTCGACCGCGACACCACCATCACCCCCCGCGCCGACGAGCCCGGGGTGTACGACGCGGAGCTCTCCGCCGGATGGACGATCATCGCCGCCGTCAACGGCGGCTATCTGCTGGCCCTGGTCGGCCGGGCGCTGGCCGCGGCCCTGCCGCACCCGGACCCCTTCACCGTCTCCGCGCACTACCTGACCTCCTCCGTGCCCGGCCCCGCCGTGATCCGCACCGAGGTCGTACGGGTCGGCCGCACCCTCTCCACCGGCCAGGCCTCGCTGTTCCAGTACGACGAGAACGGCGCCGAGGTCGAGCGCATCCGCGTCCTCGCCTCCTACGGCGACCTCGCGGCCCTGCCGGACGACGTGCGCACGGTCGCCGTGCCGCCCGTCATGCCCGCCTACGAGGACTGCATCGGCCCCGAGGCCGGCCCGGCACCGATCCCCGGCAGCTCCGCCATCGTGGACCGGCTCCGGCTCCGGCTGGACCCGGCGACGGCGGGCTGGGCCCTGGGCGCGCCCTCCGGCAAGGGCGAGATGCGGGCCTGGTTCGAGCTGGCCGACGGCCGCGACGCCGACCCGCTCTCCATGCTCCTGGCGGTGGACGCGCTGCCGCCGACCGCGTTCGACCTGGGCCTGGTGGCCTGGACCCCGACCGTGGAGCTGACCACCCACATCCGCCGCCGCCCGGCCCCGGGCCCGCTGCGGGTCTCCATCACCACCCGCAACCTGGCCGGCGGCTTCCTGGAGGAGGACGCTGAGGTCTGGGACTCCACGGACCACCTGGTCGCCCAGTCCCGTCAACTCGCCCGCGCGCTGCGTTTCTGACCCGGCGGGACGAAGCCCCGGGAGACGGCCCGGCGGGGGCGCGCACCGCCGGGCCCCGCCGGCCCGGAGTCCCGCCGGGCGGAGCCCCGCCCGCGGGCTCGTAGAATCGGGGGATCATGGCCTACCTCGACCACGCCGCAACCACTCCGATGCTGCCGGAGGCCGCCGCGGCGATGACCGCGCACTTCGCCGCCACGGGGAACGCCTCCTCCCTCCACGCCGCCGGCCGCCGGGCCCGCCGTACCGTCGAGGAGGCCCGTGAGGCCTTCGCCGAAGCGGTCGGCGCCCGGCCGAGCGAGGTGGTCTTCACCGCCGGCGGCACGGAGGCCGACAACCTCGCCGTCAAGGGCCTCTACTGGGCGCGGCGCGACGCCGACCCCGCCCGGACCCGGGTCCTCGCCAGCCCCGTCGAGCACCACGCGGTGCTCGACGCCGTCCACTGGCTCGCCGAGCACGAGGGCGCGCGCGTGGAGTACCTGCCCGTGGACCACTACGGCCGCGTGCACGCCGACGCCTTCCGGGAGGCCGTCGAGCGCAACCCGGACGACGTGGCCCTGGCCACGGTGATGTGGGCCAACAACGAGATCGGCACCGTCATGCCGGTCCGCGACCTGGCCGCCATCGCCCGCGAGCACGGGATCCCGCTGCACTCGGACGCCGTCCAGGCCTTCGGGCAGCTCGACGTCGACTTCGCCGCCAGCGGCCTCGCCGCCATGACCGTCAGCGGCCACAAGATCGGTGGCCCGTACGGCATCGGCGCGCTGCTCCTGGGCCGCGACCAGAGCCCCGTACCGGTCCTGCACGGCGGCGGCCAGGAGCGGCACGTCCGCTCCGGCACCCTCGACGTGCCGGCCGTCGCCGCCTTCGCGGTGGCCGCCGTCCTCGCCGCCGAGCGGCGCGAGCGCTTCGCCACCGAGATCGGCGCCCTGCGCGACGAGCTGATCGCCGCCGTCCGCGCGGCCGTGCCCGACGCCGTCCTCGGGGGAGACCCGCACGAGCGCCTCCCGGCCAACGCGCACTTCAGCTTCCCCGGATGCGAGGGCGACTCGCTGCTGCTCCTGCTCGACGCCCAGGGCATCGAGTGCTCCACCGGCTCCGCCTGCACCGCCGGCGTGGCCCAGCCCAGCCACGTCCTGCTGGCCGCCGGAACCGATCCCCAGCTGGCCCGCGGCACCCTGCGCTTCTCGCTCGGCCACACCTCCACCGAGGAGGACGTCGCCGCGCTGGCCGCGGCCATCGGCCCGGCGGTGGAGCGCGCCCGGACGGCAGGCCTCAGCTAGCCGCGCGCAGAGCCTCGCCGACCATGCGCAGATAGCGCTCCCAGTCCCAGTGGCGGCCCGGGTCGGTGTGGTCGGTGCCCGGGACCTCGCTGTGGCCGACGATGTGCGTGCGGTCCACCGGTATGCCGTACCGGTGGCAGACGTCGGCGGCCAGGCGGGCGGAGGCCGCGTACATCGCGTCCGTGAAGTCCTGCGGCCGGTCCACGAAGCCCACGTGCTCGATGCCCACGCTGCGCTCGTTCATCGAGCGGTTGCCGGAGTGGAAGGCCACGTCCAGCTCGCGCACCATCTGCTCGATGTGGCCGTCCTGGCGGACTATGTAGTGCGCCGACGCCTTGTGCCACGGGTTCTTGAAGGCGTCGACCGAGGACGCGTAGCCGCCCTCGGTGACATGGACGACGATCCGGTCCACGCGGTAGTCGTCGGGCCGGTCGGCCAGCCGCCAGTTCGCCGGGGAGGCCGCCGTCCAGCCCGCGCCCGCATGGTCGAGCTCGCCCTCCTTGCGCGGCTTGGCCACCCCCGGCAGCAGCCACCAGGCGCGGCCGATCTCCTCCCGGCCGGCGACCGCCGCCACCGCGACGACCCCGAGCCCCCCGAAGAGCACGGCCCTGCGCGTCCGGCTCGGCGGCTTCTTCCCTGCATTCCCCTGCTCGGCCATGTGATCCACCCCCCGTACCCCACAACGCGCTGTGACCCCGCTCGGTTCCCCCGTACTCTGGACGGTGCTATGACTGAGAACCTGCCGCGCACCGCCCGCCCCCTTCGCGTCCTGGCCGCCATGTCCGGCGGCGTGGACTCCGCCGTCGCCGCCGCACGCGCGGTCGAAGCCGGGCACGACGTGACCGGCGTACACCTCGCCCTCTCCGCGAACCCGCAGTCCTTCCGGACCGGCGCCCGCGGCTGCTGCACGATCGAGGACTCCCGCGACGCCCGCCGCGCCGCCGACGTCATCGGCATCCCGTTCTACGTCTGGGACCTCGCCGAGCGCTTCCGCGAGGACGTCGTGGAGGACTTCATCTCCGAGTACGAGGCCGGGCGCACCCCTAACCCCTGCCTGCGCTGCAACGAGAAGATCAAGTTCGCCGCGCTGCTCGACAAGGCGCTCGCCCTCGGCTTCGACGCCGTCTGCACCGGCCACTACGCCACCGTCGTCGAGAACGAGGACGGCTCCCGCGAGCTGCACCGCGCCTCCGACATGGCCAAGGACCAGTCGTACGTCCTCGGCGTCCTCGACGAGAAGCAGCTCGCCCACGCCCTCTTCCCCCTCGGTGACACCCTCACCACCAAGGAGGAGATCCGCGCGGAGGCCGAGGAGCGGGGCCTGGCCGTCGCGAAGAAGCCGGACAGCCACGACATCTGCTTCATCGCCGACGGCGACACCCAGGGCTTCCTCGCGAACCGCCTGGGCAAGGCCGAGGGCGACATCGTCGACGAGACCGGACGGACGGTCGGCACGCACGAGGGCGCCTTCGGCTTCACCATCGGCCAGCGCAAGGGCCTGCGCATCGGCCACCCCGCCGCCGACGGCAAGCCGCGCTACGTCCTGGACATCTCCCCGGTGAACAACACCGTCACGGTGGGACCGGTCGAGGCCCTCGACGTCACCGCCCTGACCGCGATCCGCCCCCGCTGGTGCGGCTCCACCCCCGCCGCCCCGGGCACCTACACCGCGCAGCTGCGCGCCCACGGCGGCGAGACCGAGGTGTTCGCCGAGGTCGTGGACGGCGAGCTGCGCGTCTCCTTCACGGAGCCGGTCCGCGGCGTGGCCCCCGGCCAGGCGATCGTGCTCTACGACGGCACGCGCGTGGTCGGCTCCGCCACCATCGCGACGACCCAGCGGGCCGCCGCACCGGTCTAGGGTGCCTTGGGCCGGTCCAAGACACCCCGGGAGACCCGGTCTCAGACCACCGTCAGGACGATCTTGCCGGTGGTGCGGCCCCGCTCGCCGATCTCGTGGGCCTTCGCGGCCTGCGCCAGCGGCAGCACCGTGTCGACCAGCGGCCTCAGCAGACCCCGCTCGACGAGGGCCGCGATCTCCTGGAGGCCCGCCAGGTCCGGCTCCACCAGGACCCAGGCCGCGTGCACGCCCTGCGTATCGGCCGGGATGCCGTCCGGGCCGGGCAGGGTCACGAGGTGGCCGCCCGGCTTGAGCACCTTCAGGGAGCGCTGCCCGTAGTCCCCGCCGATGGCGTCGATCACCACGTCGACGTCCGTGACGGCGTCCTCGAAGTCGGTGGTGCGGTAGTCGATCACCTCGTCGGCCCCCAGAGCGCGCAGCAGGTCGTGCTTGCCCGCACTCGCGGTGCCGATCACGTAGGCGCCGCGGGCCTTGGCGATCTGCACGGCCAGGTGGCCGACCCCGCCGGCCGCCGCGTGCACCAGCACGCGCTGCCCGGCCGAGACCCCCGCGGTGTCCACCAGCGCCTGCCAGGCGGTGAGCGCCGCCAGCGGCAGCGCGGCGGCCTGTACGTGGTCCAGGGAGGCGGGCTTGCGGGCGAAGTGCCGGGCGGGAGCCGTCACGTACTCGGCGTAGGCGCCGGCCTGCTGCGGAAAGCGGGGCATTCCGTACACCTCGTCGCCCACCCGGTGCAGGGTGACGCCGGGGCCGACCGCCTCGACCGTGCCGGACACGTCCCAGCCGACCGCCGGGACCGGGCCCCAGGGGATGAGGGCGCCGGAGGCCCGGGTCTTCCAGTCGACGGGGTTCACCCCGGCCGCATGGACCCGTACCAGGATTTCGCCCATGGCCGGCACGGGCCGCTCCAGCTCGGTCTCGGTCAGTACCTCGGGTCCGCCCCACTGGCTGACGACGACGGCGCGCATGTGTTTCTCCTCAGGTGTGTCCGGTGGTGTCCGGTTGCTGCTGCGGAACCAGCTTCGGGGGCGCAACCGACCCGTGGGGTTGGCCGGACGGCCACCATGTGTCAGGATCTGGCCATGCACCGGATCGCCGTACTCGCCCTCGAAGGCGTCCCCCCGTTCGAGCTCGGGATCCCCTCCCGGGTCTTCGGCAACGCCTTCGACGAGGCGGGGAAGCCGCTCTACGAGCTGACCGTCTGCACCGCCGACGGGCAGCCCGTGACCAGCGACGCGGGCTTCACCGTCGGCGTCTCGACGGGCCCCGAGGCCCTCGCCGAGGCCGACACCGTGATCATCACGCCCACGCACGCCATGGACGACCTCGCCCAGGGAGCGCCCCTGCCGCGGGCGCTGGCCGACGCCCTCGCCGCGATCCGGCCCGGCACCCGGCTGGTCTCCCTCTGCACCGGCTCCTACGTCCTGGCCGCCGCCGGACTGCTCGACGGCCGGCCCGCCACCACGCACTGGATGCACGCGCCCGAGTTCCAGCGGGGCTTCCCGCGCGTGCGGCTCGACGAGGAGGTCCTCTTCGTCGACGACGGCGACATCCTCACCTCGGCGGGCGTGGCCGCCGGCGTCGACCTGTGCCTCTACATGATCCGCCGGGACCACGGCTCCGCCGTCGCCAACCGCGCCGCGCGACTGTGCGTCGTACCGCCCTGGCGCGACGGCGGACAGGCCCAGTACATCGACCGGCCCGTCCCCGAACCGACCGTCGCCACGACCACCGCGACCCGCGCCTGGGCCCTGGAGCGGCTCGCCGAGCCCCTCACCCTCGCGGAGCTCGCGTCCCACGCCCGGATGAGCCTGCGCACCTTCACCCGGCGGTTCCGCGACGAGGTCGGCATGACCCCGGTGCAGTGGCTCACCGCCCAGCGCCTGGAGATCGCCCGCCACCTGCTGGAGTCCAGCGATCTGGCGGTCGACCTGGTCGCCCACCGCTCCGGCTTCGGCTCGGCGGGCTCGCTGCGCCAGCACATGCGCGCCGCCCTCGGCATCTCGCCGATCGCCTACCGGCGCACCTTCCAGCCCGCGCCGGCTCGTGCTCCCATGACCTCGGAGGTAATCGTCACCGCGGCCACGTCCTGACAGGATCGGGTCAACGGCCCGAACCGACGGGCCCGTTGACAGGGGAGAGCAACATGACCGCGTACGCCATCGCCCACATCCGCCCCGAGACCGTCAACGCGGACGTCCTGCGCTACATCGAGGAGATCCAGCCGACCATGGACCCCTTCGGCGGCCGCTTCCTCGTCCACGGCGCGGAGGTCGAGGTCATGGAGGGCCCCTTCCCCGGCACCGTCGTCATGATCGGCTTCCCGGACATCGAGAAGGCCCGCGCCTGGTACGCCTCGCCCGCCTACCAGGAGATCCTGCCGCTGCGCACCGACCACATCGCGGGCGAGGTCATCCTGGTCGAGGGCGTCCCGGCCGACTACGACGCCACGAGGACGGCCGCCCGCCTGCGCGAGGCCGCCGGTCTGTGACGACGACCTAGGGGCCATCGCCGAGGCGGCCTACCACGCGGCCGCCGGAGGCCGGCGGGGTGCGAGCATGGGGCCTATGGCTACTCACCTGATCACCGGTGCCGGGTCCGGCATCGGCGCCGCCGTCGCGGCCCGGCTGCACGCCCGCGGCGACGACCTCGTCCTGCTCGCCCGCGACGCCGGACGCGGCAAGCAGCTCGTCGAGCGGTACCCCGGGGCGCGCGCCCTCGTCGGCGACCTCGCCGACCCCGACCGCCTCTCATGGGCCTTCTCCAAGCAGCCCGTTCCGGAGCGGATCGACTCGCTCCTGCACATCGCGGGGATCGTGGACCTCGGGCCGGTGGGCGACCTGCGGCCCAAGACCTGGCACCAGCAGCTCAACGTGAACCTGATCGCCCCCGCCGAGGTCACCCGGCTGCTGCTGCCCACCCTGCGCGCCTCGCACGCCGACATCGTCTTCGTGAACTCCGGCGCCGGGCTCCACGCCCACGCGGAGTGGAGCGCGTACGCCGCCTCCAAGCACGGGCTCAAGGCGCTCGCCGACTCCCTGCGGGAGGAGGAGAGGCCGCACGGCATCCGCGTGACCTCCGTCTACCCCGGCCGCACCGCCAGCCCCATGCAGGCCAAGGTGCACTCGCAGGAGGGCAAGGAGTACGACCCCTCCCACTGGATCGACCCCGAGTCGGTGGCGACGACCATCGTCATGGCCATCGACCTGCCGCGCGACGCCGAGGTCAACGACCTCAGCGTGAGGCCGGGCCGATGAGCGCCGGCGCCACCGGCGTCGGCTCGCTGCCCGGCGGCGACGCCCGCGAGGCCGCGAAGACGGTCACCGGGTCCTTCGAGGACTTCCCCTACCTCGCCGAGCTGCCCGCCCGGGGGCCCGGCGCCGACATGATCGGCCGCTCCCTGGGCCTGCTCGTCGACATGTACGCGCACGTCGAGCCCAGCGGCTGGCGGATCAGCGACCGCCCCGGGCGGGACAGCAAGCGCGCCCGGTCCTGGCTCGGGGAGGACCTCGACGCCCTGGAGGAGTTCACCCAGGGGTACACCGGCAGGCTCAAGGTCCAGGCCGTCGGCCCGTGGACGCTGGCCGCCTCCCTGGAGATGCACGGCGGCGAGGCCATGCTCCAGGACCCGGGCGCCTGCCGCGACCTGGCCGGATCGCTCGCCGAGGGGCTGCGCGAGCACCTCGCGGACGTGCGCAGGCGCGTCCCCGGCGCCGAGATCGTGCTCCAGTACGACGAGCCGTCCCTGACCGCCGTCCTGCTCGGGCGGGTGCGTTCCGCCAGTGGCTACCGGACCTACCGGGCCGTCGACCGGCAGGTCGTCGAGGGCACGCTGCGCGACCTGTTCGGCGTGCACGACGGCGAGGTGATCGTGCACTCCTGCGCGCCCGAGGTCCCCTTCGGCCTGCTGCGGCGAGCGGGTGCCACGGGCGTGTCGTTCGATTTCTCCTTGCTCACCGAGCGCGAGGACGACGCCATCGGGGAGGCCGTCGAAGACGGCACGAAACTCTTCGCCGGAGTGGTGGCGGGCACCGACGGCCCGTTGTCGGACCCTGCCGGTAGCGTCATGGGTGTCAGGAAGCTTTGGCGCAGGCTGGGGCTGGCCCCGGGGACTCTGGCGGAGTCCGTCGTGGTCACCCCCTCGTGCGGTCTGGCGGGCGCTTCACCCGCCTATGCCCGAGCGGTGCAGGCCCATTGCGTCAGGGCGGCGAGGTCGCTCGCCGACAACCCTGAGTGACGGTCGAGACGGGGCACGGGAGGACACGGCATGGCAGCCGAACAGCAGGACACGGCGGTACCGACGGCGGTGCGTGAGCAGCACCAGCTGCTCGCCGAGCAGGTCGAGGAGCACCGCTTCCGGTACTACGTGAACGACCAGCCGGTCGTCAGCGACGCCGAGTTCGACACGCTGCTGCGCTCGCTGGAGGCGCTGGAGGAGGAGTATCCGCAGCTGCGCACGCCCGACTCGCCCACCCAGAAGGTGGCCGGGGCGTACGAGACGGACTTCGCCTCCGTCGAGCACCGCGAGCGGATGCTCTCCCTCGACAACGCCTTCGACGACGAGGAACTGGCCGCGTGGGCCGAGCGGGTGGCCCGCGACGTGAACACCTCGGACTACCACTACCTGTGCGAGCTGAAGGTGGACGGTCTCGCCGTCAACCTCACCTACGAGAACGGCCGCCTCACCCGCGCCGCCACCCGCGGCGACGGCCGCACCGGCGAGGACATCACGCCCAACGTCCGCACGATCGCCGACATCCCGGACCGGCTCAAGGGCGACCGCATCCCGCCCCTGGTCGAGGTCCGCGGCGAGGTCTACTTCCCGATGGAGAAGTTCGAGGAGCTCAACGCCCGGCTCGTCGAGGCCGAGGGCAAGCCCTTCGCCAACCCGCGCAACGCCGCCGCCGGTTCCCTGCGCCAGAAGGATCCCAAGGTCACCGCGAGCCGCCCGCTGCACATGGTCGTGCACGGCATCGGGGCCCGCGAGGGCTTCGAGATCGAGCGCCAGTCGCAGGCGTACGAGCTGCTGCGCGAGTGGGGTCTGCCCACCGCCCAGCACAACAAGGTGCTCTCCTCGCTCGCCGAGGTCCGGGAGTTCATCGCGTACTTCGGCGAGAACCGGCATTCGGTCGAGCACGAGATCGACGGCGTGGTCGTCAAGCTCGACGAGATCGCCCTCCAGGGCCGGCTCGGCTCCACGGCGCGCGCCCCGCGCTGGGCGATCGCCTGGAAGTACGCCCCCGAAGAGGTCAACACCAAGCTCATCGACATCAAGGTCGGGGTCGGCCGCACCGGGCGCGTGACCCCGTACGCGCAGGTGGAGCCGGTGACGGTGGCCGGTTCGGAGGTCGAGTTCGCGACCCTGCACAACCAGGAGGTCGTCAAGGCCAAGGGTGTGCTCATCGGGGACACCGTGGTGCTGCGCAAGGCGGGCGACGTCATCCCCGAGATCCTCGGGCCGGTCGTGGACCTGCGGGACGGCACCGAGCGCCCCTTCGAGATGCCGACGCACTGCCCCGAGTGCGGTGCGGAGCTGAAGCCGATGAAGGAGGGGGACATCGACGTCCGGTGTCCCAACGCCCGGACCTGCCCCGCCCAGCTGCGCGAGCGGCTCTTCTACCTGGGCGGCCGGCAGAGCCTGGACATCGAGAACTTCGGCATGGTGGCGGCGGCCGCGCTGACCGC
Source organism: Streptomyces sp. NPDC045695 (assembly GCF_056432025.1). Lineage (NCBI taxonomy): Bacteria > Bacillati > Actinomycetota > Actinomycetes > Kitasatosporales > Streptomycetaceae > Streptomyces > Streptomyces sp. NPDC045695. Next base: position 231,116 of record NZ_JBWKJU010000004.1, read on the forward strand.
CCCGCTGGAGCCGGCCCAGCCGCCGGTGCGGGACGAGGGCGACCTCTTCGGCCTGACCATCGAGCAGCTGCTGCCCATCAAGGCGTACGTCCTGGACCAGGACAGCGGGCTGCCCAAGCGCGACCCGAAGACGGGCGAGGAGAAGATCGTCACCGTCTTCGCCAACCAGAAGGGCGAGCCGAAGAAGAACGCCCTGGCGATGCTGAAGAACATCGAGGCGGCCAAGAGCCGCCCGCTCGCCCGCATCATCAACGGCCTGTCGATCCGTCACGTCGGACCGGTCGCGGCGCAGGCCCTCGCCCGCGAGTTCCGGTCGATCGACGCCATCCGCAACGCCACCCTGGAGGAGCTGACGGCCACCGAGGGGGTCGGGGCCATCATCGCCGCCTCCCTCAAGGAGTGGTTCGCCGAGCCGTGGCACGAGGAGATCCTGCGCAAGTGGCGGGAGGCCGGAGTGCGGATGGAGGAGGAGGGCTCCGCCGACCAGGAGGGACCGCGGCCGCTGGAGGGGCTGACCGTGGTCGTCACCGGCACTTTGCAGAGCCACACGCGGGACGGCGCGAAGGAGGCCCTGCAGAGCCGCGGCGCCAAGGTCACCGGATCGGTGTCGAAGAAGACCTCGTTCGTCGTGGTCGGTGACAACCCGGGCTCGAAGTACGACAAGGCCGTGCAGCTGAAGCTGCCCGTGCTCGACGACGCCGGTTTCGCCGTGCTGCTGGAACAGGGCCCGGACGCGGCGCGCGAGGCCGCGCTTCCTGTGGACGGCGCGCCCGAAGGGGAGTAGTACGGACAGGGCGATCGCCCCGGGGGAGTAGCGAAGGCGAACGGATGCGTGGGGTGCGGCCGTACGGGCGGGCGCACGCCAGGCGCGCGAGCCGGTGTAAACGGCCGGTACAAGGCTGTTGGCAGGGCGGTGACCTGTCGGATCATCGGACGGGTGACAGAGGGGGGCCTGGTCCAAACTCACCCGTTCGGCGGATACCGTACTGATGAGGATGGCTGGGTCGCATTCGGGCAACCCCTGCCGACCGCTGCCCCTGGGAGCCTCCCGCGGCCTACTGTTGAGGGGTGCGCCTGTCGTGCACGGCCGCAGGATGCGACTTTGGCCGTGGTGGCATGACATCGGGGCCATCGCGTGACATCGGCATCGCCGGCTGTGAGAGGTACGGGCATGAAACCCACCGAAAGCGCCGACCCGTCACCTGAGTTCGGCGGGGAGGTCCCGTCCATGCGGGCGGGCAGGCTCGGCGTCCTGGGGGCCAGGACACCGGACACCCGACCGCTCGACACCGGCGCGGGCGGCCAAGAGCGGCGCGGCGTGCTGCCCTTCCTCGTCGTCGGGCTCGCCGTCGTGGTCCTCGGCAGCGGCATCGTCTCCGCCCTGAACGACCGTCAGGCGCTGTTCCCCGGCGGGACCGTCGGCTGGGCGTTCGCCCTGCTCACCGGAATCATCGTCGGCCACCTGGTCGCGCTGGGCCGCGACCGCTGGTGGGGCGGCACCGGTTCGGGCGCCGCGCTCACCCTCGGCGTCCTCCTCCTCTACGGGTGGGTGCCCGCGGGACTGGTCTCGCTCGCCGTCGTCTCCCTGGTCGGCGCCGCGCGCCGGCACCGCTGGCGGCAGGGGCTGCTGCACGGCTCCGTGGACATCCTCGGCATCGGCGCGGGGGCCCTGGTCCTCGCCGCCTTCGGCGTGAACCCCTCGGTCGAGACCCCCTGGCTGCCCACCACCTGGGAGGTGGAGGCGGCCCCCGAGGTCGTCCTCGTCGCCGTCGCCTACCTGCTCTCCACCCGCGTCCTGCTCCGCCTCGCCCTGGCCCCGCGCGGCGGCGGCCTGCGCACCGTGGCCCGCACCGCCCTGCTGCGCCAGGCGTTAGTCGCCGTCGCGCTGCTGGGCATCGCCCCCCTGATCTGCGTCGTCGCCGCCACGCAGCCGGTCCTGCTGCCGCTGTTCGCCGTACCGCTGATCGCGCTGGACTCCACCCTGTGGATCGCCCGGGCGCGCGCCGAGGAACAGCTGCGGGACCCGCTGACCGGACTGCCGAACCGGCAGTGGCTGCTGGAGCGGGCCTGGAGCGCGCTCGATGAGGCTGAACGTTTGGGCACCCGGGCCGCTCTCGTGCTGATCGACCTGGACCGCTTCCGGGCGGTCAACGACACCCTGGGCCACCTGGCGGGCGACCGGCTGCTCCTCCAGATCGCCGACCGGCTGCGCCAGGCCCTGCCCGAGGACGCCGAGGCCGCCCGGCTCGGCGGTGACGAGTTCGCCGTCCTGCTGCCCGTCGCCGACTCCACCACCAGCGCCCAGCGGATCGCCCGGCACCTCGTCGCGGAGCTCAGCTCGCCCCTCGACCTGGACGGCCTCACGCTCGTCCTGGAGGCCAGCGCCGGCCTCGCCGTCTTCCCCGACCACGCCCTGGACGCGGAGGGCCTGCTGCGGCGCGCGGACGTGGCCATGTACCAGGCCAAGCGCGACCGCACGGGCGTGGAGGTGTACGAGTCCAAGCGCGACAGCAACACGCCCGACCGCCTCGGCCTCCTCGGCGACCTCCGCAGGGCTCTGGACGCCGGCGAAGTCGAACTCCACTACCAGCCGAAGGTCCGCTTCGACGGCCAGGTCGCCGGCCTGGAGGCCTTGGTGCGGTGGGTGCATCCGGAGCGCGGCCGGGTCCCCCCGGACGAGTTCATCGCGATCGCCGAGACCTCCGGGCTGATGCCGCACCTGACGGAGTACGTCCTGGAGACGGCCCTCGCCCAGGTGGCGCGCTGGCGGGCGCAGGGTCTGAAGGTGCCGGTGGCCGTCAACGTCTCGCCGCGCGACGTGCACACCCCGGGCTTCGCCGGGGCGGTGGCCGCGCGGCTGGCCCGCCACGGTGTCCCGGCGAGCGGGCTCCAGCTCGAAATAACGGAACACGTCCTGCTCGAAGACCCCCAGCGGGCGGCGGACACCATGGCCGGGCTCACGGGCCACGGCGTGAAGATGTCGCTGGACGACTTCGGCACCGGGTACTCCTCCCTGGTCCACCTGCGCCGGCTGCCGGTCAGCGAGCTGAAGATCGACCGGTCGTTCGTGGGCCGCCTCGCCGTCGACGCGCAGGACGCGGAGATCGTCCGCTGCACGGTGGACCTGGCGCACTCGCTGGGCCTGCTGGTCGTGGCGGAGGGCGTGGAGGACGACGAGACCTGGGAGCGGCTGCGGGACCTGGGCTGCGACGCGGTGCAGGGGTGGCTGGTCGCCGCCGCGATGCCGCCGCAGGAGGCCACGGCGTGGCTGCTCGCCCGTGGGGAGCGGGGCTGGCGGCGCCCTGCGGACATCACGGCGGAGCTGGCGGCGGCCGAGGCCGACGCCGGCTGATCGTCCAGGTGCGGGGCCCCGCGCGGCGGCCCCGCACCCCCAGCCGTACGGCACCAGCGCAAACCGTTTCGTGGGTCGGGGGCCGGGCCCCATAGGATTGGGTCCGAAACGAAACATCCACCCACCCCCAGAGGATCGCTGCATGCCTGGCATTACGCGCGAGGAGGTCGTCCACCTCGCTCGGCTGGCGCGCCTTGAGCTGTCCAGCAACGAGCTGGATCACTTCGCCGGACAGCTCGGCGACATCATCGGCGCGGTCGCCCGCGTCTCCGAGGTCGCCGACCAAGACGTCCCGCCGACCTCCCACCCGCTGCCGCTGACCAACGTCATGCGAGCGGACGAGGTCCGTCCGTCGCTCACCCCCGAGCAGGCGCTCTCCGGTGCTCCCGCCCAGGAGCAGCAGCGTTTCAAGGTGCCGCAGATCCTGGGGGAGGACTAACCACCATGGCCACCGAAAAGACCGAACACATCATCAGGCTCACGGCCGCCGAGACCGCCGAGAAGATCGCCTCCGGCGAGCTCACGGCCGTCGAGGTCACCGAGGCCCACCTGGCCCGCATCGACGCCACCGACGAGAAGGTCCACGCCTTCCTCCACGTCGACCGCGAAGGCGCGCTGGCCCAGGCCCGCGCCGTCGACGCGAAGCGCGAGCGCGGCGAGGAGCTCGGCCCGCTGGCCGGCGTCCCGCTCGCCCTCAAGGACATCTTCACCACCGTCGGGGTCCCGACCACCGTCGGTTCGAAGATCCTCGAAGGCTGGATCCCGCCCTACGACGCCACCCTGACGCGCAAGCTCAAGGAAGCCGACGTCGTCATCCTCGGCAAGACCAACATGGACGAGTTCGCCATGGGGTCGTCGACGGAGAACAGTGCCTACGGGCCCACCGGCAACCCCTGGGACCTCACCCGGATCCCCGGCGGCTCCGGCGGCGGCAGCGCGGCGGCCCTCGCGGCCTTCCAGGCACCCCTCGCCATCGGCACGGACACCGGCGGTTCCATCCGCCAGCCCGCCGCCGTCACGGGCACCGTCGGCGTGAAGCCCACGTACGGCGGCGTCTCCCGCTACGGCATGGTGGCCTTCTCCTCCTCCCTCGACCAGGGCGGCCCCTGCGCCCGTACGGTCCTGGACGCGGCCCTGCTGCACGAGGTCATCGCCGGGCACGACCCGCTCGACTCGACCTCCATCGACGCCCCGGTCCCGCCGGTCGTCGAGGCCGCCCGCAACGGCTCGGTCGCCGGCATGCGCGTCGGCGTGGTCAAGCAGTTCGCCGGCGAGGGCTACCAGGCCGGCGTCGTCCAGCGCTTCAACGAGTCGGTGGAGCTCCTGCGCGAGCTCGGCGCCGAGATCGTCGAGCTGGACTGCCCCTCCTTCGACCTCGCCATGGCCGCGTACTACCTGATCGCGCCCTCCGAGTGCTCCTCGAACCTGGCCCGCTTCGACGCCATGCGCTACGGCCTGCGCGTCGGCGACGACGGCACCAGGTCCGCCGAGGACGTCACCGCGCTGACCCGCGAAGCCGGCTTCGGCGACGAGGTCAAGCGCCGCATCATCCTGGGTACGTACGCGCTCAGCTCCGGCTACTACGACGCGTACTACGGCTCCGCCCAGAAGGTCCGCACGCTCATCACGAAGGACTTCGAGAAGTCCTTCGAGCAGGTCGACGTGATCGTCTCCCCGACGACCCCGACCACCGCCTTCCCGATCGGTGAGCGCACCGACGACCCGCTGGCGATGTACCTCGCGGACCTGTGCACCATCCCGACCAACCTGGCCGGCAACGCCGCCATGTCGCTGCCCTGCGGCCTGGCGCCGGAGGACGGCCTCCCGGTCGGACTGCAGATCATCGCCCCGGCGATGAAGGACGACCGGCTGTACAAGGTCGGCGCGGCCGTCGAGGCCGCCTTCGTCGCACGCTGGGGTCACCCGCTGCTTGAGGAGGCACCGTCGCTGTGAGCACCAGTGCACTGTCCAAGGCCAAGGGCTTCAAGAAGTCCAAGACCGGCACCTACCTGTCGATCGGCACCACCGCCTTCGGCGCCATCAGCGTCATCAAGCAGGTCAAGAAGGCCCGCAGCGAGCACGACGTGCTGAAGCTGGTCGACGCCGCCGTGTCCGCCGCCGCCATCGTCACCGGCCTCGCGATCCTGTACCGCGAGCTGAAGCGTCTGGGCGACGACGACGTCCTGCTGGGCTGAGAGGGAAAAGTTTCACCGTGAGCACCTACACCGAACTGATGTCGTACGAGGACGCTCTCGCCTCGTTCGACCCCGTCATGGGCCTTGAGGTCCATGTCGAGCTCGGCACCAAGACCAAGATGTTCTGCGGCTGTTCCACCGAGCTGGGCGCCGAGCCCAACTCGCAGACCTGCCCCACCTGCCTCGGTCTGCCCGGCTCCCTGCCCGTCGTCAACGCCATCGGCGTCGAGTCCGCCATCAAGATCGGTCTCGCGCTGAACTGCGAGATCGCCGAGTGGTGCCGCTTCGCCCGGAAGAACTACTTCTATCCGGACATGCCGAAGAACTTCCAGACCTCCCAGTACGACGAGCCGATCGCCTTCAACGGCTTCCTCGACGTGCAGCTGGAGGACGGCGAGATCTTCCGCGTGGAGATCGAGCGCGCCCACATGGAGGAGGACACCGGCAAGTCGCTGCACGTCGGCGGCGCCACCGGCCGCATCCACGGCGCGTCCCACTCCCTGCTGGACTACAACCGCGCCGGCATCCCGCTCATCGAGATCGTCACCAAGCCGATCGAGGGCGCGGGCGAGCGCGCCCCCGAGGTCGCCAAGGCGTACGTCGCCGAGCTGCGCGAGGTCATCAAGGCGCTCGGCGTCTCCGAGGCCCGCATGGACAAGGGCCAGATGCGCTGCGACGTGAACCTGTCGCTGCGCCCCGGCCCCGAGGCGCCCTTCGGCACCCGCAGCGAGACGAAGAACGTCAACTCGCTGCGTTCCGTCGAGCGCGCGGCCCGCTTCGAGATCCAGCGCCACGCGGCCGTGCTGAGCGGCGGCGGCTCGATCGTGCAGGAGACCCGGCACTTCCACGAGGAGGACGGCTCCACCACGGCCGGCCGCATCAAGGACAACGCCGAGGACTACCGGTACTTCCCGGAGCCCGACCTGGTCCCCGTGGCCCCGGCCCGCGAGTGGGTCGAGGAACTGCGCGCCGGTCTGCCCGAGATGCCGCGCGTGCGCCGCAACCGGCTCCGCGAGGAGTGGGGCGTCACCGAGCACGACATGCAGTCGATCCTCAACGCGGGCGCGGTGGACTCCATCGTCGCCACGATCGAGGCGGGTGCCGACTCGGCCGCCGCGCGCAAGTGGTGGATGGGCCAGCTCGCCCGCAGCGCCAACGAGCAGGGCGTCTCCGTCGACGAGCTGCCGATCACCCCGGCCGACGTCGCCCGGGTGGCGGCCCTGGTCGCGGACGGCTCGCTCAACGACAAGCTGGCCCGCCAGGTCATCGACGGCGTCCTCGCCGGCGAGGGCACCCCGGACGAGGTCGTCGAGAAGCGCGGCCTGAAGGTCGTCTCGGACGAGGGCGCGCTCGGCGCGGCCGTGGACGAGGCCATCGCGGGCAACGCCGCCATCGCGGACAAGATCCGCGGCGGCAAGGTCGCGGCGGTCGGCGCCCTGGTCGGCGCGGTCATGAAGACCACGCGCGGCCAGGCCGACGCGGCGCGCGTCAAGGAGCTCATCCTGGAGCGCCTGGGCGTCTCCGAGTAGACCCCGTACGCGAAGGGCGGCCCCGCACCGGCATCCGGTGCGGGGCCGCCCTTCGTCGTACCGGGTTCCCCCGGTGTACGGGGTTCAGCGCGTCAGCTGCGGGGCGGCGATGACCACCTTGCCCATGTCGCACCCCGCGTCCACCTTGATGCGCAGGCGCAGGGCCCCGTTCACGTCCACCCTCTTGGTGATCGGCTTGCCGAGCGCGACGAGCTCGGAGAAGGCGGCGGGCTGGCCGTCGAGCGAGACGCTCACCCGGCCCTTCTCATGGGCGGAGCCGTCCTCGATCCCGGCGGTGAAGTCCAGGTACTTCCACTCGCGGTTGAGGTCGAACTCCGCGATCGCGTCGCCGTTGCAGCCCAGCTCGGCGAGGAACGCCGCGCCGTACTGCTTGGTGTTGATCTTCGCTGCTCCGACCGTGAACTCGCCCAGTCCGTCGACCGGGTTCATGACGGTCAGATCGGCGGCCTTGATGTCGGGCGCGAAGCCCGAGGGCGATGGGGACGCCGTCGCACCGGGCCCGGTGGTCGGGCCCGCGCTGCTCCCGCCGCTCTCGCTCTCCGACGGGGAGGGGGCCGGGGAGTCCGCTTCCGTCGGGTCGGCAGCGGAACCGGAGTCGGCGGACTGCTTCTGGTCCGCGGCCCGGCCGGTCCCCTCGTCCCCGTCGCCGAGCAGCCGTACGCCGAGCACCGCGAGCGCGGCGATGACCACGACGGCGCCGACGGCGCCCAGGATCAGCCCGGTCCGCCGTTTCCCGGGGCGGGGCCGCTCGGGTGCCGGTGCCGGTGCCGGCGCGGGTGCCGGAGCCAGGCTGTAGGCCGGCCCGTACCCGGTGGGCACCGTCGCGGGCAGGGCCTCCTGCACGGGCTCCGGTCCGGTTTCCGGCACGGTCTGCGGCAGGGGCTCCGGGACGGGCTCCGGCAGGGTCTGCGGTACGGGGTGGGGTGCGGGCGCCGGGGCGTGCGCGGGCGGCAGTGGCACCGGGGCGTACGCGGGCGGCGGCGGCAGCGGCGGAGCCGCCGCGGGCCGCCCGGGGGCCGCGTCCCGCACGGACCGCTGCGAGGTGGAGGAGGCCGTCGTGGACACCACCGCGTGCCGGACGTCCTTCATCCATCCGGCCAGGCTCACCGGCCGCTCGGCGGGATCGCCCGCGTAGATGGAGGTGATCCGGGCCCGCTGCCCGGCGTCCAGCACGGCGAACTGCGGGAGCGCGGCCATCGCCCGGGCCAGCTGGTCCGGCGCGTTGGGCGGGGACTCGCCGCTGAGCATGAAGTACGCGATCGCGCCGAAGGCGTAGCGGTCCGTGCCCGGGGTGCGCTTGCCGTCGAAGACCTCGGGGGCCGCGTAGCCGGGGGTGAACCAGACCTCCGCCGTCTGGTGGTCGGCGGTCAGTTTGCTGAGGCCGAAGTCCACCAGCGTGGCCTGGCCGTGCGCGTCGACCATCACGTTGCCGGGGGAGAGGTCGCCGTGGATGACCTGGCGCCCGGACGGGGTGGCCTTGCCCGAGTGCAGCCAGTCCAGGACCTCGGCCAGCTGCTCCAGCGTGCGCATCACCTCGCGCCGCTCGGCGGCGGTGGTGAGGGTCCGCTCGGCCCGCCAGTCGCGCAGGTCGAGTCCGTCGACGTGGTTCATGACGAGCACGAGCGCCCGCCCCGTCAGGGTCGAGGACTCGCCGGGCCGGTGGATCGGCGGCCCCTCGAAGTGCTCCCGTACGCCCACGACGCCGGGCCGGTGGACGAACCGCAGCAGCTCGGCCTGCTCGTTCCACTTGTGGCTGATCCGGTCGAAGACGTCGGGCGTGATCGTCGTCTTGGAGTCGAGCACTTTGACGACGACGGGCTCGGATCCGCCGGCGAGCTCGATCTCCGCCAGATAGAGCACCGCCTCCCCGCCGCGCCCGATCGACCGGAGCAGGCGATACCGGTCGGCCGCCGCGTCCGGTCCGATGTGCAGGTTCTGGCTGGTCAATTTCCCCCCAGCGCCAATGATGTGAGTGGGGATCAGCTTCCAGCCGTCAGGCCCGCGCGGTCAATGGCCACCGGGATCCCGTTAGGGTGACGATATGAGCGGACACCGCGCCGCCCGTCGCGCCACCGGGGCGGCGGACCGCCCCGGCGCCGGTCAGCGGGCCTCGCGCAGGGACGTCGGCGCGTCGAAGAACGCGAGACGGGCCCTCTTGGCCGGGATGTAGACCTCGGGGAGATCGACCTCCGGGAGTTCGACCTCCGGGCCGAGTACGAAGCCGGTGCGTTCCATGAGGGCGATGGCCTTGTCGTTGCGGGCGTCGGGCTCGACGACCACGCGCCGGACAGTGGCGTCGGAGAACACGAACGAGATGAAGGCCGACATCAGGTGCGCGGTGAAACCGTGCTCCCGCTCGCCCTTGCCCGGGCCGATCAGCAGGTGCACGCCGACGTCCCCCGGCTGGACCTCGTAGCACTCGCTGACCCGGTCCTCGGCGCACTCGTACGTCTGGAACAGCGCGACCTGCTCGCCGTCGCGGCTGACCATGAACGCGTGGTGGGTGGTGCGGCGGTCCACGTCCTCGTAGATCTCCTGGACCAGTTCGCGGCTGGCCCCGCCCATGCCCCAGAAGTGGGCCCGCTCCTGCGTGACCCAGCTGTGGATCAGGGCGGAGTCGGCGGCCGGGTCGACGGGGGTGACGCGGACCGTGCCGAAGCCCTCGACGTGGTGGCGGTACACGGGCTCCCGGCCGGAGCCGGTGGCGGTGGAGTCGGAGGCGGAGGAGGCGGTCATATCGATTCCTTGGTGAGCCGGGTCCAGTCGGTGACGACGGGGACGAGTTCGCACCGCGCCCACAGGGGCAGCTGATCGCGGTGGTGGGGGGATCCGGTGACGCCGTCCGCGCCCAGCGGGACCGCCCAGAGGCTGTCCTCGCGGCGGGCGAGGTCCCAGACGTAACGGGCCGCCGACGCCCGGGCGGTGAGGTCGGTGAAGCCGGGGACGGAGGAGGTGGCGTTCACGCAGTCGTGGTCGCCGCCGAGGCCGGGCCAGTCGGGGGCCGTTTCCCCGGGGTCGGGCAGCGCCTGCCAGGGGGTGAGCCGGTGGACCTGGGACCACGGGGTGTCGGGGGCGCCCGCCGCGGCCGTCTCCTCCAGGGCGGCGCGGACGTGTGCGGCGCGGTCGAGCTCCGGCAGGAGCCGGGTGGCGAGCAGGCCTTCGAGCGCGTAGCCGATCCGGGGAAGCAGGTACAGCCAGGGGTGGAACACCTCCGGGCCGGTGGGCGCCCCCCACAGGCCGGCGAAGACGGGGTCGGCGGCGAACCGGCGTACGACCGCGCTCCGCAGGGCCGCGAACAGGGTGGCCTCGGCACTGTCGGCCGCCATGCGCCGGTCCCAGGCCAGCAGCCGGGCGCGCAGCTCCCGCGCCGCCAGGGACAGCCCGTCGAAGTCCGGCAGCAGGGCCAGCAGGGGCGCGGCCGAGGCCAGGTAGGTGTCCGCGTGTACGTCGGCCATCGCCTGCGGGGACCAGTCCGCGGAGCCGCTGAGCAGCTCGCGGATGCGGTCGGCGCGGTGCGGCGGCGCGAACTCCACGCCGAGGAGGGAGGCGATCCCCCGCGCGTTCGCCATCACGGCGAAGCCCTGCACGGGCTCGGCGGGGGTCGGGGCCCAGCCCTGCCAGGCGTGCTGCGGGTCCCAGGCGGGCACGGGGCGCAGCCGGTTGGAGCGGTGGCGCAGCGGTACGGCGCCCGCGACGCGGTGCAGCAGGCCGCCCGCGGAATCGGCGGCGTGGACGACGTTGACCGGCTCGGCCCAGCCGTCGAGGGCGCGGTCGACGTCGGCGACGGTGCGGGCGCGCAGGAGGGCGGGGAGGGCGGCGAAGCCGAGGTCCTCGCGGACGCGGGGCGGGTAGCGCAGGGAGAGGGTCTGCGCGCTGCCACCGGCCGCGGTGGCTGCTCCGTCCGCGGTCCCGGCGTTGGCGTCGGCGTGGATGATCACCGGGCCGCGGGCGGTCTCCAGGATCTCCACCTCGACGTCGTCGCCGCCGGCCACGGTGATGGTCTCGGTGTGGCGGTGCACCGGCTCCCACCGGCCGCCCGGGCCGCGTGCCTCCACGCGGGAGCCGGACCGGCGCAACTGCTCGACGTACAGGTCCTGGTAGTCGGCCATCGCGTTGGTGATCGCCCAGGCGGCGGCGCCGGTGTGCCCGAAGTGGGCGAGGCCGGGCACACCGGGGACGGCCAGGCCGACGACGTCGTAGTCCGGGCAGGAGAGACGTATCTGCTGGTAGACGCCCGGGTCCTCGATGAACCGGTGCGGGTCGCCCGCGATGATCGCCGCACCGGTGGTGGTGCGGTCGCCCGGCACCAGCCAGCCGTTGCTGCCGGCGGTGCCGGGACCGTCGGTGGCGAAGAGGGTGACCGCGTCGTCGCCGAGGGCGCGGGCCACGCGCTCGCGCCACAGCTTGGTGGCGAAGCCCGCGAACAGGATGTGCGTGGCGATCCAGACGGCGAGCGGAACCCACGGCTCCCAGGGGGTGGGGGTGAGGCCGGTGCGCGCGAAGCGCTCGTCGCGGGCGGCGCCGATCGTGAGCCCGTCGTTGACCCCGTCCACGTACGCGCGGACCCAGGCGGCGGTGTGCGGGTCCAGGGCCTCGTAGCAGCGGCGGGCGGTGTCGGCGAGCCGGCACTGGCGCGCGAAGCGGTCCCAGGGGACGCAGTCGGCGCCGAGGAAGGAGGCGCTGGAGCCCTCGGCGCGGTGCCGCTCCACCTCGATCTGCCAGGCGCGGTCGAAGGCGGTGACGCGGCCCTGGGCGTAGGCGAGGCGCAGCTCGTCGAAGGCGCGGACGTGGGGGATCCCCCAGGGGTCGCGATAGACCTCGTACGCGTCGCTCTCGCCGCTGCTCGCTTGGGTCCCGCTGCTCACGATGCTCACACTCTTCCCCCGAGACGCATTAGGTTAGGCTGGCCTAACTATAAAGGGGTCAGGGGAGGGGTTGGCCATGGCTGGTGGCAAGGGCTGGGAGGGCGTGGTCCTCAAGCTCATGAGGGGCAAGGACTTCACGTTCACGGTGACGGGGGCGCACGACGTCACGGCGGACTACCGCCGGGTCCACTTCTCGGACGGCGGGCTGCTGGCCGCGGCCGGGGAGTCCCTGCATCCGACGATGTGGGTGCGGGTCTGGTTCGAGGGCGCGGGGCGGCCGCACCAGCGGGCGTACACGCTGGTGGACCCGGATCCGGCCGCGGGCACGTTCTCCTTCGAGTTCGCCCTGCACGACGGGGTCGCCAGCGACTGGGCGCGCGCCGCGAAGCCGGGCGACACGATCGAGGCCACCGTCCAGGGCACCGGCTTCACCGCTCCGGCGCCGCCGCCCGAGCGCCTGCTGGTCATCGGCGACCCGGCGTCCCTTCCGGCGATCAACTCGCTGCTGGACGCGCACCCGCGGACACCGGCGACCGTCTGGTTCGAGACGCAGCACGCCTCGGACGCGCAGCTGCCGCTGCGGGTGGACGCGGGCCGGCACGACGTCCGCCGGGTGCCCCGGGGCGGCACGGCCCTGGCCGACCGGGTCAGGGCCGAGCTGCCGGAGCTCCTCGGGGACCCGCAGGCGGCGTACGTCTGGCTGGCCTGCGACACGGTGACGACGCGCGCCCTGACCGGGTACCTGCGCAAGGACCTCGGCCTGCCGAAGCACCGGGTGAACGCGCTGGGTTACTGGCGGGCCGAGGCGTAACGGGGGAGCCGGGGCGGGCGCCGGGCCGGGACTCACGACACTCCCAGACGGCCTAGGCGCCCGTGGCGCCGTCGAGCGCCTCTCGGAGGAAGTCGGCGTGGCCGTTGTGGCGGGCGTACTCGTGGATGAGGTGGAGCATCACCAGCCGCAGGGAGGCCTCTTCCTTCCAGCTCGGCACGTAGGCCGTCACGTCCAGGGACGGGGCGGCGGCCTCGATGCGGCGGGCGTGCGCGACCTCCTCCTCCCAGGCGGTGAACGCCTCGGCGCGGGTGGAGCCGGAGGCGTCGTAGGCCGCCTGGAAGTCGTGGGTGTCCGACCACCGGTGCGGGAGCTCCTCGCCGTTCATGACGCGCCGGAACCAGTGCCGCTCGACCTCGGCCATGTGCCGGACCAGACCCAGCAGGGACAGGGTGGACGGGGGCATCGAGGCCAGGCGCAGCTGCTCGTCGGTCAGGCCCTCGCACTTCAGGGCGAGGGTGGCCCGGTGGTAGTCGAGGAAGGCCCGTAGGGTCTCGCGCTCCTGGCCGGTGAGGGGCGGGCTGATGCGTTCCATGCGGCGATCCTGCCCGTTGATCACCGGTGGGGGAACCCCTTGCACGGCGGCCGCCGTGCACCACAATGGCCGTTTGGCAGCAGGCGACGGCCGTTGGGCAGCAGGTGACGGGGGCCCGCCGCCGCGTCCCTGCCCGACCGCCCACGCGAGGAGACGCCGTGTCGACCGAGGAACTCAGCGCCATGTCTGGCCTGGAACTGATGCGCTGGGTGCAGTCGGAGCAGCCCGCGGACTTCCCCTCGCTGCGCCGACTGCTCGGCATGCGCTTCGACGAGGTGGAACACGGCCGCAGCGTCGTCTCGGTGGACACCCGGCCGGACTTCGCCAACACCCTCGGCACCGTCCACGGCGGCATCGCGGCCACCCTGCTCGACACCGCGATGGGCTGCGCCGTGCACACCACCCTCCCCGCCGGGGTCGGCTACACCACCCTGGAGCTCAAGGTGAACTACGTCCGGGCCGCCCGGACCGACGGGCGGATCCTCAGCGCGGAGGGCACCGTCATCCACTGCGGGCGCCGCACCGCGACGGCCGAGGGCAGGGTCGTCGACGAGCGGGGCAAGCTGATCGCCCACGCCACCACCACGTGCCTGATCCTCCCGGCCACCGGCTGACGCCCGCGGCCGGGCCGCCCCGCGCCGGCGCCTACACCCCCGGCCACATGTACGGGACGGTCACGCCCAGGACCCCGAAGCCCAGCCGCTCCAGGATCGGGCGGCTGTCGTCCGACGCGTCGACCTGGAGGTACGGGATGCCCCGCTCGGCCGCGATGCGGGCACGGTGGGCGACCAGCAGCCGGTAGACGCCCCTGCCCCGCCACTGCGGGACCGTGCCGCCGCCCCAGAGGCCCGCGAAGGACGCCCCGGGCCGCATCTCCATCCGGGCCGCGCTCACCGGGGTGTCACCCGCCATCGCGAGCACGGCCGCGACGGTCTCCGGCTCGTCCCGCAGGGCGCTCAGCAGGTGCTCCCGGATCCGCGGCCGCTCCGTCCCGAAGGCCGCGGCGTGCACCTGCATCATCAGGTCGACCCCGGCCTCGTCCGTCACCACCCGCAGGGTGATCCCCTCCGGGGGCTCCACCGGCAGCCCCGCGAGGTCGCGTACGGGCGCCACCAGCAGCGTTTCGGCCGGCTCGGGGACGAAGCCCGCCGACCGCAGCCGCTCGCCGAGGTCCGCGGGCCGGTCGTAGTCGTACAGCTTCCACTCGAACTCGGAGTGCTCGCGCCGCGCGAAGAACTCCACCTGCGCCGCGATCTGGGCGTCCGCCGTCCGCTCGTCGAGGTCCGACCAGAGCACGCCCTGCCAGCCGAGGCCGGTCAGGCTCTGCCGTACGACCGGGCCCACCCGCTCCACGTGGGCGGGCCCCGCGTCCTTCTGCGCGCCCTCGCGCATCTCGGCGTCGTACAGGGCGCGGACCTTCAGCAGCTCATCAGCAGTCATCGTCATCGGTGCAGCTCATCAGTGCGCGAGCCGTCGTACAACTGCATTAACCTCGCCCCGTGAACGACGACTCCACCCCCTGCACCGGCGACTCCGTCATCTACACCGGCAAGGCCACCCCCGACGCCGCCGCCGACCGCGGCTGGCTCCTCGGCCACTTCAAGGACCCCGCCGATCCCCGCCACAGCGAGGACGTGGAGATCAAATGGGGGGTCCACCCGAAGGGCGACGAGCGGGAGCGGTGGGCCACCGGTGAGCGGCGCACCGCACTGCTGGTGCTGATCAGCGGACGCTTCCGGCTGGAGTTCCCGGGGCGGACGGTCGTCCTCGCCGAGCAAGGCGACTACGTGCTCTGGGGACGCGGCGTCGACCACTCCTGGTACGCGGAGGAGGACGCGGTGGTCCTCACGGTCCGGTGGCCCTCGATCCCCGGCTACCGGACGGACGAGCCCGAGGGGCGGGCGGACGCTCAGCCCGAGGGCGCGGCGGACGCTCAGCCCGAGGGTGCGGTGGCGGCCCGGCGCGCGGTCCACGCGCCGGTGTAACGAACATCGCACCTCCCGCCCCTGTGACGATGCACACGAAAGGGGCCAACGATCACGAAACGCTGGGATCGTGACGACGTTGACCAAGTGGGGCCGAATCCCCCGGGGTGATCCCCCGGCGGCGGGCCGGGTCTTCACGCGTTCACGTTCTTTGCGACGGGCTGATCCCGGTAAAGACGAACCACCAGGGAGCACGTCCGTTGGCAGTAATCGCACGGTGGTGCATGCGCCACCGTCTCCTCGCCGTCCTGATCTGGCTCCTCGCACTCGGTGGGACCGCGGCCGCCGCAGCAACCGCCGGAGCGGCGTTCTCCAACGACTACGAGGTGCCCGGCACCGAGTCCGGCAAGGCGAACGACCTCCTGCGCGAGGGCTTCCACGGCCAGGGCGGCGACACCGACACCATCGTGTGGCGGGCCCCGGACCACCAGAGCGCGCGCACCCCCGACATCGAGCAGCGCATGACCCGGGCGCTCGACGCCGTCGCGAAGCTCCCCGGCGTCGGATCGGTCGCCGGCCCCTACGGTCCCGGCCCAGAGAGCGCAGCGCAGATCAGCCCCGACGGGCGCACCGCCTACGCCGTGGTCACCTTCGACCGGCAGGCCGACTCCGTGCCCAAGGCCCAGGCCAGGGCGGTCGTCGCCGAGGCGAAGAACCCGGACACCGAGGCCGGCGGACTGCAGGTCGAACTGGGCGGCCGCGCCATCCAGCTCACCGAGGCGCCCACCGCCCACCTCGCCGAGGTCATCGGCGTCGCCGTCGCCGCCCTGGTGCTCTTCCTCGCCTTCGGCTCGCTCGCCGCGAGCCTGCTGCCCATCGCGACCGCCCTGGTCAGCGTGGGCACCGCCTACTTCGGCATCACCCTGCTCGGGCACGCGATGCCGGTCGCCGACTTCGCCCCGATGCTCGGCACCCTCGTCGGGCTCGGCGTCGGCATCGACTACGCGCTGTTCATCGTCACCCGGCACCGCAAGGGCCTGGCGCGGGGCCTCTCGGTCGAGGAGGCGGCCGCGAACGCCGTCGCCACCACCGGCCGCGCCGTCGTCTTCGCCGGTGCCACCGTCTGCATCGCCCTCCTCGGCATGCTGGTGCTGCGGCTGGACTTCCTGGACGGAGTGGCGATAGCCGCCTGCGTGACGGTGGTCCTGACGGTCGCCGCCTCCGTCACGCTGCTGCCCGCCCTCCTGTCGTACATCGGTACGCGCGCCCTCTCGCGCCGCGAGCGCCGCAAGCTCGCCGCCGAGGGTCCGCAGCCCGAGCGGGCCTCCGGCTTCGCCGCCCGCTGGTCCGTCTTCGTCGAGCGGCACCCCAAGCTGCTCGGAGCCGCCGCCACCGTCGTCATGCTGGTGCTGGCCCTGCCCACGTTCTCCCTCCACCTCGGCACCTCCGACCAGGGCAACAACCCGGCCACCTCCACGACCCGCAAGGCGTACGACCTGCTGGCGCAGGGGTTCGGCCCCGGTACCAACGGCCCGCTCACCGTCGTCGCCCGCCTGGACGGCGCCGGTGACCGCCTCGCCGTCGACGGGCTGGCGCAGGCGCTCCGTACGACGAAGGGCGTCGCCTCCACCGGTCCCGCCGTCTTCAACCGCAGCGGGGACACCGCGGTCCTGACCGTCGTGCCCGACTCGGCCCCGCAGTCCCGGGCCACGAGCGAACTCGTCGACACGCTGCGCCAGGACGTCATCCCGCGCGCCGGACACGGCAACTCCATGGAGGTCCACGTCGGCGGCGTGACGGCCGGCTACGACGACTTCGCCGAGGTCATCATCGGCAAGCTGCCGCTGTTCGTCGGCGTGGTCATCGCCCTGGGCTGCGTGCTCCTGCTGCTGGCCTTCCGGTCCCTCGGCATCCCGCTCAAGGCGGCGGCCATGAACGTCGCCGCGGTGGCCTCCTCCTTCGGGGTCGTCGTCGCGATCTTCCAGTGGGGCTGGGGGAGCGAGCTGCTGGGCCTGGGCAGCGCCGGGCCCGTGGAACCCTTCCTGCCCGTGATCATGGTGTCCGTCCTCTTCGGCCTGTCGATGGACTACCAGGTCTTCCTCGTCAGCCGGATGTACGAGGAGTGGCTGGCGACCGGCGACAACCAGCGGGCCGTACGCGTCGGCCTCGCCGAGACCAGCCGGGTCATCAACTCGGCGGCCGTGATCATGATCTCGGTCTTCCTCGCCTTCGTCCTCAGCGGCGACCGGATCATCGCGATGTTCGGCATCGCGCTCGCCGCGGCCGTGGCCCTGGACGCCTTCGTACTGCGGACCCTCCTGGTCCCGGCCCTGATGCACATGCTCGGCGGCGCCAACTGGTGGCTGCCCGCCTGGCTCGACCGGCGGCTGCCCCGGATCAGCATCGAGCCTCCGGAAGAGCGGCCGCATGCGAAACTTCCGGCACAGCGGCCCGGCCTGACGGCCGCGAGCGAGGACGGCGCCGAGGCGGCGACGGCCTCCCGGTGATCCGGCGACAGCGCCGCACGAGACCGAAGGAAGGCCCGCATGTTCTCGATACCGCTGACTGATGACGCTCAGCTGTTCCCGCTGGAGGCGCGGCACGCCGAGGAGTTCTTCGCGCACATCGAACGCGGACGCGCCTTCATCGGCCAGTACGTCTCCTTCCCGGACCGGTCCCCGGACGTCGAGTCCGCCCGGGCCCTGCTCGCCACGTACGCGGTGAAGGCCGGGGAGGACGGCGCGCGGTTCTTCGGCATCCGCCTCGACGGCACCCTCGTGGGCGGGGTCCTCTTCCCCGTCTTCAACGCGGCCACCGGCAACTGTGAGATCGGCTGCTGGCTGGAGCCCGCCGCGGCCGGCCGGGGCCTGGTCACCAAGGCCTGCCGCGTCCTGATCGACTACGCCTTCGGCGAGCGCGGCATGCACCGCGTCGAGTGGCACGCCGCCAGCGCCAACAAGAAGAGCCTCGCCGTCGCCGAGCGCCTGGGGATGACCCGCGAGGGCGTCCTGCGGCAGAACCACCTCCACCGCGGCGTCCGCCAGGACACCGAGGTCTGGTCGATCCTCGCCCCCGAGTGGGCCGCCGCCACGTCGGCCTGAGCCCGGTCCCGCGCCGCGCCGGCCGCGGCGCGGCACAGGACGTCGGCGAGAGCGGCGGATTCTCAGAAGACTCTCAGACAAGACGCCTACGGTGCCCCGCATGGACACCACCAAGACCCCCGCCCCGAACGCCCCCGAGGCGGAGACCACGCCGGCCGACCTGGCCAAGACCGAGAACGACCAGCCCGCCGGGGACCCGACCGACGTCGAGCTCACCGGCGAGGAACTGGACGACGACGAGCTCGCCGAGGACCAGGACGAGGCCGAGGCAGCGGAGCCCGGTCACGTCGGCTCGGCGGCCTCCGCGATCGTCGCGGCCGGCCTCGGTGTGGTCGCCCTCAGCGGAAGCTGGGTCGCCGGCATCGTGTCCGAGCGCGCGAGCGTCACCGGCCGGCTGGAACTGAGCCAGGGCGCCGACGCCAACGCTCAGATCGCCGCCCAGTTCGCCGACCCGTGGCACGCCACCGCCATGGTGAACGGCGTCTTCTCCGCCCTCGCCCTGATCATCGCCACCTTCGTGCTGGCCCTCCCGGCCTTCAGCACCCCCGAGCGCACCCTGCCCACCTGGGTCCGGTCCGTCTCCTGGGCGGGCATCGCCCTGGGCGCCCTCGGCGTACTGCTCTTCGTCCTCATGTACTTCGACCTGCTCCTCACCATCCCGAAGGCAGCGGGCTAGGACGCACTGCGGCACCTCCTTAGGCCGGCCGCCGGGGGTCCTTAGGGCGGGGGGGCTCCCTGGGCCCCCGGCCTAAGGACCCCCGCCCCCCATAGATGCGGCATGCGACCGATGTGGCGCCGCCCCCTGGGACGCGAAGCTGGAAGCACACCGAACGAGGTGTCCAGGCAGCGCCGACCAGGGAGTACGAGATGTTCCAGCACGAGATCGCAGCCGCCCGCAACGCCGACCTCGCCCGCAAGGCCGACGCGTACCGTCTGGTGCGCGAGGCCAGGAAGGCGCGCCGTGCCTCCTCGCGAAACCAGGAACCCGAAGGGTCGGTGACCGTGCACCGCGGCCGTTTCGCCCGCGCCGCGTGATCCGCGCCGCGGCCCGGGTGAACTGACACGTGATGAGAAGAGCCCCGGCCACCAGTGCCCCCCGGCCAGACCACTGTGCGATGCTCGCCGACGTGGAGACGAGATCTGTCAGCCCGGTGTTCGTGGGCCGCGCCGACGAACTGGCCGTACTCACCGACGCGCTGACCCGCGCCGCCCGCAGTGAACCGCAGGCGATGCTCATCGGGGGAGAAGCCGGGGTCGGCAAGACCCGCCTTACCGAGGAGTTCCTCGGCGAGGCGGACCGCCGCGGCGCCGTCGTCGCCGTCGGGGGCTGTGTGGAGATCGGGGCGGAGGGACTTCCCTTCGCCCCCTTTTCGACGGCTCTGCGCACCCTGCACAGGCTGCTCCCCGAGGAGTTGGCGGCCGCTGCCGCCGGCCAGGAGGACGAACTCGCCCGGATCCTCCCCGAGCTCGGCGACACCCCGCGCGGCCCGCACGACGAGGAGAGCACCGCCCGGCTCTTCGAACTGACGGCCCGGATGCTGGAGCGGCTCGCCCGCGACCGCACCGTCGTCCTCGTCCTGGAAGACCTCCACTGGGCGGACACCTCCACCCGGCACCTGCTCTCCTATCTCTACCGCACCCTGGCCAGCGGCCGGCTCGTCGTCGTCGCCACCTACCGGGCCGACGACGTCCACCGCCGGCACCCGCTGCGCCCGCTCCTCGCCGAGCTCGAACGGCTCCGCACCGTCCAGCGCATCGAGCTGTCCCGCTTCAACCGGGCGGAGGTGCGCCGCCAGCTCGCCGGCATCCTCGCCGCGCAGCCCGCCGAGGACTTCGTCGACTCCGTCTTCGACCGGTCCGACGGCAACGCCTTCTTCGTCGAGGAACTCGTCGCCTCCCGGGAGAGCGGCTGCCGCACCGGACTCACCGAATCCCTGCGCGACCTGCTCCTCGTCCGCGTCGAGGTCCTCCCCGAGGA
Organism: Streptomyces sp. NPDC045695; assembly: GCF_056432025.1. Classification (NCBI taxonomy): domain Bacteria; kingdom Bacillati; phylum Actinomycetota; class Actinomycetes; order Kitasatosporales; family Streptomycetaceae; genus Streptomyces; species Streptomyces sp. NPDC045695. The sequence goes on from NZ_JBWKJU010000004.1 coordinate 251,446, forward strand.
GACCCAGCGCCTGGTTCGCATCGTCGCCGAGGGGGGCTCCACCGTGGAGTACCCACTGCTGCGCGCCGTCGCCGGGCTCACCGAGGACGAGCTGATCCAGGCACTGAGGGCCGCGGTCGGAGCCAACATCCTGATCGCCACACCCGACGGCGACGGCTACCGCTTCCGGCACTCGCTCGTCCGCGAGGCCGTCAGCGACGACCTGCTGCCCGGCGAGCGGGCCCGCGTCAACCGCCACTACGCCGAGGCCGTGGAGGCCGACGGCTCGCTGATCCGCGCGGGGGAGCGCATCATCCGGCTGGCCAGCTACTGGTACCAGGCGAACGACCCGGCCAGGGCGCTGCCCGTCGTACTGGCCGCCTCGGTGGCGGCCCGCCGCCGTCACGCCTACTCCGAGCAGCTGCGCCTGCTGGAGCGGGCCATGGACCTGTGGGACAGCGCCCCGGAGGAGGTCCGCGAGGCGCTCCGCCCGGCGGACTACACCGAGGTGTACCCGCCCCTGACCTGCGGCACGGCGGACGACGGCGGCCGCGCCCCCGCGCCGGCCCCGCTTCAGCGGCTCGACCTGCTGGCCGAGGCGACCGTCGCGGCACGCTACGGCGGCGAACCGGAACGCGCCCTGAAGATCACGAAGACGGCGCTGCGCCTGCTGGAGGAGGACGGAGACCCGTTGCGGGCCGCCTGGTTCTGGACCGAGCGCTCCCGGCTCGTCGCCGGCCTCGGCCGCGGCGACGGCTGGGAGGAGATAGCCAAGGCGCAGGACCTGGTCCGGGGGCTGCCCCCGTCCCAGGTGCACGCCGAGGTCCTGGCGAAGGCGGCGAACTGGGGCCTGCTCCACAAGCCGGGCCCCGGCAACCTCGCCGCCGCCGAACGCGCCGTCGAGTACGCGCGCATGGTCGGCGCCGAGGAGACCGAGCTCAACGCCCGGGTCGCCGTGGGCTGCCTGCGCACCGACTTCGGCGACGTGGACGGTGGTCTCGCCGAGATGCACGCGGTCCGGGAACGGGCCACGGAACTCGGGCTCGCCATGCTGGCGGGACGTGCGCATATCAATCTCACCTCTCAGTTGGAAAGCCTGGGCCGCTCCCGGGAAGCCGTGGAACTGGCCGAACAAGGGGCTGAACTGGGCAGGAACTCCCGGCTGCTGGACACCGAGGCGTGGCTCTGCGGGAACATGGCCGAGAGCCTGTGCAGCCTCGGCCGCTGGGACGAGGCGGCCGAGGCCGCCCGGCGCACCCTGCTCGTCGGCCAGAGCGCCGCCCCCCGCGGCTCGGCCGCCGCACGCCTGGCCTACCTGGCGCTGGCCCGGGGCGAGTTGACCGAAGCGGCCCACCAGCTCGCCGCCGCCCACGCCCACTTCGGCGCCCACGAGGCCCAGCCCCAGCACCGGATACCGCTGTTCCGCCTCGCGGTCGGGCTCGCCGCGGGGGAGGGCCGGATCGCCGACGTCCGCGCCGAGACCGCCGCCGCCGTCGCCTACGGGTTCCCGCTGGGGCACCACCGCTACGCCTGGCCGCTGCTCCTCGCCTCCGCCTCCGCCGAGGCGGACGCACGGGGCCTCCCGGCTGCCGACGCCGGCCGGGACGCAGCTCTGGACCTGCTGCGCACCGCCGCCGACGCCCTCAGCACCCCGGTCCCGGTGTGGTGCGCCCACGCCGCATACCTCCGGGCCGAGCTGCTCAGGGCCGAGGCCCGGGACACCGTCGCCGACTGGGCATCCGTCGAGGAGGCCGTCCGCCCGCTGGAGCGCCCGTACCTCCTGGCCCGGGCCCGCCACCGGCTCGCCGAGGCGCTGCTGGCCGCCGGCTGCGAGCGGGAGCCCGCGGCCGTCCTGCTCTGCGAGGCCTACGCCACGGCCGACCGGATCGGCGCCCGCCGGCTGCGCGAGGACCTGGCCCTGCTCGCGCAGCGCGCCCGGCTACCGCTCACCGCCGCCGAGCCCTCCCCGGCCCCGTCCGGACCGCGGACCGACCCGGTCGAGGCCCTCGGCCTGACCAGCCGCGAGCGGGACGTGCTGCGCCTGGTCGCGGCGGGTAGCACCAACCGCAAGATCGCCGAAGAGCTCTTCATCTCCCCGAAGACGGCGAGCGTGCACGTCTCCAACATCCTGGCGAAGCTGGGCGTCACCGGCCGCGGCGAAGCGGCCGCCCTCGCGCACCGGCTACGGCTCTTCGCCCCGCCCGGCCCGGTCAGCCCGTCCGGCCCGGTGAGTCACCCCGCCCCGGTCAGTGCGCGACCGGAGGCTGCTCGGCCAGGCGTATGAGCACCCTGCCCGAGGCGAGGTCTATCGGGCCGCGTCCCGGATCGTCGTCGTCGACGTCGGTCCGGGACAGCTCCAGCCGCTTCCTCTCCTCGTCCGTGTGCCTGCGCCCCGGATTGAACAGCTCCTCGATCATGTTGAACACCGCGTCCACCACGCCTTCCCTCCCCCTGCGGGGCTCCGTCGGCTATCGCACCGTCAGTGTCAGGATCCTGTCGTCGCCCGCTTCCGGCGACCCGCGCCCATCCGTCTCGCTCGTGACCAGCAGCAAGGAGTCCCCGCCGAGCGGCACCACCGTGCGCAGGCGGCCGTACTTCCCCTCCAGGAAGGCTTCGGGCTCCGCCACGGGCCGCGCCCCGGCCAGCGGGATCCGCCACAGCCGCTCGCCCTTCAGCCCGGCCATCCACACGGACCCCTGGGCCCAGGCGATCCCGCTCGGCGAGGCCTCGTCGGTCTTCCACACGGCCACCGGATCGCGCATGCCCGGTCTTCCCGCCTTCCCCTCGGCCTCGGGCCAGCCGTAGTTCGCGCCGGGCTCGATCAGATTCAGCTCGTCCCACGTGTTCTGGCCGAACTCGGCCGCCCACAGCCGTTTGTCCTGGTCCCAGGTGAGGCCCTGCACATTGCGATGCCCGTAGGAGTAGACGACGGAATCGGCCTCCGGATTGCCGGGCGCCGGATCCCCGTCCGGGGTCATCCGCAGGATCTTGCCGCCCAGCGACTTCCTGTCCTGCGCCAGTCCCCGGTCGCCGGTCTCACCCGTCCCCGCATAGAGCATCTTGTCCGGACCGAAGGCGATCCGCCCGCCGTTGTGCACCAGGCCCTTGGGAATGCCCCGGAACACGGTGTCGGGCGCGCCCAGTTGCTGACGGGCCGGTCTGTTCTCGTCATAGCGCAGCCGGGCGATGCGGTTGTCGGACTCGGTCGTGAAGTACACGTACACCAGCCGGTCGGAGGCGAAGGAGGGCGACAGTGCGAGGCCCAGGAGCCCGCCCTCTCCCCCCGGAGCCACCCCCGGCACCTTGCCGATCTGCGTCACCGCGCCCGAGCCCGCCGCGATCCGGCTGATCGTCCCCTTGTCCCGCGAGGCGACCAGCAGGTCGCCGCCGGGCAGCGGGGCCACGCCCCACGGCGATTCCAGGCCCTTGGCGACCTCGCCGGTGACCGTCACCGCCCCCTTGGCCGGCGGGCCGGTGGCCTCCGGCGAGGCGGACGCTCTCGCCGACGCGCCCGCCGACCCGGAGCCGGCCGCGCCCGTGCCCGGTGGCGAGCTCCCCCCGGCGCCGGGGGCTCCCGAAGGCGAGCACCCCGCCGCCAGCAGCGCACCGCACCCGGCCAGTGCCACCGCCGCCAGCACGCTCCGGCCCCGCGTGCCTTGGGCCTCGTACCCCACCCGCGCGGGAGAACTTCCGTATCGCATCGCCCTGCTCCCTTCCGGTCCTCCGATCGTGCCCGTCATCTGTTTCAACAGACCCAGCAGTCCGCGAAGTTCCACCGCTCGTACACTCGATCGAGTGGTTGCGGTCAGTCCCAGGCTCCCACCGCGCCCGGCAGGGACGCGATCTCCGCCAGGTCCCCGGCCGTGAGCTGCACCTGCGCCGCCCCCGCGTTCTCCGCGGCCCAGTGCGCCCGGTCGGCCCCGGGCACCGGCACCACCTGCGGGCCCTGCGCCAGCACCCAGGCCAGCGCCACCTGCGCGGCCGTGACCTCGGGCCCGTGCCGCCGCGCCACCCGCCGCAGCTGCGCCACCAGCACCTGGTTCGAGGCCATCGCCTCCGCCGTGAAACGCGGATGGCGGGCCCGTACGTCCTGCGACTCGAACCCCTCGCCCGGGGTGAGCGTCCCCGTGAGGAACCCGCTGCCCAGCGGCATCGCCGCCAGGAACCCCACCCCGCGCGCCGCACACCACGGCAGCAACTGCCACGCCGCCTGCGGCGACCACACCGACAGCTCCGCCTGCACCGCGCTCACCGGGAACACCTGCTGCGCCCGCTCCAGGTGCCGCAGGGTCGTCCCGTACGCCCGGTCCCCGCGCCGCCCCGCCCCCGGACCGGCCCCGGCGCCCAGCGCGCAGAAGCCCAGCGCCCGTACCTTCCCCGCGGCCACCAGCTCCGCCATGGCACCCCAGGTCTCCTCGACCGGAACCTCCGGATCCACCCGGTGCAGCTGGTAGAGGTCTATGACGTCGGTCCGCAGCCGCCGCAGCGAGGCGTCGCAGGCCCGCCGCATGTAGCCGGGCCGCCCGTCGGCCACCACGTGCTGCTCGCCCGCCCGCAGGCCCCCCTTCGCCGAGACGAACGCCTCCGAGCGCCGCTCCCGCAGCACCCGGCCCAGCAGCAGCTCATTGGTGTAGGGGCCGTACACATCGGCCGTGTCCAGCAGGTTCGACCCCAGGTCCAGCGCCGTGTGCACGGCGGCCAGCGACTCCTGCCCGCTGCGCCGCGAAGGCGCGTACGCCCAGCTCATCGGCATACATCCGAGGCCGATGGCGCCCACGCTCAGCGCCCCCGCCCCGATCGACCTGCGCTCCACGCCTGCGTCCTCCTCCCGCTCCGGCCAACAAACTAACGGCTTGATCAAGAAGCCTTGGCATAGCCTCGTGATCATGACTGCAATGACCCCGGACGTCTGGCTTCCGTTCCCGGCCGAGGAGATCGACGGCCTCCCCGACTCCTTCCGCTACCGCCTCTGGGACGGCGAGGACGCCTTCCCGGCGGATCCCGCGGACTGCGTCTTCTACGTGACCCCCTACATGAAGTCCCCCGAGGTCACCGTGCGTCCGCTGGCCGCCATGCCCGCCGTCCGGGTCGTCCAGACCCTGACCGCCGGCATCGACCACGTCCTCGGCGGCCTCGGCGACCTGCGTCCCGGCGTACGGCTGTGCAACGCCGTCGGCGTGCACACGGCCAGCACCGCCGAGCTGGCCCTCGCCCTGACCCTCGCCTCCCTGCGCGGCATCCCCGGCATGGTGCGGGGCCAGGACCGCGAGGAGTGGCGCTCCGGCTTCTACGACGCACTCGCCGACAAATCCGTTCTGATCATCGGCTACGGATCCATCGGCTCCGCCATCGAGGACCGGCTGGTGCCCTTCGAGTGCGAGCGGATCACACGCGTGGCCCGTACGGCGCGCACCAGCGCGCGCGGACCCGTCCACGCCCTCTGCGACCTTCCCCGACTCCTGCCGCACGCCGACGTGGTGATCCTCGTGACCCCGCTGACCGAGACCACCCGGGGCCTGGTGGACGCCGGCTTCCTGAGCCGGATGAAGGACGGCGCCCTGCTGGTCAACGTGGCGCGCGGACCCGTCGTCGACACCGAATCCCTGCTGGGCGAAGTGGAGTCGGGCCGCCTGCGCGCGGCGCTCGACGTCACCGACCCGGAACCGCTGCCCGCCGGCCACCCGCTCTGGCATGCTCCGAATGTCCTGATCACGCCTCATGTGGGGGGCAGCAGTTCGGCGTTCGAGCCGCGGGCCAAGCGCCTGCTGGCGCGCCAGCTCACCCGGTTCGCCGCCGGGGAGCCCGTGGAGCACACGGTGTTGATCACCGAATAAGGCATGCCTGGCGCACGCTCCGCAGTCGCATGGATGCATTCGGTGGACACAACTCCCCTATCAGTAACGGAGCGTAGAGCAACTATGTCCCTGAGTGACGAAAGTGGTGTATCGTCCGGAAGAAGGGGCTGCGCCACGAACGTCTGGCGCTGGGGAGTGATCGGACACTTTGGGGGGCGACGGGCGATGCACGGCCAATGGACGAAGGATCCGCTGCGGCAAAGCCGCCGGAGGCGACGCTGCCGGGACTGGACTGCGCCGGAACCAGCCGGCGAGGGGGACCGGTGAATGCCCCGGGGACGGCGCTCTTGAACCGGCCGTCCGTCTCCGGCGACGGCGGGGGCCCGGCGATGCAGCTCCTGCTCGCACTGGTCTGTGGCGGATACGCCGTCGGCGCCGCGCTCAACTGGGGGTCGAAGGAAGTCGCTGCGATCATGGGTGATTTCGGACTCAGCGCGGCCGGCATACTCGCCGCGGTCTCCTGCTACTCCTACGCGCGGGCGATCGACAGCCGTGAACGCCCCGCCTGGCTGCTCTTCGCCTTCTCCTCCCTCATGGGCGCCACCGGAAACGCCGTCTGGGGCTGGTACGAGGTCATCCTCGGCGAGAGCGTGCCGAAGCTCTCGCTCGCCGACTTCGCCTTCCTCTGCTTCGCCCCGCCCGCCATCGTCGGGCTGCTGGTCCTCGCCAAACGCCCGGTCACCCGCGCCGGCTGGGTGTGCCTGGGGCTCGACTGCTGGCTCATCGCAGGCTCCCTGTTCACCCTGTCCTGGAGCGTGGCCCTGGCCCAGGCGGCGCGGAGCGCCCAGACCGGCGACCCCGACGGCGTGCCGCGCGCCGCGCTCTCCCTCGCCTATCCGCTCCTGGACATCGCGCTCGTCTCGATGGTCCTGGTCCTGCACTTCCGGCGGAGCGAGGACAACCGCTCCGCCGTCAACACCGCCATCGCCGCGCTGGCCCTGACCGTGCTCAGCGACGCCCTGTTCACCTCGCCCCTGCTGAGCGCCGAGTACAAGTCCGGACAGCTGCTGGACGCGGGCTGGTTCGCGGGCTCGCTCCTGCTCGCGTACGCGCCCTGGGGCGCCAAGCGCGCGCATCCGGGCCCGGAGCCCGCCGGGCGCCCGCGGCCGGAGCGGGTGCACAGCCGCCCGATCACCGGCTCGCTGCCCGCCCTCACCCCGTACCTCGCGGCCGCGGTGTGCACGCTCGGCATCCTCTGCAACGTCGTGGACGCCAGGAAGGTCGACCGGACGGTCGTCTTCACCGGCTGCACGGTCGTGCTCGCCCTGGTCATCCGGCAGGGCATCATGCTCCTGGACAACATCGCGCTGACCCAGGAGCTGGCCCAGAAGGAGAACCACTTCCGCTCCCTGGTCCAGGGCTCCAGCGACGTCATCATGATCGCCGCGCCCACCGGGACCCTGCGCTACGTCAGCCCCGCCGCCGCCGGGGTCTACGGACGCGAGGCGGAGGAGCTGGTCGGCACCGAGCTCGCCACCCTGATCCACCCGGACGACCTGGGCCGGGTGGTCCACGAGGTGCGCCGCTTCCTGGCCGCGCCGCCGACCGAGGAGCCCACCACCCGCATCGAGTGCCGCTTCAAGTCGGGCGGCGGCGACTGGCTCAATGTGGAATCCACCGTCAACCGCCACCAGGGCGGGCTCATCCTCAACAGCCGCGACGTCACGGAACGCGTCAGGCTCCAGGCCCAGCTCCAGTACAGCGCCGAACACGACCCGCTGACCGACCTGCCGAACCGGGCCCTGTTCACCCGCCGCGTCTGCCAGGCCCTGACCGGCCGGCGCGCCGGCGACCACAGCACGGCCGTGCTCTTCATCGACCTCGACGGCTTCAAGGCGGTCAACGACACCATCGGCCACCAGGCCGGCGACGAGCTGCTCATCGAGGCCGCGCGCCGGCTCCAGGACTCGGTCCGCGCCGGGGACACCGCCGCCCGCCTCGGCGGCGACGAGTTCGCCGCGCTGATCCTGGGCGACGGGAACCGCGACCGCAGCGCCCGCGAGTACCAGGTGCGCGAGATCGCGGACCGGCTGCGCACCACCCTCTCCCAGCCGTACCGGATCGGCGCCAGCGAGGTGCGGGTGGCGGCCAGCATCGGTGTCGCCTTCGCCGACCAGGGCATCACCCCTTCGGACCTGATGCGCAACGCGGACCTGGCGATGTACCGGGCCAAGGCGGGCGGCAAGGACCGCGTGGAGCTGTACGCCCCCCAGATGCAGGCGGAGCTCGTACGGAAGGCCGAGCTGGCGGGCCGGCTGCGGACCGCACTGCACGAGGGCGAGTTCGCCCTGCTGCACCAGCCCGTCGTCTCGCTCGCCACCGGCGAGATCTCGGCCGTCGTGGCGCAGGCCCGCTGGCGTTCGGCCCAGGGGATCCTCTTCACCCCGGCCGAGTTCCTCCGGGTCGCCGAGTACAGCGAGGGCGGCTCCGGCCCCGCGGGCCCCGAGGCGCTGCCCGGCTTCCCCGGCGGTTCCCCCGCCCGCGTCGCCGAGCTGGGGCGCTGGCTGCTGGAGGAGGCCGTGGAGCAGGCCGCCGACCGGCACCGGGCGGGGCACGACGTGCCCGTGGCCGTACGGATGACCGCCCAGCGGCTCCTGGACGGCGCCATGCCGCTCGGCTCCGTGGAGGCCCTGCTGACCCGGCACGGGCTGCCCTCCGGGGCCCTCGTGCTGGAGCTCGCCGTATCCGATCCCAGAGTGCCCTTCGACGACCTGGAGCGCCGCCTGACGGGCCTGCACCGGCTCGGGGTGGGCATCGCCCTGGACGGTTTCGGCAGCGGTTACGCGGCCATCAGCGCCCTGCGCCGCCTCCCGGTGGACATGCTCAAACTCGACCGGGGCCTGGTGGAGGGGGTGGTCGAGTCCGCCCGCCTGCACAAGATCACCGCAGGTCTCTTGCGGATCGCAAACGACCTGGGCATGCAGTCGGTGGCCGACGGTGTGGACCTCCCCGAACAGGTGACGGCCCTGCGTGCGATGGGCTGCACCCACGGCCAGGGAGTGGCGTTTTCCGGACCGCTCGACGAGTACAGGCTGCGGCGCGCGCTGGTGCGCGGTACGTTCCCAGTACCGGGTGGAGCGGCCCAGCCCGCTCTGGCAGGCGGTTCCCCCGGGGGCTCGATGGCCATCCGCAGAGGCTCACATAATGAGACGCCCGTCCCACCTACTTGACATCACCCTCCCGCCAGAGGGAGGGTCAGTGCCATGCGCACCCGAATTCTCGTACTTGGAAAGCGCGTCGGCTGAAGCTGGGGCCAGCATGTCCCCGCTCCGCACACCCGACGCGCTCCCCTCGCTTGCCTCCCGGCACGAGGGGTTTTTTGTTGCACTGGCACAGAGTCGAATCCGCGTAAAACCCTCAGCTTCGAGAAGAGAATGCCGATGACCGAGCAGGCCACCGGGGCCCACCATCCGCAGCCGCGGCCCCGTTCCGGCGGACATCAGTCCGCCGCAGTTGAGCACGTCACGGGTGCGCAGTCCCTCATCCGCTCTCTCGAAGAGGTGGGGTGCGACACCGTCTTCGGGATTCCGGGAGGTGCCATCCTCCCCGCGTACGACCCGATGATGGACTCCAAGAAGGTCCGTCACATCCTGGTCCGCCACGAACAGGGCGCCGGGCACGCCGCCACCGGCTACGCGCAGGCCACCGGCAAGGTCGGCGTCTGCATGGCCACCTCCGGCCCGGGCGCCACCAACCTGGTCACGCCCATCGCCGACGCGCACATGGACTCCGTCCCGCTCGTCGCGATCACCGGCCAGGTCTCCTCCAAGGCGATCGGTACCGACGCCTTCCAGGAGGCGGACATCGTCGGCATCACGATGCCGATCACCAAGCACAACTTCCTGGTCACCAAGGCCGAGGACATCCCGCGGACGATCGCCGAGGCCTTCCACATCGCCTCCACCGGCCGTCCGGGCCCCGTCCTGGTCGACATCGCCAAGGACGCCCTCCAGGCGAAGACCACCTTCTCGTGGCCGCCCACCCAGGACCTCCCCGGTTACCGGCCGGTCACCAAGCCGCACGCCAAGCAGATCCGCGAGGCCGCCAAGCTCATCTGCCAGGCCAAGCGCCCGGTGCTGTACGTCGGCGGCGGCGTCATGAAGTCCGGCGCGACCGCCGAGCTGAAGGTCCTGGCCGAGCTGACCGGCGTCCCGGTCGCCACCACCCTGATGGCCCTCGGCTCCTTCCCCGACAGCCACCCGCTGCACGTCGGCATGCCCGGCATGCACGGCAGTGTCACCGGCGTCACCGCGCTGCAGAAGTCGGACCTGCTGATCGCCCTCGGTACCCGCTTCGACGACCGGGTCACCGGCAAGCTGGACAGCTTCGCCCCCTTCGCCAAGATCATCCACGCGGACATCGACCCGGCCGAGATCGGCAAGAACCGCGCGGTCGACGTCCCGATCGTCGGCGACGCCCGCGAGGTCATCGCCGACCTGATCCAGGCCGTTCAGGCCGAGCACACCGAGGGCAACGCGGGCGACTACACCGCCTGGTGGAACGACCTCAGCCGCTGGCGCGAGACCTACCCGCTGGGCTACGACCTGCCCGAGGACGGCAGCCTCTCGCCCCAGCAGGTCATCGAGCGCATCGGCGCGCTCGCGCCGAAGGGCACGATCTTCGCGGCGGGCGTCGGCCAGCACCAGATGTGGGCCTCGCACTTCGTCAAGTACGAGGAGCCCCGCACCTGGCTGAACTCCGGCGGCGCCGGAACCATGGGCTACGCGGTCCCGGCCGCGATGGGCGCCAAGGTCGGCATGCCGGAGCGCACGGTCTGGGCGATCGACGGCGACGGCTGTTTCCAGATGACCAATCAGGAACTGGTCACCTGTGCGCTGAACAACATCCCGATCAAGGTCGCGATCATCAACAACGGTGCGCTGGGCATGGTCCGCCAGTGGCAGACCCTGTTCTACAACCAGCGGTACTCCAACACCGTTCTGCACGCCGACGAGACCGGCCACGACACGGTCGGCTCCCAGCTCGGCGAGTCCACCGCCCCCCGCAAGGGCACGCGCGTCCCGGACTTCGTCAAGCTGTCGGAGGCCATGGGCTGCGTGGCGCTGCGCTGTGAGGACCCGGCCGACCTGGACAGGGTCATCGCCGAGGCCAACGCGATCAACGACCGTACCGTCGTGATCGACTTCATCGTCCACGAGGACGCCATGGTGTGGCCGATGGTCGCCGCCGGCACCTCCAACGACGAGGTCATGGCAGCCCGGGGCGTCCGTCCCGACTTCGGCGACAACGAAGACGACTGAGCCGAGAGAGCCGAGAGAGAGAACGCCCCACATGTCCAAGCACACGCTCTCCGTCCTGGTCGAGAACACGCCCGGCATCCTCGCCCGGATCGCCGCGCTGTTCTCCCGCCGCGGGTTCAACATCGACTCGCTCGCGGTCGGTGTCACCGAGCACCCCGACATCTCCCGCATCACCATCGTCGTCAACGTCGAGGACCTCCCGCTGGAGCAGGTGACCAAGCAGCTGAACAAGCTGGTCAACGTGCTCAAGATCGTCGAGCTGGAGCCCCACAACGCGATCGAGCGTGAACTCGTCCTGGTGAAGGTCCGCGCCGACAACGAGACCCGGTCGCAGATCGTCGAGATCGTCCAGCTGTTCCGCGCCAAGACGGTCGACGTCTCCCCGGAGGCCGTCACCATCGAGGCCACCGGCGGCGCCGACAAGCTCGGCGCGATGCTCAAGATGCTGGAGCCCTTCGGCATCAAGGAGCTCGTGCAGTCCGGCACGATCGCCATAGGGCGTGGCGGCCGGTCCATCACGGACCGCAGCCTGCGCGCGCTCGACCGCAGCGCCTGACCCCGCCGACGCACCGGCCGCGCAAGCCGGCCGGACACGCTCAGCTCGCATAGCGAGACCGAGAAACTCAGATTCCGTTCCCCGCCGTACGGTGGGAGCAACACCAGCGCACCAAGGAGATATCCCAGTGGCCGAGCTGTTCTACGAGAACGACGCCGACCTGTCCATCATCCAGGGCCGCAAGGTCGCGGTCATCGGTTACGGCAGCCAGGGCCACGCCCACGCGCTGTCGCTCCGTGACTCCGGCGTCGACGTCAAGGTCGGCCTGAAGGAGGGCTCGAAGTCCAAGGCCAAGGCCGAGGAGCAGGGTCTGACGGTCGTCCCCGTGGCGGAAGCCGCCGAGTGGGCCGACGTCATCATGATCCTGACCCCGGACCCGCTGCAGGCCGAGATCTACGAGGAGTCCATCAAGGACCACCTCAAGGACGGCGACGCGCTCTTCTTCGGCCACGGCTTCAACGTCCGCTACGGCTTCATCAAGCCCCCGGCCAACGTGGACGTCGCCCTGGTCGCCCCGAAGGGTCCGGGTCACCTGGTCCGCCGCCAGTACGAGGAGGGCCGCGGCGTTCCGTGCATCGCGGCCGTCGAGCAGGACCACTCGGGCAACGCCTTCGCGCTGGCGCTCTCGTACGCCGCCGGCATCGGCGGCACCCGCGCCGGCGTCATCAAGACCACCTTCACCGAGGAGACCGAGACCGACCTGTTCGGTGAGCAGGCCGTTCTCTGCGGTGGCGCGTCCGCGCTGGTCAAGGCCGGTTTCGAGACCCTGACGGAGGCCGGCTACCAGCCGGAGATCGCGTACTTCGAGTGCCTGCACGAGCTGAAGCTCATCGTGGACCTTATGTACGAGGGCGGCCTGGAGAAGATGCGCTGGTCGGTCTCCGAGACCGCCGAGTGGGGCGACTACATCACCGGTCCCCGCATCATCACCGACGCCACCAAGGCCGAGATGAAGAAGGTCCTCGCGGAGATCCAGAGCGGCGAGTTCGCCAACACCTGGATGGCCGAGTACAAGGCCGGTCTGCCGAAGTACAACGAGTACAAGAAGGCTGACGAGGAGCACCTGCTGGAGACCACCGGCAAGAAGCTGCGCAAGCTGATGAGCTGGGTCGACAACGACGAGAGCTGATCTCGTGACGGGGGGGCCGGGGCGTCGTGTCCCGGCCCCGCCGCGCATCGCCGGGGGCGCCGCGGGCCACGGTGGGCCGGGCGTCCCGGGCACCTGGAATACGGCCGTCCGGGGCATGGCTTGTCCACCCCGGCCAACCCCGGAAGGGTGATCCTTCCGTACAGGCGGAAATCCGGCCGCTCAGCGCCACTACACTGCTCAACACAACGCGTCAGGCCCACAGTGTCGTGCGTCTTCCACGCGGCTACCCCCTCCACCGCCTGCGGCCGTCGGGACGGCCGTCCGCACTGGACTTGTGAGGACCCACGTGAGCTCGAAACCTGTCGTACTCATCGCCGAAGAGCTGTCGCCCGCCACGGTGGAGGCGCTCGGCCCCGACTTCGAGATCCGGCACTGCAACGGCGCGGACCGCGCCGAGCTGCTGCCCGCGATCGTCGACGCGGACGCGATCCTCGTGCGATCCGCAACCAAGGTCGACGCCGAGGCCATCGCCGCGGCCAGGAAGCTGCGGGTCGTCGCGCGCGCCGGCGTCGGACTGGACAACGTGGACGTCTCCGCCGCCACCAAGGCCGGCGTGATGGTCGTCAACGCCCCGACCTCGAACATCGTGACCGCCGCCGAACTGGCCTGCGGTCTGCTCGTCGCCACCGCGCGCAACATCCCGCAGGCCAACACCGCTCTGAAGAACGGTGAGTGGAAGCGGAACAAGTACACGGGTGTCGAGCTCAGCGAGAAGACCCTCGGCGTCGTCGGCCTCGGCCGCATCGGTGTCCTGGTCGCCCAGCGCATGTCGGCCTTCGGCATGAAGGTCGTCGCCTACGACCCCTACGTACAGCCCGCGCGCGCCGCCCAGATGGGCGTCAAGATGCTGACGCTGGACGAGCTCCTGGAGGTCGCCGACTTCATCACCGTGCACCTGCCCAAGACCCCCGAGACCGTCGGTCTCATCGGGAACGAGGCCCTGCACAAGGTGAAGCCGTCCGTCCGCATCGTCAACGCCGCGCGCGGCGGGATCGTGGACGAGGCCGCACTGTACTCGGCCATCAAGGAGGGCCGGGTCGCCGGCGCGGGCCTCGACGTGTACGCGAAGGAGCCCTGCACGGACTCCCCGCTCTTCGAGCTCGACCAGGTCGTCTGCACCCCGCACCTCGGCGCGTCCACGGACGAGGCCCAGGAGAAGGCCGGCGTCTCGGTCGCCAGGTCGGTGCGCCTCGCGCTCGCCGGTGAGCTCGTGCCGGACGCGGTCAACGTCCAGGGCGGCGTCATCGCCGAGGACGTCCGTCCGGGCCTGCCGCTCGCCGAGAAGCTCGGCCGCATCTTCACCGCCCTCGCGGGCGAGGTCGCGGTCCGCCTCGACGTCGAGGTCTGCGGCGAGATCACCCAGCACGACGTCAAGGTGCTGGAACTCTCCGCCCTCAAGGGTGTCTTCGAGGACGTCGTCGACGAGACGGTCTCCTACGTCAACGCCCCGCTGTTCGCGCAGGAGCGCGGTGTCGAGGTGCGCCTGACCACCAGCTCGGAGTCCCCGGACCACCGCAACGTGGTCACCGTGCGCGGCACCCTGTCGGACGGTCAGGAGGTCTCGGTCTCCGGCACGCTCGCCGGCCCGAAGCACCTTCAGAAGATCGTCGGCGTCGGCGAGTACGACGTGGACCTCGCGCTCGCCGACTTCATGGTCGTGCTGCGCTACACCGACCGCCCGGGCGTGGTCGGCAAGGTCGGGCAGCTGCTCGGCGAGGCCGGCCTGAACATCGCGGGCATGCAGGTCGCCCGCGCCGAGGAGCACGGCGAGGCGCTCGCCGTCCTCACCGTTGACGCCGAGGTCCCGGCGAACGTCCTCGCGGACATCGCCGCCGAGATCGGCGCCGTCTCGGCGCGCACCGTCACCCTCGGCTGAGCAGCTGAGCAGCTGAGCGGCAGGACATAGGCGAAGGGCCCGGGGGAGACCCCCGGGCCCTTTCGCGTTCCGTCGGCCACCGCGCGCCGATCAGCTGTACGTCGCCTCCCGGACGCGGACCCCGTCGGCCCCGGCCGGCTCCGCCGCGGGCGGCGCGGGGGCTTCGATCCCCCGCATCAGAGCCGCGGCGAGGACGGCCGCCCCGAGCAGTAGCGCCGTGCCGCCCCAGGCCGCGTACTGCATGCCGTGGACGAAGGCCTCCCGGGCCGCGGCCAGCACCTGCTCGCCCGCCGTCCCGCCGAGCTGGTGGGCCGTGGCGACGGCCCCGCCCAGGGTCTCCCGCACCGCGGGCTCGGAGTCCGCCAGGTCGTTGCGGTAGACGGCGGTGCTCAGGCTGCCCAGCAGGGCCATCCCGAGGGCCCCGCCGAACTCCTGGCCGGTCTCCAGCAGGGAGGCGGCGGAACCGGCCTTCTCGGCGGGGGCCGAGGCCAGCGCCATGTCGGACACCAGGGACATCACGGTGACGATGCCCGAGGCCAGCACCCCGGCGCCGGTCAGCAGCAGCCACAGCGAGTCCGTCCCGACCAGGCCGACCAGGGCGAACCCGGCGGCGGCGAGGGCGAACCCGCCGGCGATCACGTAGGCCCGGTCCACCTTCTGGGCCAGGGCCGCGCCGAGCGGGGCGGCGGCGCCGATGACGAGCGAGGGGGCGAGGCTCCACAGGGCCGCTTCCAGGGGGCCCATGCCGAGCACCGACTGGAGGTACTGGGTGGTGAAGTAGGCCGAGCCCATCATCGCGAAGGCGGCGACGGCGTTCAGGCCGATGCCCGCACCGAATCCGCGGCCCCGGAACAGTGCCCGGCTCACCATGGCGTCGTCGCGGCTGCGCTGGCGGCGGACGAAGACGTACCCGAAGGCCAGGCCGACGGTGAGGCAGACCAGGGAGAGGGGCTCGAAGCCCTCGGCGGCGATCTCCTTCAGGCCGTAGACGACCGGCAGCACGGCGGCCATGGACAGCGGGACGCCCAGCAGGTCGAAGCGGCCCGGGGCCGGGTCCTTGAACTCCGGGACCAGCACGGGCACCAGGACCAGCAGGAGCAGCATCGCGGGCACGTTGATGAGGAAGACGGAGCCCCAGGCGAAGTGGTTCAGCATCACACCGCTCAGGACCGAGCCGAGGGCGATGCCGCCGGTCATGGCCCCGGACCAGAGGGCGATGGCCCGGCCGCGCTGCGCCGCGTCCTGGAAGAGGTTGCGGACGAGGGCGAGCGTGGAGGGCATCAGGGTGGCTCCGCCGATGCCGAGCAGCACGCGGGCCGCGATGAGCATCTCGGCGCTGGTGGCGCAGCCGGCGCCGATCGAGGCGAGGCCGAAGGCGGTGGCGCCGATCAGCAGCAGCTTGCGGCGGCCGATCCGGTCACCGAGGGAGCCCATGGTGATCAGCAGGCCGGAGAGGGCGAAGGCGTAACTGTCGAAGATCCAGAGCTGCTGGGTGGCGCTCGGCTGGAGCTCGTCGGTGATGGCCGGGATGGCGAAGTAGAGGACGGAGACGTCCATCGAGACCAGGAGCAGCGGCAGCAACAGGACGGTGAAGGCGGTCCATTCACGGCGGCCGGCGAGTCGCGCTGGGGCGGCGGGGTTCGTCATGGGAAGGAATGTACAGGCGTCTTAAACGTTTGTCTATGACGCTTGTATAAAACGACTGTCCCAAACGGTTGTCTGGGACGGCTGTCTTGCTAACGTGTCGGTATGGGACACCGTGAAGATCTGCTCGAAGGCGCCAAGAAGTGCCTGGTCGAGAAGGGGTTCGTGCGCACCACCGCGCGCGACATCGTCAGCGCCTCGGGGACCAACCTGGCCTCGATCGGCTACCACTACGGCTCCAAGGACGCCCTGCTCACCCAGGCCTTCATCGGTCTGATCGAGGAATGGGGCGAGGTCTTCCAGTCGGGCCTGGCGGGAGAGGGCGGCTCACTGGAGCGCTTCCGCGCGCTGTGGGAGGGCGTCCTGGCGCAGCACGAGAAGTCGGGGCCGGTCTGGGCGGCCAGCCTGGAGGTGGCGCTGGGCCGCGACCAGCGGCCGGAGCTGCGCGAGATGCTCGCCGCCTCGCAGGCCGAGGGGCGCCGGGGTCTGATCTCGATGCTGACCGGCACCCCGGAGGACCAGCTCGACGAGCGGGACGTCCGCACGCTGGGCGCCTTCTACCAGGCGCTCCTGAACGGCCTGATGATCCAGTGGCTCTTCGATCCGGAGTCGGCCGCCACCGCGGAGGAGTTCACCGAGGGCATGCGCCGGGCCGCCGAGGCGATGACGCGTCCCCCGGAGCGGTGATCACCACCCGGGCGCCTGACCGCCGTTGGGCCGTCCGCTACATCGGGACGTCGGGACGTCGGTGCCCGGATCCCGGCCTCCGGCCGGGCGCAGCCGACGGGGGATCAGGCCAGGCGGGCGGCTTTGAGGGCCATGTGGAGCAGGAGCCGGTCCTCGCCCTCGTCCAGATCGAGGCCGGTCAGCTGTTCCACCCGGGCGAGGCGGTAGTAGAGGGTCTGGCGGTGGATGCCCAGGGCCGCCGCCGCGCGGCCCGCCTGGCCGGCGCAGTCCAGGAACACCTCGGCGGTCCGGGCGAGTTCGCGGTGAGCCGGCGTCAGCAGGGCGCGCGCGGCCGGATCGTCGACCGGTTCGGCGGCGAGGGTCGCCAGCAGCCGGTACGGGCCGATCGCCGACCACTGGGCGACCGGGCCGAACCGGGGCTGCGCGACGGCCGCCCGGGCCGCGGCGACGGCCTGCCCCCAGGCGGCGGGCAGCTCCCCGAGGCTCCGTACCGGGTCCCCCACACCTGCGGTCATCCGGTGGGCGGCGAGACCGGCCGAACCGGCCGCGCCGGCCGGACCACTGCTCGCGCCGGCCGCGGGTCCGGACGCGCCGGCCGTGCGCGGGAGCAGCCGGGACACCGCCGCCAGGGCCGGGGCCAGCGCGTCCGTCGAGCGGATCCGCAGCAGCACGGCCAAGTCGCCGTCGCCGCCCGGGAGAGCGCCCCCCGGGTGGGCACCGCCCCCGGCCCCGCGCGGGACCACGCACACGGCCGCCGCGCCGGGGACCGACGCCGGAGCCTCCCCGGGCCACGGCGCCACGCACACCACCGCGTGCGGGCCGTCCCCGCCCGGGCCCAGGGCGACCCGCAGCGCGGCCACCGCCATGTCCCGCTGCCACCCGCGCCCGGCCGTCAGCACCGCCAGGAACTCCCGCGACAGATCGGCCCCCGCCTTGGCCTCCTCGGCGAGCAGGACCCCGATCCGCTGGGCCACCTCCATGGCCGCGTCCAGCGCCGCCGGTCCGGGGCCGGGTGTGCCGGGCTCCTGGTCGAGGAGCCATACGTAGCCCTGCACGATGCCGCGGTAGCGCACGGGCAGGCAGATCCGTCCCCGGAACACCCCCGCGTCGGGCGCCGCCGGGATCCGGACGGGCCCGGTCGCGCGGGCGATGCCGAAGCCCTCGAACCAGGACCGGACGGCCGCCGTCGACTGCCGGGTCAGGATCGAGCGGGTCCGCACCGGGTCCATCGCGAGATCGTCGTCGCTGTCGTGCGCGCCGAAGGCGATCAGCCGGAAGTCCCGGTTCTCCAGTGTCGCGGGGGCGCCGAGCAGCGCCGAGATCTCGTCCACCAGGTCCTGGTAATCGCCCTTCACCCGGACATTCTCCCACCCTCGCACCGGCTCTTCAGACAGATGTATGAGATCCGGGACACGGATGCGTGACAGCTGTCGATGGCAGAGGATCAAAGCGATCCTTAGGTTTCACGGTGGTTTTACTTGAGCTTTTCTTCTGCCACCCGCTGGAGGTGCCCCGTGCTGGGTCCCGTGATCCTCGCCGCTTCGCGCAGCGACAAGATGCGCCGTATCGTCTCTGCCGCCCCGGTGACCAAGCCCGTGGTGAACCGATTCATCCCCGGTGAGACGGTGGACCAGGTCATCCCGATCGTGGAGGAGCTGACGCGCAGCGGCCTTGAGGTCACCCTCGACGTCGTGGGCGAGGACATCACCGAGGTCGAGCAGTCCTACGCCGCCCGCGACGCCTACCTCCAGCTCATCGAGCGCCTCGCCGTGCTCGGTCTCGGCGAGCGCGCCGAGATGTCGGTGAAGCTGTCGATGTTCGGCCAGGCGCTGGAGGGCGGCCACGAGCTCGCCCTCGCCAACGTCCGCCCGGTCGTCGAGGCCGCCGCAGCCATCGGCACCACAGTGACGCTCGACGCCGAGGACCACACCACCCTCGACTCGATGTTCGCGATCCACGAGGAACTGCGCCGCGACTTCCCGCAGACCGGCTGCGTGATCCAGGCGTACCTCTTCCGCACGGAGGCCGACGCCCGCCGCCTGGCCGCCGCCGGCAGCCGCGTCCGCATCGTGAAGGGCGCCTACAAGGAGCCCGCCGAGGTCGCCTACCAGGACAAGGCCGAGATCGACAAGGCGTACGTCCGGATCATGAAGATCCTGATGGACGGCGAGGGCTACCCGATGATCGGGTCCCACGACCCGCGCCTGATCGCGATCGGCCAGGAGCTCGCCCGCCAGGCCGGGCGCAAACTGGACGAGTACGAGTTCCAGATGCTGTACGGCATCCGCAGCGAGGAGCACCTGCGGCTCGCCGCCGAGGGCCACCGGATGCGCGTCTACACCGCGTACGGGACCGACTGGTACGGCTACTTCATGCGCCGCCTCGCGGAGAAGCCGGCCAACCTCCTCTTCTTCCTCCGCTCGATGATCACCAAGAACTAGCCAAGAACCAGGTCAAGGAGTTACCAGCCCCATGGATGCTGTGACCCAGGTCCCCGCTCCGGTCAACGAGCCGGTCCACTCGTACGCCCCCGGCACCCCGGAGCGCGCGCGTCTCGAAACGCAGCTCAAGCAGCTGTCCGAGAACCCGATCGACCTTCCGATGACGATCAACGGCGTCAAGCGGATGGGCGGCGGCGAGCGCTTCGACGTGGTCCAGCCGCACGACCACAAGTCGGTGCTCGGCACCTACGCCAACGCCACCGAGGCCGACGCCCAGGAGGCCATCGACGCCGCCCTGGCCGCCGCCCCGGCCTGGCGCTCCATGTCCTTCGACGACCGCGCCGCGATCATCCTGCGCGCCGCCGAGCTGCTGTCCGGCCCGTGGCGCGAGAAGCTCGCCGCCTCCACCATGCTGGGCCAGTCGAAGACCGCGCAGCAGGCCGAGATCGACTGCCCGTGCGAGCTCGTCGACTTCTGGCGCTTCAACGTCCACTTCGCCCGCCAGATCCTGGCCGAGCAGCCGGTCGCGAACTCCGCCGGCGTGTGGAACCGCAGCGACCACCGCCCGCTCGAAGGCTTCGTCTACGCGATCACGCCGTTCAACTTCACGGCCATCGCCGGCAACCTGCCGACCGCCCCCGCCCTCATGGGCAACGTGGTCCTGTGGAAGCCCTCCCCGACGCAGACCCACTCCGCGGTCCTCCTGATGGAGCTCCTGGAGGAGGCCGGCCTGCCGAAGGGCGTCATCAACCTGGTGACGGGCGACGGCATCGCCGTCTCCGAGGTGGCCCTGAACCACCCGGAGCTGGCCGGCATCCACTTCACCGGCTCGACCAAGACCTTCCAGTACCTGTGGAAGACGGTCGGCAACAACATCGAGAAGTACAAGTCCTACCCGCGCCTGGTCGGCGAGACCGGCGGCAAGGACTTCGTCGTCGCGCACCCGTCCGCGGACCGCGCGATCCTGAAGACCGCCCTGACCCGCGGCTCCTTCGAGTTCCAGGGCCAGAAGTGCTCGGCGTCCTCGCGCGCCTACATCCCGGCCTCGATCTGGAACGACGGCTTCAAGGAGGCCTTCGCGGCCGAGGTCGACGGCATCACCATGGGTGACGTCCGCGACCTGGGCAACTTCATCGGCGCCGTCATCGACGAGCGCTCGTTCGCCAAGAACAAGGCCGCCATCGACCGGGCCAAGGCCGACCCGACCTGCGAGATCATCGCGGGCGGCACGTACGACGACTCGGAGGGCTACTTCGTCCGCCCGACCGTCATCGCGTGCACCGACCCGGAGAACGAGGTCTTCACGACCGAGTACTTCGGCCCGGTCCTCGCCGTGTACGTCTACGAGGACGCCGACTTCGACGCGATGCTGGAGCAGATGGAGTCCGTCTCGGCGTACGCCCTGACCGGCTCCATCATCGCGGCGGACCGGTACGCGGCCGCGGCCGCGATGGAGAAGCTCCGCTTCGCGGCGGGCAACTTCTACATCAACGACAAGTCGACCGGCGCCGTGGTGGGCCAGCAGCCCTTCGGCGGCGGCCGCGCCTCGGGCACGAACGACAAGGCGGGCGCCGCGACCAACCTGCAGCGCTGGACCTCGACCCGCTCCATCAAGGAGACCCTGGTCGCGCCGACCGAGTACGGCTACCCCCACATGGGCTGACCCCAGCCCCGCTGAACCCCGCCCCCGTTCCGGTACCCCCAAGCCCGGAGCGGGGGCGGTTTCCATTCCCAGGCCGGGTAACTCCTGCTAGCCTGCCACCAGTTGTCGTGTACGGCGACCAGCTCCGCGACCCGGGCCCGGTGCCCCGGGGGAGCCAAGGGCTCTGTGAGTTCCCGTACGGGGTGGGAAGACTGCTGGGAGATACGCAACCTCTACGCGCCCGTACCGGGACCGGCGCCCGGGGAGACGTATGTCCAGGCGTACAGACAACAACCACCGCGCCGCGACCATCTGTCGCGCAGCCACGGGACTGCCGCACCGAACCTGCCTCGGCTGGGCCGAAACGGGGCTCATCGACTACCGCCAACCCGTCCCGGACGCCGAGGACGACGCGCAGCGTCTTTTCGAGTCGCTTCTGGTGGCCGAGCTCGCCGACGGCCTCCGTGAGAGCGAGCGCCGCGACGGGGCCCTTTTCGGCTTCACCTCCGCCCGGCCAGCCCGGACCGGACTGTCGCTCGGGCTGCATCCGGCCATGGCGGACCGGGTCCTGTCCACGGTGCTGCCGCGCGTCGACGAGCACTACGGCGGACTGCGCGGGGTGCCGGGGCTGCGCATCGTCCCCACGGGGCGGAGCTGGGCACTGACCCACGTGCGGGGCCGGGCCGCGGTCCATCTGGTGCACCCCGACCCCGACTGGCGGCCGGTGCTGCCGGAACACGGCGACGGGCTGACGCAGCTGTGGCGGCGCAACCGCCACCGCCTGCACCCCGCCGAGGCGGCCGACCTGCAGGAGCGCGCCGGCGCGGCCGCCGATCCCGGAACGGCCACGGCCCAGGACTGGCTGAACAGCCGGCTCCTGAGGCGCCCACGACTGCTGGGCGAGGCCGGGGCCGCGCACGGGTCGGCGAACGTCTACACCCACGGCGGCGGGGACGTGGTCGTCGAGTGGTGCTGTGCCGTGGAACGGGACGAACTGGAGCGGCGGCTGCGCCGGAGCGGCCTCGCGCAGCGGCCCGGCCGGATCTCCGAGCGGTTGCGGGACCAGCCGTGGTTTCCCGGTGAGATCGCGATGGGCGGAGCATTCGTCACCCTGCGGCGCGGACCTTGTTACGCGCCGGCCGCCGCGGCACGGAGGCACGCCTGATGCTCACTGCGGCGATCGTCACGGCGGCCGTGCTCGGGGTGACCAAGGTGGTGCGGGACTGGCTGATCCTGCGGCAGGTCCGCGCGGCCATGGAGGGCTGCTCGGCCCGGGACCGGGTGCGCATCGGGTTGCGGCTGGCCGGGGCGCTGGGCGGGCGGCGGGCCGAGGGGGCCGTGCCGCCCACCGGGCCGGAGGGCTAGATCTCGACCATGACCTGGTCCAGGGATTTGCGGACCAGGTCGGGGACCTCGCAGTCGGCCGCCGGGTAGCCGACCGGGATCACCGCGAAGGCCTTCTCGTTCTCGGGGCGGCCCAGGACCTGGCCGAGGAAGCGCATCGGGCTCGGGGTGTGGATCAGGGCGGCCAGGCCCGACAGGTGCAGCGCGGACAGGAGCATGCCCACCGCGATGCCGACCGACTCGTCGACGTAGTAGTGCTTGTGCTTGGTGCCGTCCGGGCCCAGCCAGTAGCGCTGCTGGAAGACCACGATGAGGGCCGGGGCGTCCGTGAGGTGGGTCTTGACCGCGTCCGTGCCGATGGGGCGCAGGGCAGCGAGCCACTCGTCGCCGAGGCGGCCGTCGTAGGAGATCTGCTCCTCCTGTTCGGCGGCGGCGCGGATCTGCTGCCGGATGGCCGGATCCTTGACCAGGACGAAGGTCCAGGGCTGCTGGTGGGCGCCGGAGGGGGCGGTCGCGGCGCACGCGATGGCGTCGCGGACCACCTGCTCGGGGACGGGGTCGGGGGAGAAGTGGCGTACGGTCCGCCGCTCCTCCATCCGCGCCCGCAACTCGGCGGCGCGCGCGAGGGATTCGGGCCGCGGCATGCGCTGCGGCCGGTAGGCGGCGGGACGGTAGGGCTGGCCGTGGATCGGGGTCCACTGCGGGGTATCGGTCGACATGGCGCGATTGTGCCGACGCATTGGTCCAGACCGCCAGAGCCCCGTCGGACGATTCCGGCCGGTGGAGGGCGGTTCGGCGTCCGCAATGCGGGCCCGGGGTAGGTTCGGGGCCATGAACGAGCGCATCCGCACCGCCCGCACCGCCCACACCGCGGAGCTGACCGGGCAGGAGCTGCGCGAGATCCGCGGCCTGCTCGACGCCGCCTTCGGCGGGGACTTC
Organism: Streptomyces sp. NPDC045695; assembly: GCF_056432025.1. NCBI lineage: Bacteria > Bacillati > Actinomycetota > Actinomycetes > Kitasatosporales > Streptomycetaceae > Streptomyces > Streptomyces sp. NPDC045695. The sequence goes on from NZ_JBWKJU010000004.1 coordinate 274,820, forward strand.
GCCGAGGAGGACTTCGAGCACGCGCTGGGCGGGATGCACGTCCTGGTCCGGGAGGACGGGGAGCTCGTCGCGCACGGCAGCCTCGTGCAGCGCAGGGTCGTCCACGGGGGCCGGGCCCTGCGCACCGGCTACGTGGAGGCCGTGGCCGTACGGGAGGACCGGCGGCGCCAGGGGCTCGGCGGGCTCGTCATGGCCGGGCTGGAGGCGATCCTCGACCGGGCGTACGTGCTCGGTGCGCTGTCGGCGTCCGACGACGGGGCCGCGCTGTACCGGGGCCGCGGGTGGCGGGTGTGGGGAGGGCGGATCGGCGCGCTCTCGCCCGCCGGGCCCGTCCCGCTCCCCGAGGAGGAGGGGTCCACCTACGTGTGGGTGCCGCCCGGCGGGATCCGGCTGGACCCGGCCGGGCGGCTCGACTTCGATTGGCGGGACGGGGACGTGCTGTAAGGGACAGGACCTACCCCGAGACGCTGGCGGCGCCCGTCTCGATGTGGCCCGTGTAGCGGCGCGACCAGGTGCCGTCGGAGTCGGCCAGGATCGTGAAGTCGTACCAGCCGTTGCTGTAGGCCACGGCGTTGAAGTAGTCCTCGCGCGAGGAGTTCGCCGGGACCGTGTAGGTCCACGGGCCGTCCGTGCGGTAGGCGTTCGAGCGGATCGTGAAGGTGACGGGCGAGGCGGAGGCGTTCGTCAGCTTGAACCAGATCGCCGTCTTGCCGGTGCCGGGCTCCACCGCGAAGCGGGCCGCGACCTCCAGGGACTTGCCCGGCTTCGTCGCGTCACCGAGGAAGCGCCGCAGGAAGCGGTTCGGGCCGTGCATCGAGATGTCGTACTTGCCGGAGCCACTGCCGAGGCCGATGTTGAAGTAGTCGGAGGCCGAGGCGCCCGCGTCGACCGTGTACTGCCAGGCCGCCGTGTCCCGGTACTGGTGGGGGTGGATCGAGAAGTGCGCCGCCTGCTTCGCCTCGGCGCCCTGGTTGGTCATCGAGAACCAGGCCAGGATCTTGCCGGCCGCCCCGAACTCGAAACGGTCCAGGTTGCCGTTCACCTGGTAGGGAAGGGCGCGCGCCGGGCGGGTGCCGGGCTCCTGCGCCGGGAGGGCGTTGTCCTGCGGCGCCGGGTTGGGGAGCGGGCCGCAGGTCGCCTGGCCGATCACCTTGGCGGTGGACGGGAGGCCGGCGGGGACCCCGTAGACCGGGTGCGCGAAGTCGAAGACGCCGGTGAGGTCGCCGGTCACCCTGCGGCGCCAGGCGCTGATGTTCGGGCAGGTGGCGGGGGTGCCGAGGGAGGCCGTCCACGTCTCCATGAACCGCAGCACCGAGGTGTGGTCGAAGATCTCCGAGCTCACCCAGCCCCCTCGGGTCCACGGGGACAGGACCAGCATCGGCACGCGGAAGCCGAGGCCGATCGGGGTGGCGTCGATGTACTCGCCCGGGGTGCCGGGCGGGGCGACCGGCGGCGGCACGTGGTCGAAGAAGCCGTCGTTCTCGTCGTAGTTGAGGAAGAGGACCGTGGAGTCGAAGACCTCGGGGTCGGCGGCGAGCGCGCGGTACACCAGGTCCACGAAGTGCGCGCCGTCACCGGGCGGGGCGTAGGGGTGCTCGGAGAAGGCCTCGCTGGCCACGACCCAGGACACCTGGGGGAGGGTGCCGGCGAGGACGTCGGCGCGGATGGCGGCCGCGATGTCGTCGGGGGTGGAGCCGGTGACCTTGGGCACCGAGCCCATGCCCCGGTCCCACAGCGGGCTGCCGGGGGCCGCGTCCGTGAACTTCTTGAAGTAGGCCAGACCGTTGTCCCCGTAGTTGTCCTGGGCGTTCTGGTACACCTTCCAGCTCATGCCCGCCCGCTGGAGGGCCTCCGCGTACGTCTCCCAGGTCAGCCCGGACTCGTCGCCGCCGTCCTTGCTGGAGGCGTCGACCTTGCCGCTCCACAGGAAGGTGCGGTTCGGGCCGGTCGCGCTGAGGGTGGAGCAGAAGTAGGCGTCGCAGATCGTGTAGTGGTCGGCGAGGCCGTAGTGGAAGGGGATGTCGCCCCGGTCCAGATAGCCGAGCGTGCGGGTGTTGCCTACTCCGGTGACCCAGTTGTCCATCCGGCCCTTGTTCCAGGCCGCGTGCTGCGAGGTCCAGCTGTGCGGGAGGTCGCCGTTGCACTGGGCCAGGGTCTCGCCGTCCACGCCGCCCGCCGGCGGGGTGGCGCTGAGCTTCCACGGGTACTGGCGGCCGCCCCAGTTCGGCTGGTTGAACATGCCCCAGCCGCCCGGGATGTTGCCGGCGGCGCGGTCGCCGAAGCCGCGGACGCCCTTCAGCCTGCCGAAGTAGTGGTCGAAGCTGCGGTTCTCCTGCATCAGGATCACCACGTGCCTGACGTCGGTGATGGTGCCGGTCGCGGCGGCCGCGGCCGCCGTCGCCGGCTGGGCCGCGGGCAGGGCCGCCCCCGCCACCAGCCCGGCGCCGATTCCCACGAAACCTCTGCGGCTGATCGGCTTCACTGGCCCCTCACCTCCAACTCACGTGCCCCGCTGGCACATTGACGGCAAGAGTGACGGTGTCCGGCTCAAAGGTCTACATCCGTGCGGTAAGAGTTCGGTGAACTTCCGGAGGGCCGGCGTCAGTCGTCGATCCGCACGAGCATCTTGCCCAGGTTCTCTCCTCGGAACAGGCCGAGGAAGGCGTCCACCGTGCGGTCGAACCCCTGCACAACGGTGGTATCGGTACCGATCCGGCCACTGCGCAGATGAGGGACGAGGAAGTCCTCCAATTCGTCCTGCAGATTGGTGTGATTTCGAACCAATACCCCTTCCAGGCGCAGCGACTTGTGGACGACCTCGAAGAGGTTGCGGGGCGCCGCGGGGGAGCGGTCGCCGTTGTAGGTGGAGACGGCGCCGACCCAGGCGATCCGCCCGTACTCGCGCAGCACGTCGATGGCCCCCTCCAGGTGGTCGCCGCCGACGTTGTCCACGTAGACGTCGATGCCCTCGGGCGCCGCCTTCGCGAGCTGCTCGCCGACCGGCCCGTCGTGGTAGTCGAAGGCCGCGTCGAAGCCGAGCACCTCGGTGAGGTGGCGGACCTTGGCCGCCGAGCCCGCGCTGCCGATGATCCGGCGCGCGCCGAGCAGCCGGGCGATGTGCCCGGTGGCCGTGCCGACCCCGCCCGCGGCGGCGGAGACGTAGAGGTCCTCGCCCGGCCGCAGCCCCGCCGTCCGGGTCAGGGCCGCGTACGCGGTCAGGCCGGTGCCGCCGAGGACGGAGAGGTAGGCCTCCAGGGGGACGCCCTCGTGGCCCCGCAGCTTGCGGGTGCCGCCCACGCCGAGGGTGACGAGCGCGTGCGTGCGCCAGCCCTCGCGGTGGAAGACCAGGTCGCCCTCGGCCAGGCCCGGGTCGCGGGAGGCGATGACGCGGCCCACCGAGCGGCCCTCCAGCGGGGCGTTCAGCTCGAAGCCGCCCTCGCCGCCGTCCATCATCCCCCGGTGGTAGGGGTCCACCGAGAGCAGCAGGTTCGCCACGAGGGCGGTGCCCGGCGCCGGTTCGGGGACCGGGTGGGCGACGTAGGTGAAGTCGGTGGCGGAGGGCAGGCCGGCGGGGCGGGAGCTCTGGTGGACGGCGTAAGCGGTGTTCTGGGTCATGGCCCCGACGCTAGGAAGGAATCTCCGGGCCGGGCAGGGGGTTTGGTTCATGGAAGCCGCGGTGGCATGAGCGGCGCTCATAGAACGAGGTGGGGGCCCGGATGTCCGATCTTCTCCCGCAGGAACTGCGCATCCTGGTCGCCGTCGCCGACAGCGGCGGCTTCTCCGCCGCGGCCGCCGGGCTCGGCCTCACCCAGTCGGCCGTCTCGCACTCGGTGCGCGGCAGCGAGGCCAAGCTCGGCGCGGTGCTCTTCGAGCGCGGCAGGACCGGGGCCCGGCCCACCCGGGCGGGGGAGCGGGCGGTCGCCCACGCCCGCCGGATCCTGCGCCTGTACGAGGTCATGGGCGCGGAGGTGCGGGGCGCGGCCCGGACGCCGGGCGGGGACCCCGGCCGGGAGGTGGTGGAGGGCGTGCTGCGGATCGCCGCGTTCCGCAGCGCGGCCCTGCACCTGCTCCCGCCCGCCCTGGAGCGGCTCACCGCCCGGCACCCCGGCATCCGCCCCGAAATACGGGTGGTGCGCGAGATCGGCGCCGGGGCGGCCGGGGAGGTGGCGGCGGGCCGGGCCGATCTGGGCATCGCCACGCTGGGCGCGGCCGAGGGGGCGCTGCCCGGCCTTCTGAGCGGGGTGCTCACGAAGGAGGCGTACCGCCTGGTGCACCCCGCCGGGCATCCCGACCCGAGGGCGCTGCCCCTGATGGACTGGGACGAGAACTGCGGCTCCTACACCCGCTCCTGGTGGCGGGCCCAGGACTGGATCCCGCGGGCGACCGTCAAGGCGGAGGACGACGCGATGGTGCTGGCCATGGTCGGCCGCGGACTCGGCATGGCGATCATGCCCGAGCTGTCCCTGAGGGAGGCGACCGAGGCGGTCGACATCACCGATCTGGGCCCCCGGGGGCCGGTGAGGCAGGTGGGATACGTCACCACGCCGGACTTGGCCCAAAGCCTCGCCGTGAGGGCTCTGATCAGGGAACTCCGCTCAGGGAAGGGCTGAAACGGAGGCTCTCGGCGGGGCTCTTCGAGGGGGTGCGCGTCTCAGATAGTAGGAAGTCCGAGTAATCGCCGAGACATACAGCGGGACCTGCCCTAGCTTTGTAGGAGCCGAACGTCTCGCCGATCCGGCGAATGGCGGTCGAGAGCGCGCGCCCCTGGCAGGCAACCCCTGCGGCGCACTGCTCCCCGCCTCTTCCGGCGCCTTGAAGGAACCCCTCATCCGTGGCCCCGCCACGCCGTGATCTCAAGGAGTCGATCACCATGACCGCAGTCACCTCCCCCCGCCGCGTCCGTCACACCTCCGCCTCGGCCGCCGACCGCAAGAACGCCGCCGCAGCCCTCCAGCGGGCCCTGGACCGCCGTGACAACGGCGGGGCGACCGGCCACTGACCAGCACCGCGACAGCACAGCGACCAGCGCCGGCCCGGCATTCTGCGTCCAGATGGTGGACGCAGGATGTCTGAGGGCTGGGACACGGAGTACGGTTCCGCCATGTCGACCAGCATCAATCTCGCAGTGATCCCCGGTGATGGCATCGGCCAGGAAGTCGTGGCTCAGGGCCTCAAGGTCCTTACCGCGGTCCTGCCCCAGGATGTGAAGCTGGAGACCAGGCCCTACGATCTCGGCGCCCAGCGCTGGCACCGCACCGGTGAGACCCTCCCGGACGCGGAGCTCGAAGCCCTCAAGCACCACGACGCGATCCTGCTGGGCGCCATCGGCGATCCCTCGGTCCCGTCCGGCGTGCTGGAGCGCGGCCTGCTGCTGAAACTCCGCTTCGCCTTCGACCACTTCATCAACCTGCGCCCGTCGAAGCTGTTCCCCAACACGGCCACCCCGCTGGCCGGCCGTCCGGAGATCGACTTCGTCGTGGTCCGCGAGGGCACCGAGGGCCCGTACACGGGCAACGGCGGCAGCCTGCGCACCGGCACCCCCGCCGAGGTGGCCACCGAGGTCAGCATCAACACCGCGTACGGCGTGGAGCGCGTGGTCCGTGACGCGTACGAGCGGGCCAACGCCCGCCCCCGCAAGAAGCTGACGCTGGTCCACAAGAACAACGTCCTCGTGTACGCGGGCCACATGTGGAAGAGCATCTTCGACAAGGTCGGCCAGGAGTACCCCGAGGTCACCACCGACTACCTGCACGTCGACGCCGCGACGATCTTCTTCGTCACGCAGCCCGAGCGCTTCGACGTCATCGTGACGGACAACCTCTTCGGTGACATCCTCACCGACCTGGCTGCCGCCGTGACCGGCGGAATCGGCCTGGCCGCCTCCGGGAACATCAACCCGACCGGCACGTTCCCGTCCATGTTCGAGCCCGTCCACGGCTCGGCCCCGGACATCGCCGGCACCGGCAAGGCCGACCCGACGGCGACGATCCTCTCCGTCGCCCTCCTGCTGCGCCACCTGGGTTACGAGGCCCAGGCGGTCCGCATCGAGGACGCGGTCAGCGCCGACCTGGCCGAGCGCGACGGCACCTTCCGCTCCACCGACGAGATCGGTGACGCGCTCGCCGCTCGCGTAGCCGGCTGACCCGGCAGCTCCACCCTCAGGAAGCCGCCGGGTCACAATGGGACCCGGCGGCTTCTCCTGTGCGGCCCCGGGTGCCACCATCTCCCTGGGCCGCTCTCCCCGCTTCTCCGAAGCCTGCCCGCGGGCGATAATCGAACGCGAGGCCGCGGAATGCGGGGAAGCTCGGACGTCCTAGTACGCCGTGAGCGCGGTCCGCCATACACAACCGGTGAAGGACAAGCACTCATGACGACGCCCACGATCGAGCTCAAGCCCTCCTCGAACCCGCTGTCCGATGCGGAGCGCGAGGCGATCCTGGCCAGCCCCGGCTTCGGCCGCCACTTCACCGACCACATGGTGACGATCAAGTGGACGGAGGGCCGCGGCTGGCACGACGCCGAGCTGGTCCCGTACGCGCCGCTGTCGATGGACCCCGCGAACATGACCCTGCACTACGCGCAGACGATCTTCGAGGGCCTCAAGGCGTACCGCCAGCCCGACGGCACCGTGGCCACCTTCCGCCCGCAGGCCAACGCCGAGCGCTTCCAGACCTCCGCCCGCCGCATGGCGATGCCGGAACTGCCGACCGAGCTGTTCATCGAGGCCTGTGACGCGCTCATCAAGCAGGACCGCGCCTGGGTGCCGGACTCCGGCGAGGCCTCCTTGTACCTGCGGCCGTTCATGTTCGCCTCCGAGGTCGGCCTCGGCGTTCGTCCCGCCAACGAGTTCCTCTTCATCGTGATCGCCTCGCCCGCGGGCGCGTACTTCCCCGGTGGCGTCAAGCCCGTCTCCGTCTGGCTCTCCGAGGAGTACGTGCGCGCCGTCAAGGGCGGCACCGGTGCGGCCAAGACCGGCGGCAACTACGCGGCTTCGCTCGTCGCCCAGGCCCAGGCCGCCTCGCACGGCTGCGACCAGGTGGTCTGGCTCGACGCCGTCGAGCACCGCTGGATCGAGGAGATGGGCGGCATGAACCTGTACTTCGTGTACGGCGACCGCATCGTCACCCCGGAGCTCACCGGCTCGCTCCTGCCCGGCATCACCCGCGACTCCCTCCTCACCATCGCCCGCGACCTCGGCTACACCGCCGAGGAGGGCCGGATCACCACCGAGGACTGGGAGCGGGACAACGCGAACGGTACCCTCACCGAGGTCTTCGCCTGCGGCACCGCCGCCGTGATCACCCCGGTCGGCTCGGTCAAGTCCGAGCGTGCCAACTGGACCCAGGGCGACGGCATGCCCGGCCAGGTGACCATGCGGCTGCGCAAGGCGCTCCTGGAGCTCCAGACCGGCCACTCCGCCGACCAGCACGGCTGGATGCACCAGATCGGCTGAGCGCAGGACAGCTAGTGCAGGACACCTAGCGCAGGACGGATGACGAGAAGGGCCCGCCTCCCCATCGGGAGGCGGGCCCTTCTCGCGTACGGACCGGTCAGGCGGACGCGGCCGAGGGCTGCGGGTCCTGCGCGGCGACCGGGACGGGGGCCGGGGCGGTACGGGCCGTGAGGGCCAGGTAGACCAGCCCGCCCGCCAGGCCGGACAGGACGAAGGAGCAGTCCACGCCGCCGGTGAGGGCGAGCAGCGGGCCCTCGTAGAACGGGGTGGTCACGGCGAGCAGGCCGATCCCGGCGCCGATCGCCCAGGAGGCGGTGGCGGCGAGGTTCCAGCCGCCGCGGTACCAGTAGACCCCGCCCACCGAGCGGCGGTTGAAGACCTGGAGGGCGTCGGCGTCGTAGTGGCCGCGGCAGCGCACGTATCCGATGAGGGTGATCACGGCCCACGGGGTGCCGATGGCGGTCAGCAGCAGCACGAACGAGGTCATCGCGGACTGCACGTCCCACTCGAAGGAGCCGATGAAGACGAAGGCGGTGGCGACGGCGGCGGCGACGAGGGTGGCCGTGGTGCGGGTGGCCCGCGGGACGATCGCGTCCAGGTCCAGGCCCATGGAGTAGAGCATCAGCCCGGCGTTGCCCACCGAGCCGGCCGCGGCGGCGGCGAGCAGCGGAACCAGGTACCAGAAGGGCGCGGCCTCGACGAGCGGCCCGGCGTAGTCGGCGCCGGCCTTGGCGGCGAGCGCGGTGTACGTTCCGAAGAGCTGCGGGATCAGCAGGCCGATGAGCAGGCCGAAGCCGGTGGCCCACAGCACCTTGCGGGAGCCGTGCCTGCGGGGGGAGATGTAGCGCGTGTAGTCGCCGAGCAGGGTGATGAAGGCGACGGGGCCGCTCAGGCCCGCGGCGACGGCCGCGAGCAGCCAGGTCGGCCAGAAGGAGCCGAGCAGGTACGCGGTGTCCGGCGGGGCGGCGGTGGTGAAGTCGCCGGAGTAGGCGAAGAGGCCGACGGCGAGCAGGGCCACCATGCCGACGGAGAGCACCTTGCTCATGCGCAGCAGCAGCCGGTAGCCGAAGACGGCCCCGACGACGGTGCACGCGGCGAGTACGCCGTACATCACGGCCCGCGAGACGCCGGTGTCCGGCAGCCCGGTGAAGCGGGACAGGACGCCGACCATGACGTCGCCGCCGATCCACAGGGTCAGGGCCGTGTAGCCCAGCGAGAGCAGCAGGCCGACCACCGAGCCGACGAGGCGGCCGCGGACGCCGAACTGAGCGCCGCTGGAGGTGGACAGGTTGGTGGCGGTCCGCAGCGACACCAGCGCCAGCGGCGCGGTGAAGGCGATCCCGACGAGGGTGCCGGTGACGATGGCGGTGAGGGAGGGCCACAGGCCCAGCCCGAAGGACGGGGGCAGCCAGCCGAAGACGATCACGCCGAGGCAGAGGTTGGAGCCGAGGAGGATCGAGATCAGGTCGCGGGGACCGCTCGTCCGCTCCTCTTCGGGGATGGTGTCGACTCCGCGCTGTTCGATGGGCATGGGGGACTCCCTTGGGCAGGGCGGGGGGTGGTTGCAAAGTGTTTGAGCGACACTCAATGTGACCTAAGCCCTGGTCCCGGGTCAATGATTCCTTGCAAGGAAATGAAGAGTTAGAGTGATGCTCTAACCCATTGAGGCAAAAGGTGGTGGATCGCCGTGCGGCTGACCCCTACGGAGCGCGACCGGCTGCTGCTGCGCAGTGCGGCGGAACTGGCCAGGGCCCGGCGGGCCCGGGGTCTGAGGCTCAACGTCCCCGAGGCCACCGCGCTGATCGCGGACACCGTCTGCGAGGCCGCACGCGACGGCAAGCGGCTGGCCGAGGCGATCGAGGAGGCCCGCGGCGTGCTGGGCCCCGACGACGTGCTGCCCGGCGTCGCGGACGTGGTCGCCGAGGTGCACGTCGAGGCCGTCTTCGACGACGGCTCCCGCCTCGCGGTCGTCTCCTCCCCGATCCGGGGAGCCGTGGGCCTCGGCGAGGACGCCCCCGGCGCGGTCCTGCCCGGTCCCGGAGCGCCCCAGCCGGAGCCGCAGCTGCGCCTGCGCGTGCGCAACACGGCCGCCGTGCCGGTGAGCGTCACCTCCCACTTCCACTTCTTCGAGGCGAACCCCCGCCTCGACTTCGACCGCGCCGCCGCCTACGGCATGAGGCTGTGCGTGCCGGCGGGCTCGTCCGTCCGGTTCGACCCGCACGGCGAGGGCGAGGTCGGCCTCGTCCCCATCGGCGGCGACCGGATCGCCATCGGCTTCGCTGGCCTGGTCGACGGCCCCCTCGACGCCCCCGGGGCCAAGGACGAGGCCCTGCGCCGCGCGGCGGCCTGCGGCTACCTCGGCGTGGGCGACACCGGTAGCGAAGGAGCACAGGCGTGAGCCGCCAGACCCCCCACAGCGACCACAGCGCGCACTGCGCGCCCGGCAGCCGGCACATCGACCCGCACGAGTACGCCTCCGTCTTCGGCCCCCGCGCCGGGGACCGGGTGCGGCTCGGCGACAGCGGGCTCACCGTCCGGGTGGAGCACGACGCCCAGAAGCCCGGCGACGAGTTCCTCGCCGGTTTCGGCAAGACCGCCCGCGACGGCCTGCACCTGAAGGCCGCCGCCGTCCGCGAGACCTGTGACGTCGTCATCAGCAACGTGCTGGTCGTCGACGCCGTCCTCGGCATCCGCAAGGTCTCCATCGGCATCCGCGAGGGCCGGATCCACGCGATCGGCCGGGCCGGCAACCCCGACACCCTCGACGGGGTCGACGTCGTCGTCGGAACCGGCACGTCCATCGTCTCCGGCGAAGGCCTGATCGCCACCGCCGGCGCCGTGGACACCCACGTTCACCTGCTCTCGCCGCGCATCATGGAGGCCTCGCTCGCCGCGGGCGTCACCACGGTCATCGGCCAGGAGTTCGGCCCGGTCTGGGGCGTCGGCGTCAACTCCCCGTGGGCGCTGAAGCACGCCTTCAACGCCTTCGACGCCTGGCCCGTCAACATCGGCTTCCTCGCGCGCGGCTCGTCCTCGGACGCCGCGCCCCTCGTCGAGGCCCTGGCCGAGGGCGGCGCGTCCGGTTTCAAGGTCCACGAGGACATGGGCGCGCACACCCGAGCCCTGGACACCGCCCTGCGCGTGGCCGAGGAGCACGACGTACAGGTCGCCCTGCACAGCGACGGCCTGAACGAGTGCCTCTCCGTCGAGGACACCCTGCGCGTCCTGGACGGCCGCACCATCCACGCCTTCCACATCGAGGGCTGCGGCGGCGGGCACGTGCCCAACGTGCTCAAGATGGCGGGCGTACCGAACGTCATCGGCTCCTCCACCAACCCCACCCTGCCCTTCGGCCGGGACGCGGTCGCCGAGCACTACGGCATGATCGTCTCCGTCCACGACCTCAAGCCGGACCTGCCCGGCGACGCCGCCATGGCCCGCGACCGGATCCGCGCCGGCACCATGGGCGCCGAGGACGTGCTGCACGACCTGGGCGCGATCGGCATCACCTCCTCCGACGCCCAGGGCATGGGCCGCGCGGGCGAGACCATCCGGCGCACCTTCGCCATGGCCGCCAAGATGAAGGGCGAGCTGGGCCCGCTGGCCGGCGACGGCGAGGGCGACGACAACGCCCGCGTCCTGCGCTACATGGCCAAGCTGACCATCAACCCGGCCATCGCCCACGGCCTGGCGCACGAGATCGGCTCCATCGAGGTCGGCAAGCTCGCCGACATCGTGCTGTGGCGCCCGCAGTTCTTCGGCGCCAAGCCGCAGCTGGTCCTCAAGTCCGGCTTCCCGGCGTACGGGGTCACCGGCGACCCCAACGCGGCCACCGACACCTGCGAACCCCTGGTGCTCGGACCGCAGTTCGGCTCGTACGGCGCCACCGCCGCCGACATCTCCGTCGCCTTCGTCTCGGCCGCCGCGGCGGCCCTCGGCAGCGACGAGATGCCCACCCGCCGGCGCCGCGTCGCCGTCCGCGGCACCCGCGGCATCGGCCCCCGGGACCTGCTCCTCAACTCCCGGGTGGGCGCGGTCGACGTGGACGCGCGCAGCGGACTCGTCTCCCTCGACGGCGAACCGCTGCGCTCCGAAGCCGCCGATTCGGTGTCCCTGAACCGCCTGTACTTCTTGTAGGCCAGCACCCCGTAAGGACCCTTCATGACCAAGCCCGCCGACCACGGCTTCCGGATGCCCGCCGAGTGGACGCCCCACGAGCGCACCTGGATGGCCTGGCCCAGCCCCAACCCCACCTTCACCACCGAGCAGGAGCTCGCCGAGGCCCGCCGGGCCTGGGGCGCCGTCGCCCGCGCGGTGCGCGCGTACGAGCCCGTGACCCTCGTCGTCTCGCCCGGTGACGCGGACGGCGCCCGCGGGCTCGTCGGCGACGACGTGGAGATCGTCGAGCAGGAGCTCGACGACGCCTGGATGCGCGACATCGGCCCGACCTTCGTCACCAACGACGCCGGCGAGCTCGCGGCCGTCGACTGGACCTTCAACGGCTGGGGCGCACAGGAGTGGGCCCGCTGGGACCACGACTCCAAGATCGCCCGGCACGTCTCGGACGTGGTCGGCACCCGTACGTTCAGCACCGCACTCGTCAACGAGGGCGGAGCCCTGCACGTCGACGGCGAGGGCACCGTACTGCTCACCGACACCGTGCAGCTGGGCAAGGGCCGCAACCCCGGCTGGACCCGCGAGCAGGTCGAGGCCGAGATCCACGCCCACCTCGGCACGACCAAGGCGATCTGGCTGCCGTACGGCCTGGCCGGGGACTACGGCACCTACGGCACCCAGGGGCACGTCGACATCGTCGCCGCCTTCGCCCGTCCCGGCGTCGTCATGGTGCACACCCAGCCCGACCCGGCCCACCCGGACCACGAGCGCTGCAAGACCATCGCGGCGATCCTGCGCGCGTCCACCGACGCGCGGGGCCGGCGTCTGGAGGTCGTGGAGATCCCGGCGCCGACCGTGCTGGAGGAGGACGGTGAGTGGGTGGACTACTCCTACATCAACCACTACCTGTGCAACGGGGGCGTCGTGCTGTGCTCCTTCGACGACCCGCGCGACGAGGAGGCCGCCGAGATCTTCCGCGGTCTGTTCCCCGAGCGGACCGTGACGCTCGTCGACGCACGTACGATTTTCGCCGGGGGTGGCGGTATCCACTGCATCACCCAGCAACAGCCGAAGGTCTGACCTGCGGCGGACGGACGAGGAGCGGGGCCATGACGGCGGGTGGAGTACCGGTACGGGCGGCGCGCAGGAACGCGCCCCCGCGCGAGGCCGTACTCGCCGCCGCCATGGCCACGATCGCCGAGCGCGGTCTGGACGGCCTGACCATGGCCGGGCTGGGCCGCGAGGTCGGCATGAGCAGCGGCCACCTCCTCTACTACTTCCGCAGCAAGGACGAGCTCCTGCTGCAGACCCTGGAGTGGAGCGAGGCGGCCCTGGGCGCCGAACGCCGGGCCCTGCTGGCCCGGCGCGGGCCCGTCGCCGAGCGCCTGCGCGCGTACGTCGACCTGTACGTGCCCACGCAGGCCCGCGACCCGCACTGGACGCTGTGGCTGGAGGTCTGGAACCGCTCCCAGAACGCCGGCCCCGAGGAGCGCGAACGGCAGGCGGCCATCGAGGGCGCCTGGCACCGCGACCTGGTGGCGCTGCTGGCCGAGGGCATCTCGCGCGGGGAGTTCCGGGCGGTGGACCCCGACCGCGTGGCGACCCGCACCAGGGCTCTGCTGGACGGGTTCAGTATCCAGCTGGCCGTCGGTCTGCCGACGGTGGACCGGCAGGCCATCCTCGACCACGTCCGTGAGTTCCTCACGGAGTCCCTCACTCCCCGCTCGTGACGCCGGCCGCGCCCCTGAGGAGCACGGGGGCGCGGGCCGGGGGCGTGCGCGCGGGCGCGTGCCCGCATGCTGAGATCGCTGTCCATCCGGGGCGGGGACTGTGGCAGACTGCCGCCGTGCCTGCTCAGCTCATGATTATTGCCAGCAGCGCGCCGGTCCCCCGTGGCCGCTGAACCGTGGAAGAACTTCGCGGAAGCGGCCACCGTGCCTCGGACCCGCGTGCAGACCTCTCGCTACCCGCGAGGGGTTTTTTCGTTTCCCGGCCCATCCCAGCCGGGAGCGCACTGCGCGCGATGATGGGGGCAGTGACGGTTGCCTGCCCCCTCGGCGGACATCCGGAACCACTCATCCGACAGGAGTCAGATCAGCATGACGACGACACCAGAGGCGGCAACTGCGCTGTCCGGCGGCCTGGACGACTGCTTCCACGTCTTCGACACCACCCTGCGCGACGGCGCCCAGCGCGAGGGCATCAACCTCACGGTCGCGGACAAGCTGACGATCGCCCGGCACCTGGACGACTTCGGAGTGGGCTTCATCGAGGGCGGCTGGCCCGGCGCCAACCCCCGCGACACCGAGTTCTTCGCCCGCGCCCGCGCGGAGATCGACTTCAAGAACGCCCAGCTGGTCGCCTTCGGCGCGACCCGCCGGGCCGGCGGGTCCGCGGCCCAGGACCCGCAGGTGCGGGCCCTGCTGGAATCCGGCGCCCCCGTGATCACGCTCGTCGCCAAGTCCCACGACCGCCACGTCGAGCTCGCCCTGCGCACCACCCTCGACGAGAACCTGGAGATGGTCCGCGACACCGTCTCCCACCTGGTCGCCCAGGGCCGCCGCGTCTTCGTGGACTGCGAGCACTTCTTCGACGGCTACCGCGCCAACCCCGAGTACGCGAAGTACGTCGTACGCGTGGCCCACGAGGCCGGCGCCGACGTCGTCATCCTCTGCGACACCAACGGCGGCATGCTGCCCGCCCAGGTGACGGCGACCGTCGCGACCGTGCTGGCCGACACCGGCGCCCGCCTGGGCATCCACGCCCAGGACGACACCGGCTGCGCGGTCGCCAACACCCTGGCCGCCGTGGACGCGGGGGCCACCCACGTCCAGTGCACGGCGAACGGCTACGGCGAGCGGGTCGGCAACGCCAACCTCTTCCCCGTCGTCGCCGCCCTGGAGATCAAGTACGGCCGCAAGGTACTCCCCGAGGGCGCGCTCGCCGAGATGACCCGGATCTCGCACGCGATCGCCGAGGTCGTGAACCTCACGCCCTCCACGCACCAGCCCTACGTCGGCGTCTCCGCCTTCGCCCACAAGGCCGGCCTGCACGCCTCGGCCATCAAGGTCGACCCGGACCTCTACCAGCACATCGACCCCGAGCGGGTCGGCAACACCATGCGGATGCTGGTCTCCGACATGGCGGGCCGCGCCTCCATCGAGCTCAAGGGCAAGGAGCTCGGCGTCGAGCTCGGCGGGGACCGCGCCCTGATCTCCCGGGTCGTGGAGCGGGTCAAGGAACGCGAGCTCCAGGGCTACACCTACGAGGCGGCCGACGCCTCCTTCGAGCTGCTGCTGCGCGCCGAGGCGGAGGGCCGGGCCCGCAAGTACTTCCGCATCGAGTCCTGGCGCGCGATCGTCGAGGACCGTCCCGACGGCACCCACGCCAACGAGGCCACGGTCAAGCTGTGGGCCAAGGGCGAGCGGATCGTCGCGACGGCCGAGGGCAACGGCCCGGTCAACGCCCTGGACCGCGCGCTGCGCGTCGCCCTGGAACGCTTCTACCCGCAGCTGGCCAAGTTCGAGCTGGTCGACTACAAGGTCCGCATCCTGGAGGGCAAGCACGGCACGGAGTCCACGACCCGCGTGCTGATCGCGACGACGGACGGCGTGCGCGAGTGGTCCACGGTCGGCGTGGCGCCGAACGTGATCGCGGCCTCCTGGCAGGCCCTGGAGGACGCCTACACCTACGGCCTCCTGCACGCGGGCGTCGAACCGGCCGAATAGCCGTCAGTCCGGGCTTCGGCCCGTCGGGCTCCCGTCCGGCGAGGCGTGATGCCTTATGTCCGTCTCACACGGGAAAGTTCCGGTTCGGGTAGCGTCGTGACTATGAGGACCAGGCTGATATCCGTGCGCTGTGGATCATTGCTGTCCGGTCTGCTGCTGGCCCTGTCGGCGGCCGCCCTCGCGGGCGCCCCGCAGGCGTCGGCCGCCACCGGGGTCGAAGCCGTGGCCCAGGCCCTCAAGGAGGGCCCGGTCTACGTCGACCCCAGAGCCGAGGCGCAGCTGCCCGGGGCCGAGGCGGACGCGCTCGCGAAGAAGATCAAGGACGCGGGGAAGCCGGTGTTCGTCGCCGTGCTGCCCGCGACCGCCGAGTTCCCGCCGGACAAGGTGTTCGGCGCCGTCCGCGCCCAGACCGGCATCACGGGGCTCTACGCGATCCGTCTCGGGGACGGCTTCAGCGCCCGCGCCGACCGGGCGGTCATGGCCCCGGACGCCGTGCGCAACCTCTCCGACGCGGTGAAGGTGGGGGCGCCCGACCCGGTGACCCAGCTCAACAACTTCGTGGACCAGGCGCTGAGCCAGGTCAGGGGCGGCGCTCCCGCTTCATGGGACAGCGCCGGTACGAACGGCGGCGCTCCCGTCGGCGGCCTGATCACGCTCGGCGCGGTGGCCGCGATCGGCGGCGGCGGCGCGTACGCGCTGGTCCGCCGCAACCGCAAGAGGAAGGAAGAGGCCCGGCGCGAGGCCATCGAGCGCCTGCGCGTCGTGGTCGACGAGGACATCACGGCCTTCGGTGAGGAGCTCGACCGACTCGACTTCCACCCCGGCGAGCCCGGCGCCGACGACCTCATGCGCAAGGACTACGAGCAGGGGCTCGACGCGTACGAGAAGGCCAAGCAGATCATGGCCTCGGTCCAGTACCCCGAAGAGGTCAGGGGGGTGACCCAGGCGCTGGAGGACGGCCGGTACGCCCTGGCCTGCCTGGACGCGCGCCGGCAGGGGCGGCCGGTTCCCGAGCGCCGCCCGCCCTGTTTCTTCGACCCGCGCCACGGGCCGAGCACCGAGGACGCCACCTGGGCTCCGGCCGGCGCGGCGGCCCGTACGGTGCCCGTCTGCACGGCGGACGCGGTACGGCTGCGCGACGGGCTGGACCCGGCGGTCCGCACGGTCGACACCGCGCACGGACCGCGTCCCTACTACGACGCCGGCCCGGCGTACGGTCCCTGGGCCGGCGGTTACTTCGGCGGCGGCATGCTGCCCGGCCTGCTCATGGGCACGATGCTCGGTTCGATGATGTCCAGCCCCGCCTACGCCTCGGACCTGGGCGGCGGCCCGGGCAGCGGCTTCGAGGGCGGGGACGTCTCCGGGGCCGACTTCAACCCGTCCGACTTCGGCGGCGGGGACTTCGGCGGCGGTGGCGGATTCGACGGCGGCGGAGGCTTCGACGGCGGGGGCGGCTTCTGACCGCCCCCTGGGGCCCGTAGGTCGCGGGCCCCCTCCGGATCCGCCGGTCAGGCCTGCTTGATGGCGGAGATGTCGAAGGTCAGCTTCACCTTGTCGCTGACCATCACGCCGCCGGCCTCCAGCGCGGCGTTCCACGTCAGACCCCAGTCGGAGCGCAGGATCTCGGCGGAGCCCTCGAAGCCGACGCGCTCGTTGCCGTAGACGTCCTTGGCGGAACCCGTGAACTCCAGGTCGATGGCGAGCGGCCGCGTGACGTCCTTGATCGTCAGTTCGCCGGTGACGCGGTAGGCGTCGCCGCCCAGCTGCCGCGCCTCGGTGGAGCGGAAGGTCATCAGGGGGAAGAGCTCGGCGTCGAAGAAGTCGCTGCCCAGCAGGTGGGCGTCGCGGTCGGCGATGCCGGTGCTGACCGAGGGGATCTTGACGTCGATCGCGGCCGTGGAGCGCGACGGGTCGGCGCCGTCCAGGTGCAGGGTGCCCTCGTGATCCGCGAAGGTGCCGCGGACGTTGGTGACCATGGCGTGGCGGACGGTGAAGCCGATGCTGCTGTGGGCCGCGTCGATGACGTAGTCGCCGGTGAGGGCGGCGAGCGCCGGGTCCACTTCCAGCGTGGCGACGGCGGCGTCGGTGGCGGTGGCGGTGGCGGTGGTGGTGTCCTGGCTGCGGCGGGTGAAGAGACCCATGGCTTCCTCCTCGGTAGTGTCCTGCGCGGGGTGTGCAGTTCTGTTGAATGTTCAACGACTTCAACGAGGATGACGCTAGACCCATTCCGTTCAAATTTCAACATCTAGGCACGGTGTCAGGTCTCTTTGTGGAAGTCCGACAAAGGACGACGGCCGCCTCTGGGGAAGTCCTCACATCTCCGGGTGGCACTGTGCGGGCCAGACAGCGGAACACTCCCGAGACTGTGCGGAATGAACGGAGGTTTTTCATGGCGATCTTCGTAAGGTCGGTACATGACCGTTGTGGACCAGACCCCGAGCGAGCCGACGGACGCCCGCGGGCGCGTGGCCGAGCTGCACTCCCTGCGCGAGCAGGCGCGTCGCGGCCCCAGTGACCGCGCGACCGAGGCCCAGCACGCCAAGGGCAAGCTGACCGCCCGTGAGCGCATCGCGCTGCTGCTCGACGAAGGTTCCTTCAAGGAGGTCGAACAGCTCCGCCGCCACCGGGCGACCGGATTCGGGCTGGAGGCCAAGAAGCCCTACACCGACGGTGTCATCACCGGCTGGGGCACGGTCGAGGGCCGCACGGTCTTCGTCTACGCGCACGACTTCCGCATCTTCGGCGGCGCCCTGGGCGAGGCCCACGCCACGAAGATCCACAAGATCATGGACATGGCCATCGCGGCCGGTGCCCCCCTGGTCTCCCTGAACGACGGCGCCGGCGCCCGTATCCAGGAGGGCGTCTCCGCCCTCGCCGGCTACGGCGGCATCTTCCAGCGCAACACCAAGGCCTCGGGCGTGATCCCGCAGATCTCGGTCATGCTGGGTCCGTGCGCCGGCGGCGCCGCGTACTCCCCGGCCCTCACGGACTTCGTGTTCATGGTCCGGGAGACCTCGCAGATGTTCATCACCGGCCCGGACGTGGTCCGCGCGGTGACCGGCGAGGAGATCACCCAGAACGGACTCGGCGGCGCGGACGTGCACGCCGAGACCTCGGGCGTCGCGCACTTCGCGTACGACGACGAGGAGACCTGCATCTCCGAGGTCCGCTACCTCATCTCGATGCTGCCCTCCAACAACCGCGAGAACCCGCCCGTCCACGAGACGAGCGACCCGGCGGACCGCCGCAGCGAGGTCCTCCTGGACCTGGTGCCCGCCGACGGCAACCGCCCGTACGACATGCACAAGGTCATCGAGGAGCTCGTCGACGAGGGCGACTTCCTGGAGATCCACGAGCGCTGGGCCCGCAACATCGTCTGCGCCCTGGCCCGCATGGACGGACAGGTCGTCGGCATCGTCGCCAACCAGCCCGCCCACCTCGCCGGCGTCCTCGACATCGAGGCCTCCGAGAAGTCCGCGCGCTTCGTCCAGATGTGCGACGCCTTCAACATCCCGATCATCACGTTGCTGGACGTCCCCGGCTTCCTGCCGGGCGTCGACCAGGAGCACGGCGGCATCATCCGCCACGGCGCCAAGCTGCTGTACGCGTACTGCAACGCCACCGTCCCGCGGATCTCGCTGATCCTGCGCAAGGCCTACGGCGGCGCCTACATCGTCATGGACTCCCAGTCCATCGGCGCCGACATCACCTACGCCTGGCCCACCAACGAGATCGCCGTGATGGGCGCCGAGGGTGCGGCCAACGTCATCTTCCGCAAGCAGATCGCGGACGCCGAGGACCCCGAGGCCATGCGCGTGCGCATGGTCAAGGAGTACAAGGCCGAGCTGATGCACCCGTACTACGCGGCCGAGCGCGGCCTCGTCGACGACGTCATCGACCCCGCCGAGACCCGTGAGGTCCTCGTCAGCGCCCTCGCGATGCTCCGCAACAAGCACGCCGATCTGCCGTCCCGCAAGCACGGCAACCCGCCGCAGTAACCGCGAAGGAGACCTGCCACCCCATGACCCACGCCACTGACACCCTGCTGCGCGTCGAGAAGGGCAACGCCGAGCCCGAGGAGCTGGCCGCGATCACCGCGATCCTGCTCGCCCGCGCCGCCGCCACCCCCGAGGAGACCGCGGTCCGTACGCCCCGCCAGGCCGGCTGGCGCCGTCTGGAGCGCACCCCGGGCTTCCGCGCCCCGCACAGCTGGCAGGGCTGAGCTCCCCGAGCCCGCAAAGGCCCCGCACCCCTTCCAGGGTGCGGGGCCTTTCGCCGTACCGGGCCGCGCGCGGAGCCCGCCCACGGCGAAGGCCCCCGCGCCGCGAGCGCAGGGGCCTGTCGGATACGAACGGCTGCTACCGCAGGCGCGCCATGAGGGCGTGCTCCACGAGCGTGATGAGCGCGCTCTTGGCGTCCGCGCGGTGGCGGGCGTCGGTGGTGATGATCGGGGCGTCCGGGCCGATCTGCAGGGCCTCGCGGACTTCCTCCGGGGTGTACGGCTGGTGGCCGTCGAAGCCGTTGAGGGCGATGACGAACGGCAGCCCGCTGTTCTCGAAGTAGTCGACCGCGGGGAAGCAGTCGGCGAGACGGCGGGTGTCGACGAGTACGACGGCGCCGATCGCGCCGCGGACCAGGTCGTCCCACATGAACCAGAAGCGGTCCTGGCCCGGGGTACCGAAGAGGTACAGGATCAGGTCCTGGTCCAGGGTGATGCGGCCGAAGTCCATGGCGACCGTGGTGGTCGTCTTGTCACCGGTGTGGGTGAGGTCGTCGATTCCGGCCGAGGCGCTGGTCATGACGGCTTCGGTGCGCAGGGGGTTGATCTCGGAGACCGCGCCCACGAACGTGGTCTTGCCCACGCCGAAGCCGCCCGCCACCACGATCTTCGCGGAGGTGGTGGAGCGGGCGGGAGCCGCTCCGCCGTTAGAGCTTGCGAAGTCCACTGAGCACCCTTTCGAGCAGTGTCACGTCTGGCTGGCCACCGGCAGACTCGTCGCCGCCGGGCTGATGAATGGCGACAAGGCCCGCCTCCGCCAGGTCGGCGACGAGGATGCGGGCGACACCAAGAGGAATGGAGAGCAGTGCCGAGATCTCCGCGACGGATTTGATCTCCTGGCACAGGCGGCAGATGCGCTGGTGCTCGGGCAACTGCCCTTGCAGACGCGCGGGATCGGCCGTGGTACTGACCAGCGCCTCGATGGCGAGCTGGTAGCGCGGCCGAGTACGGCCACCGGTCATCGCGTACGGACGCACCAGCGGGTTGTGGGCCTTCGGAGCCGGCTGCCGGGCAGCGCGCGGAGGCTGCTGCGGAGGCATGTGGGGCTGCTGAGGCTGCTGGGGCTGGCCGTACGGCTGCTGCTGGTAGGGGTTCTGCTCCGGCACCGGCCGGCTGGGAGCGGAGGGGAAGTTGAATCGGTTCTGGTCGTGCCCACCCTGCGGCTGCTGCGCGCCGCCATAAGGATGTCCTCCGGGTGTTGTCACGTTTCCTCCTCCGACTCCAAGTACGCAGTACTCCCTGTGGAACCGCGCCACCGCACCCTATGGTGCGATGGCGCGAAACGCACTGCCTGTCTGCTAGTTGAGAAGACTTCCTTGCAGCTCGGCGCGCAGGTCCGGGGTGAGGACACTGCCCGCACGATCCACCAAAAGGGCCATCTCGTAACCGACGAGGCCGATGTCGCACTCCGGGTGCGCGAGCACCGCGAGGGAGGAGCCGTCCGAGACGGACATGAGGAAAAGGAATCCCCGGTCCATCTCGACGACGGTCTGGTTGACGGCGCCGCCCTCGAAGATGCGGGACGCCCCGGCGGTCAGCGAGGTCAGTCCGGAGGCCACGGCCGCCAGCTGGTCGGCGCGGTCGCGGGGGAATCCGTCGGACATCGCCAGAAGAAGGCCGTCGGCGGAGACCACCACCGTGTGGGACACCCCTGGGGTGTTGTCCACGAAGTTGGTGATCAACCAGTTCAGGTTCTGTGCCGCCTGGCTCATCGGGCTCACACTAACGCTCCTGGTCATAGCTGTTACTTGACTGCTCAGATCCCGCGCTGCGTCCCTGCTGGACACCGCGCCGCAGGTTGCTCAACCTGCCGCGGACGTCCTCCGGAGCGCGGGAGACCTGGGGGCCGCCCTGCGGGGTCGTCTCCGCCGCGCCCTCGACCAGGTTGGCCTTGGGCACGCGCCGGGGAAGACCGGAGGGGGTGACCCCGCCCGCCTTCGGCTCACGGAGTTTGGCGGCCTGCTGCCAGCGCTCGTCGTTGCCCGAGCGCCAGGCGGTGCTGCCTTCCTTCTCCTGCTCCGGGGCCTGCGGTTGCTGCTGACGCGGCGACCGCTGCTCGAAGAGGGATCCGGTGGACTCCGCTTCCTGCTGTGCCGGCTGCCACTGCTGCTGGCTGCCGCGGCGCGGCAGGCCCGCTCCGGTCATCACATGACCGGTGTCGGCGGCGGCGCCCGGACGGTCGAAGCCTACGCGGTCCGGAGCCGGTTCGGGGACGGCCTGGGATTCCGATTCGGTCCCGTAATCCTGCTGGTAGCCAGCGGGATAGGCGTTCTGACCGGGCCACTCGGCCTGCTGCGACCGGGCTTCGTAGCCATTGTCGTAGCCCTGCTGGCCCGGCTGCTGATCCGGGTAGCCGTCTTCCGTATAGGCGTAGTCCTGCTGCGGGTACTCCTCGTACCCCTGCTGCGCCTGCTGGGCCTCGTACGGGGCGTCGTAGCCCTGCCCGGGCTGCTGCTCGTAGTCCTGGTACTGCTGGTACCCGTGTTCAGGCTGAGGTTCCGGATAGTCCTGGCCCTGGAACTCCTGCTGGCCCTGCGGATAGCCGGCCTGGGCCTCCAGCGCGGCCCGCCGCTCCTCGCGGACCAGGGAGCGTCCGACCGGGTCGAGACCCCGGCCGTCGGCGCCCTGCTCGTCGTAGCGGGAGTCGTCGAAGCCGAGCTCGGCGGCCGTGCGCAGCGGAGGCGCCAGCTGGGCCTTCTGCTCCGGGATGATCTGGGAGACCGTGAAGTCGTCCTCCGGGATGCCCTCGCCACCGCCACCGTGGGTGATGGCGTCGGGAAGCATGACCAGCGACGTGGTACCGGCGGCCTCGCCGGAGGGGCGCAGCTGGACGCGGATGCTGTGGCGGTCCGCCAGCCGGCCGACCACGAACAGACCCATGCGCTGCGAGATCGCGGCGTCCACGGTCGGCGGGTTGGCGAGCTTGTGGTTGATGTCCGCGAAGTCCTCGGCGGTGAGGCCGATGCCCTTGTCGTGGATCTCGACCATCACGCGGCCGTCCGGCAGACGGGTCGCGTTGACGCGGACCTTGGTCTGGGGGGAGGAGAACGTGGTGGCGTTCTCCAGCAGCTCGGCGAGCAGGTGCACGAGGTCGGTCACGGCCTGGCCGTGGATCTCGGCGTCGGAGACGCCCGAGAGCTCGATGCGCTCGTACTGCTCCACCTCGGAGGAGGCGGCGCGCAGGACGTCGACGAGGGGGACCGGCTGGTCCCAGCGGCGGCCCGGCTCCTCACCCGCGAGAATGAGGAGGTTCTCGCCGTTGCGGCGCATACGGGTGGCCAGGTGGTCCAGGCGGAAGAGGTTCTCCAGCTGGTCCGGGTCGGCCTCGTTGTTCTCCAGGTCGGTGATGAGGGTCAGCTGGCCCTCGATCAGCGACTGGTTGCGCATGGAGAGGTTCGTGAAGATCGCGTTGACGTTCCCTCGCAGGAGCGCCTGCTCGGCCGCGAGCCGTACCGCTTCCCGGTGGACCTGGTCGAAGGCGCGGGCGACCTCGCCGATCTCGTCCTGGGAGTCGATCGGGATCGGGTGGACGCGGGTGTCCACCTTGCCCGGATCGGTGCGCGAGAGCTGGTCGACGAGCATCGGCAGGCGCTGCTCGGCGATGTCGAAGGCGGCGGAACGCAGGCGGCGCATCGCGCGGCCCATCTGGCGGGCCATGAGGCCGGCCAGGATGAAGGCGGCGAGCAGGGCCACGACCACGATGGCGCCGTTGGTGATGGCGTCGGTGCGGGCGTCGTCGGAGACCGCGACGGCGTCCTTGACGGCCTTGTCGAGGAGTTCCTTCTCGATCTGGTCGTAGCCGTCGAACTTGGCGGTGGCGGCGGCCTGCCAGGCCAGCGCCGTGGTGCCGTTCTCGGCCAGCTTCTTCTTCGACTCGCCGCTGGCTATCGCCTCGGTCATGCCGGTGAGCACCGAGTTGTTGGGGCCGCCGGTGGGCGGAGCCTTGAAGACGGTGCCGCTCTGCTCGGCCTGGCGCTTGGCCTCGGCGAGCTTGACGGCGCCTTCCTTGGACTTCTCGCCCATGACCTGCTTGAGGCGGTTGACGTCCTCCTCGGTGCCCGCCGCGACGTACTCGCCGATGGCGATTTCCTCGAGGTAGGCGTACGAGGAGAAGGCGACGAGCTGGCTCTTGCGGATCTCCTCGTTCGTGCTCGGGCGCACCAGCAGGTGGGTGCCGACGGAGCGCTGCAGCGAGTTCGCCGCCTTGGCCAGCTGGATCGCGTAGACCATGCGGCCGTACGAGGTCACGTTGCCGGTGCCGAGACCGAGCTCGTTGGCGAACTGCATGAGGTAGTGCTGGACCAGCACGTAGCCCTCTTCGGTCGGGATGGGGCCCGGCGCGGAGGGGAGGTTCTTCTTGGGGGTCTCGGCCGCCGCGAGGTACGCGGAGTCGCGGACCAGCTTGAGCTTGGGCTCCTCGTCGCGGAAGAGGTCCAGACGCCGTTCCAGGCCCTGGTTCTTCGGCATGTCCTGGACGGCCCGGTCGAACTTCACCTTGGCCGCGTCGGTCACGCCGCGGGCCTTGGTGACGGTCTCGCTCTTGGTGTCGCCGCTCAACAGCGGCTCGGCGGTGAGGTCGCGCTCGTTGAGCAGGGCCTGGCCGTACTCCGAGGCGGCCTGCACGACCCTGGCTATCTGCTCGGCGTCCTTGGCCTCGTTCCAGGTGTCGATCGAGCCCTTGACCTGGAAACCGCCCATGACCAGCCCGACGAGGGCGGGCACGAGCAGGATGGCGTTCAGCTTGGTGGGCACGCGCCAGTTGCGGGGGGCGAACCGGCTGGAGCTCCCGCCCTTCGCGGGTGGGTCCACGGGCACGTCGACGGGCGACGCGGCCGCTCGCGGCGGCGGGGTGAAGTTGCCGCGCGCGGGTTCATCCGCGGGGCTTGAGTTGCTTCGCCTCACTCGACCAACAACCTCTCGGCGGTGCTACTAGCTAGTTCGTTGAATTCCAGCACGGTTAACGGCCGTGTTCCAAACAGTTGAAATCGGCCACCGGCAGATGCTTATGCCCCACATAATTCGGACATAAAGAGCGTCTTACGGCAAAAATGGGGGCAGTTGTGAACGCAGCGGTACCAACCGAACGCGCCCCGTTGCCAAGTGGCGTCAATTCTCTGTCGAAACGTTATGAACGACAGGGGCGGGCCGTGTCGTAGGACACAGCCCGCCCCTCCCGCGCGTCATGTGAAACCGTGTTACTTGAGCCGCGCCATGAGGGCGTGCTCGACGAGCGTGATGAGCGCGCTCTTGGCGTCCGCGCGGTGGCGGGCGTCGGTCGTGATGATGGGAGCTCCGGGGCCGATCTGCAGGGCCTCGCGGACTTCCTCCGGGGTGTACGGCTGGTGCCCCTCGAAGCCGTTGAGGGCGACGACGAACGGCAGCCCGCTGTTCTCGAAGTAGTCGACCGCGGGGAAGCAGTCGGCGAGACGGCGGGTGTCGACGAGCACGATCGCACCGATCGCGCCGCGGACCAGGTCGTCCCACATGAACCAGAAGCGGTCCTGGCCCGGCGTACCGAAGAGGTACAGGATCAGGTCCTGGTCCAGGGTGATGCGGCCGAAGTCCATGGCGACCGTGGTGGTCGTCTTGTCACCGGTGTGCGTGAGGTCGTCGATGCCCGCGCTCGCGGACGTCATGACGGCTTCGGTGCGCAGCGGGTTGATCTCCGAGACGGCTCCGACGAACGTGGTCTTGCCCACGCCGAAGCCGCCCGCCACCACGATCTTCGCGGAGGTGGTGGAGCGGGCGGGAGCCGCTCCGCTAGATGTTCCGAAGGCCACTGAGCACCCTTTCGAGCAGCGTTACATCCGGCGTGCCGCCGGCCTCTCCATTGCCCGGCTGGTGGATGGCCACCATTCCGGCCTCCGCCAGGTCGGCGACGAGGATCCGGGCGACACCGAGCGGCATCGACAGCAGTGCGGAGACTTCGGCGACCGACTTGACCTCGCGGCACAGAGTGCAGATGCGCTGGTGCTCGGGGAGCAGGTTGGACAGGTGCATCGGATCCGCGGTGGTGCTGACCAGCGCCTCGATGGCGAGCTGGTAGCGGGGCCGGGTCCGGCCGCCGGTCATCGCGTACGGACGCACCAGCGGCTGGTCGCCTTCCGAGTACGAGTCTCCGTACGAGTCGGGATAGGCGGGGGGCGGGGTCATTGATCCTCCGGGCTGGACAGCAGTGGTCAGCGTGCCGTCTGACGGGGCGGCCGGTGGGGGGGACTGTATGACGGCCTGGCGGGGGTACTGGATTCCGGGGGCGGGGCCCCGGTCTCCCGGCCGGCAGTACCGTCCGGCCGGGAGGGGGGAAGTCAGCCGAGCAGGCTGCCCTGCAGTTCGGCGCGCAGGTCCGGGGTGAGGACACTGCCCGCGCGATCCACCAGAAGAGCCATCTCGTAACCCACGAGGCCGATGTCGCACTCGGGGTGCGCCAGTACGGCCAGCGAGGAGCCGTCCGAGACGGACATGAGGAAGAGGAATCCCCGGTCCATCTCGACGACGGTCTGGTTGACGGCGCCGCCCTCGAAGATGCGGGAGGCCCCGGCGGTCAGCGAGGTCAGCCCGGAGGCGACGGCCGCCAGCTGGTCGGCCCGGTCGCGGGGGAAACCTTCGGACATCGCCAGAAGGAGTCCGTCGGCGGAGACCACCACCGTGTGGGACACCCCTGGGGTGTTGTCCACGAAGTTGGTGATCAACCAGTTCAGGTTCTGTGCCGCCTGGCTCATCGAACTCAACTATCGCTCCTGCTGGTAAGTGGGGTCGATGTGGTAACTGCCGGTCGCCGGACCGTTGTTGCCGGCCTGACGGCCCTGCTGGATACCGCGTCGGAGGTTGGTCAGACGGCCGCGGACGTCGTCCGGCGCCCGCGAGACCTGCGGACCCGCCTGCGCCTCGGCCTGCTGCTGCGCGGTGCCGGCCACGAGGTTCGCCCGCGGGACCCGGCGGGGCAGCCCCGAGGTCGTGATGCCGCCGGCGGCGGGCTGGCGCACGCGCTCGGCCTGCCGCATCAGCTCGTCGTTCGGCGAGGAACGCCAGCTGACGGTCGGCGTGGTGCCGGTCGCCGCCGCGGCGGGCTCGGCCGCGGGCCCCTGGCCGCGCTGCGGCAGCGGCTGGTGCTGCTGCGGCGCGAGGCCCGCGGACTGCTGCGGCTGCTGGGGTACCGCCGGTCCCTGCGCGGGGGGCTGCTGCCCCTCCTCGCGGAACCAGTTCGACTCCAGCGTGTCGAAGATCGGGCTGCGGCCGTCGCCGGAGCTCTGCGCCGCGGGCAGCGCCTCAGGCCGGTGGCCCTGCGGCAGTCGCGGGGTCTCCGGGCGCGCAGGCGGTACGGGTGCGTACTCGCCGCCGGGCTGCGGGGCCTGCGGCTGCTGCGGGGCCTGCTGGGGCCGGGCGAAACCGCCGACACCGGGGCCGCCGGGGCGCTGGGGCTGACCCGTGGGCTGGTAGCCGGCCGGGCGCTCGAACTGTCCGGTGGTGGACGGGTTCACGGCGCCGCGTACGTCCGGACGCTCGAACTGTCCGGTCGTGCTCGCGCTGCCGTCGCCCTGGGGCATGGGGGCGTTGAAGTCCGGGCGGGCGAACTCGGCCGTCGAGCCGGGGCCCGACAGCTCGTCGTGGCCGCGGGCCTGGTCCGCACCCCAGCTGGTGGTCTGCGGGCCGGGGAGCTCCGCACGCGGGGCGCCGCCGCGCGGCGGCAGCTGCGGCCGGGCGCCGCCCGGAGCCGGAGCCGGAGCGCCCGGAGCGGCCGACTGCTGCTGAACGGGCTGCTGCTGCGGCTGCTGCGGCTGGGGCCGCTCGAATCCGTTGCCCTGCGGGTAACCGGCCGGGCCGGCCGGGGGCGACGACGCGGGACGGGCCTGAGGCCCACCGCCGAGCGCAGCACCGCCGAACGCACCACCGGCGACCGGACCGCGGGCCGGCAGCGGCGCACCGCCACCGAAGGCACCCTGGCCCTGTCCCGCGGTGGTCTGACCCTGCTGCGGGCGGGCGCCGGGAGCGCCGGGGCCGCCCTGCGGGCGCTGCGGGGCGCCGCCGTCGCGCCCCGGAAGAGCCGCGCGCTGGCCGCCTCCCGGGACCTGACCGCGCTGCGGGGCCGCGCCCACGGTGGGACGCGCGCCGGCACCGGCTACGGAACCCTGGCCGCCGGGGCCGCCGGGGGCGCCACCGGGGCCGCCCTGGCCACCCTGACCCGGCATCGGGCCCGGCTTCTTGCCGCCCTGGGCGACGTCCACCGGAAGCATGACGAGGGCCGTCGTACCGCCCGAGTCGGAGGGACGCAGCTGGATGCGGATGCCGTGTCGCAGGGACAGGCGGCCGACCACGAACAGGCCCATGCGGCGGGAGACGGAGACGTCCACGGTCGGCGGCGACGCGAGCCGCTCGTTGATCGCGGCGAGGTCCTCGGGGGAGAGGCCGATACCGGTGTCGTGGATCTCGACGAGCACGCGGCCGTCGGGCAGCGCGTGACCGGTGACCTTGACCTTGGTCTGCGGGGAGGAGAACGAGGTGGCGTTCTCCAGCAGCTCGGCGAGCACGTGCACGAGGTCGTTGACGACGCGGCCGGCGACGTCGGTGCCGGGCACCGAGGCCAGCTCGACGCGCTCGTACTGCTCCACCTCGGAGGCGGCGGCGCGGAGCACGTCGACGAGCGGGACGGGGCGGGTCCACCGGCGGCCCGGCTCCTCGCCCGCGAGGACGAGGAGGTTCTCACCGTTACGGCGCATGCGGGTCGCGAGGTGGTCGAGCTTGAAGAGCGAGGACAGCTGGTCCGGGTCGGCCTCGCGCGACTCCAGCTCGGAGATGAGCGAGAGCTGACGCTGGATGAGGCCCTGCGAACGGCGCGAGAGGTTGGTGAACATCGCGTTGACGTTGCCTCGCAGGAGGGCCTGCTCGGCGGCGAGGCGGACGGCCTCGCGGTGCACGTCGTCGAAGGCCGCGGCCACCTGGCCGATCTCGTCGCGGGTGTGCACACCGACCGACTCCACGGACGTGTCCACGTCCTGCGGGTCGGACTCGGAGAGCTGCTTGACGAGCTCGGGCAGACGGTCCTGGGCGACGCGCGTCGCGGTGTCCTGCAGGCGGCGCAGCGAGCGGATCATCGAGCGCGCCATGACGAAGGCGCCGACGAGGGAGACACCGAGGACGAGGAGGATCAGGGCACCGTTGATGATGGCGTCCTGCTGGGCCTCGTTCTTGAGCTCGCGGGCCTTCTGCTCCATCTCCTCCAGCAGGGTCAGCTCGATGACCTTCATGGCCTGGAGCTTGGTGCCGTCCGCGTCGTACCAGTCCAGCCAGGACCGGTTCTTCTCCCGGAGGAACGCGTCCGGGCTGGCCAGGACGCGGCGGGCGTAGTGGTCGGCGCTGGAGATCTCGGAGT
This sequence comes from Streptomyces sp. NPDC045695, assembly GCF_056432025.1. Classification (NCBI taxonomy): domain Bacteria; kingdom Bacillati; phylum Actinomycetota; class Actinomycetes; order Kitasatosporales; family Streptomycetaceae; genus Streptomyces; species Streptomyces sp. NPDC045695. Next base: position 303,763 of record NZ_JBWKJU010000004.1, read on the forward strand.
TGCTGTCGCCCAGACCGGCGAGGAGCTCCTCGGTGCGGCCCTGGTAGACGAGCTCGAAGGTCGTCTTCGCCTGCTGCTCGCCCTTCTGCGCGGAGAGGGCGTAGAGGCGGTCGTTCTCCTTCAGCTCGCCCTGGCGCTCCGAGGTGTCGGGGAGCGAGGCGGCGATGATCGCGCGCTGGATGGAGGCGTACTCCTTGGCGGCGGAGAACGCGGCCAGGGCACGCGTACGCTTGATCATCTCCGGGTTGGAGGTGGCCTGCGCCATGTCCTGGGAGAGCGAGAGCAGCGAGACGATCAGCGAGTTGTACTCACTGACGGTCTGCTGGGCGCCGTTGGCGTACGCCTTGCTGCGGATCGTCTCGATGTTGGTGAGCTGGCGGCCGATCTGAAGGACGTTGTTGCGGATCGACTTGAGGGTGTCGTCCTTGTCGCCGGTGCTGTCGACCTTGTCGGTCGCGGCGGCGAAGGCCTTGGCCGCGGTGTCCGTCTGCTGGCGGATGCCGTCGACGCTGCTGGTGCTCCTGCCCTTGGAGAGCGAGAGCGGACCCGCCGACATGTCCCGCTCCTCCTGGAGCATGGCGGCCAGGTTGGTGGCCTGCCGGGTCATGGTCGTCAGCAGCTGCATGTGCTCCAGCTGCGCGATGTCGTTGAGCGAGTCGTTGATGCGGAAACCACCGAGCGTGGTGGCGGCGACGACCGGAAGGGTCAGCAGCGACACCAGTCGCGTGCTGATGCGCCAGTTCTGCATGGCGAGGCGGGACCCGGGCCCACTGGGGGCCTTCGGTATCGCCACGTCCTGCTCGGCCGGCCCGGCCTTGGCGGACTTCCCGCGGCCCTTCGCCTTCACCGGGGCACCGGCGCCGCGGCCCGCGCCTTCGACAGCCGGCCCGCGGTTCTGGGCGTGCTGGGGCGAGGAGCCTCGGTCGGTCCCGCCGCGCGGGTCCTGCTCCGCCGCGGCTTCCCCACGGCCCTGGCGGGCCTGGGGAGACCCCTTGCCATCCCTCTTGAATCGTCCCTGCACTAGCGTCGCAACCTCTGGACCAGGCGTCCCTCCGGGCGACCGGTGGGACGGTGTCGAGTCGTGGGGCACGTGCGGCCCCATGGTGGTCGTCGGTGACCGGCGCGTCTCCCTCTCTGTGCCGCCGCGCTCGGCGCTTTGTCGCGCCACCTGCGCGCCGGCTGTTCCCGCGGCGGTCCCGCGAATTCCAGCACAGTGGAGGATCTCCAACAAGGTGCGCGTGTCGGCCCGGGGAGTCGGTGACCGCTCGTGACGGCGGTGCTACGCGATGTGTGACCGTATTCGGTCGAAACCGGACTTACGCCATCCAAACCGCATGCCTGTCAAGGTGTCCCAGTCGAGATGATCAGGAGCGGAATGGCGCATTCAGTGGCGCAATGTCCGTTTCGGGTGCCCCAGTTGACTGTCCGTTATGCCAGAAATGCCTGGTCACGGGTGAGCAAACTCACACAGCCGTGGCCATTACTTCCTGGTTCGACGGGGGATTCAGATGTTTAGCCTTGCCTCTTAAAGGGTTGGCGCCAGGGTTGGTGCATGCGACAGCCGACACTCACAGACCGAACCGAGGACCCCGAACTCCGATGAAGACGACGATGATGTTCCGCAACATAGCCAACCCCCGCCGCACCACCCTCGCGCACCTCAAGGACGCCGACGAGCTGCAGGCGGCCCCGGCCACCCCGGAACACTCCGTCGACCTGCCCGCGCAGACCGCCAACCCGCGCCGCACCGTCCTGATGGACGCGCCGGTCGCCGCCGCCGCGCAGTAGCCGCGGCGCCACGGATCGCGAAGCCTCCCCGTCCGCCGCGTTAGCCTGGGAACGCAGACTCCAGCCAGCGGATACGGACAGAGGGGCAGACGCAACACGTGCGCATCGCCAGGTTCTCGATCGACGGCAACGTCGCGTTCGGCGCGGTCGAGGGCGACGCCGCCCCCGGCGGCGAATCGACGCTCGTGCTCGACATCATCAAGGGCATCCCGTTCGCGGACTTCGAGCTCTCGGGCACGAAGGTCCCGCTGAGCAAGGTCCGGCTGCTGCCGCCCGTGCTCCCGAACAAGGTCGTGGCCATCGGCCGCAACTACGCGGAGCACGCGGCGGAGCTCGGCAACGAGGTCCCCGAGGTCCCCATCACCTTCTTCAAGCCCTCCACCTCGGTGGTCGGCCCGGGCGACCCGATCGCGTACCCCTCCTTCTCCCAGGACCTCCACCACGAGGCGGAGCTCGCCGTGGTCATCGGCCGCATGTGCCGGGAGGTCCCGAAGGAGCGCGTCAAGGACGTGATCCTCGGCTACACCTGCGCCAACGACGTCACCGCGCGCGACGTCCAGCAACGCGAGAAGCAGTGGGCCCGGGCCAAGGGCTTCGACAGCTCCTGCCCCCTCGGCCCCTGGATCGAGACCGATCTGGACCCGAGCGACCTGACCATCCAGTGCACGGTCAACGGCGAACAGCGCCAGCTCGGCCGCACCAGTGACATGGTCCGCTCCATCGAGGACCTGATCGTCCACATCACCGAGGCCATGACCCTGCTCCCGGGCGACGTCATCCTCACGGGGACCCCGGCCGGAGTCGGCCCCCTCAACGTCGGCGACGAGGTCGCCGTCACCATCGAAGGCATCGGCACTCTCACCAACAAGGTGATCAAGCGTGGCTAACGCGAACGTCCGCGTACGTTTCTGTCCGTCCCCGACCGGCAACCCCCACGTGGGCCTGGTCCGGACGGCCCTCTTCAACTGGGCGTTCGCCCGCCACCACGGCGGTACGTTCGTCTTCCGCATCGAGGACACCGACGCGGCCCGCGACTCCGAGGAGTCCTACGAGCAGCTGCTCGACTCGCTGCGCTGGCTCGGCTTCACCTGGGACGAGGGCCCCGAGGTCGGCGGCCCGCACGCCCCGTACCGCCAGTCCGAGCGCATGGACATCTACGCGGACGTGGCCCAGCGGCTGCGCGACGGCGGTTACGCCTACGACTGCTACTGCTCGACCGAGGAGCTGGACGCGCGCCGCGCCGCCGCCCGCGCCGCCGGCAAGCCCTCCGGCTACGACGGCCACTGCCGCGAGCTGACCCAGGTCCAGCTGGAGGCCTTCCAGGGCGAGCACCGCCCCTCGATCGTGCGCTTCCGGATGCCCGACGAGCCGATCACCTTCACCGACCTGGTCCGCGGCGAGCTGACCTTCACCCCGGAGAACGTGCCGGACTTCGGCATCCTGCGGGCCAACGGCGCGCCGCTCTACACGCTGGTCAACCCGGTCGACGACGCGCTGATGCAGATCACGCACGTGCTGCGCGGCGAGGACCTGCTGTCCTCCACCCCCCGCCAGATCGCGCTGTACAAGGCGCTGATGGAGCTCGGCATCGCCACGGGCATCCCCCGGTTCGGCCACCTGCCGTACGTGATGGGCGAGGGCAACAAGAAGCTCTCCAAGCGCGACCCCGAGTCCTCGCTCAACCTGTACCGCGAGCGCGGCTTCCTCCCCGAGGGCCTGCTGAACTACCTGTCGCTGCTCGGCTGGTCCTTCTCCAAGGACCAGGACGTCTTCTCGATCGAGGAGATGGTGTCGAAGTTCGACATCGACGGTGTCAACGCCAACCCCGCGCGCTTCGACCTCAAGAAGGCCGAGGCGATCAACGCCGACCACATCCGCATGCTCGACCCGAAGGCCTTCGCGGACGCCTGCGCCCCGTGGCTGCGGGCCCCGCACGCCAACTGGGAGCCCGAGGACTTCGACGCCGATGCCTGGGCGCGCATCGCCCCGTACGCCCAGACCCGTGTGACCGTCCTCTCGGACATCACCGCCAACGTGGACTTCCTGTTCCGCAAGGAGCCGGTCGAGGACCAGGCGTCCTGGGACAAGGCGATGAAGGGCGAGCCGGCGGCCCTGCTGACCACGGCGCGCGAGAACCTCGCCAACGCCGACTGGTCGGACCCGGAGTCCCTCAAGCAGGCCGTCCTGACCGCCGGCGAGGCCCACGGCCTCAAGCTCGGCAAGGCCCAGGCCCCGGTCCGCGTGGCGGTCACCGGCCGCACGGTCGGCCTGCCGCTCTTCGAGTCCCTGGAGATCCTGGGCAAGGAGCGCTCGCTGTCCCGCATCGACGCGGCCCTGGCCAAGCTCGCCGCATAGCCCCACCCGTACGTCCCGCAGGGGGCGGTGGCCGGACACCCGGCCACCGCCCCCTGCGGCGTTCGGGACGGTCGCGGGACGATCTTTCTTTCACATCCCCCACGGGGGGCCGGTGCCCGGCGTAGGCTCGGCCCCATGCCGATCCGCGCCGTGCTGTGGGACATCGACGACACGCTCTTCGACTACACGGGGGCCGACGCCGCCGGCCTCGCGCGGCAACTGGACGCCGAGCGGCTCGCCGACCGCTACGGGACGCCCGCGCAGGCGCTCGCGCTGTGGCGGGAGATCACCGACCGGCACTGGGCGCGCTTCGCAGCCGGCGAGGGCACCTTCCAGGGGCAGCGGCGCGACCGCGTGCGCGAGTTCCTGGAGCGCCCCGCCATGACCGACGACGAGGCGGACACCTGGTTCGACCAGTACGTCGCGCACTACAAGACCGCCTGGACGGTCTTCCCCGACGTGGTGCCCGCGCTGGACGCGCTGGCCGTGGACTACCGGCACGGGGTGCTCTCCAACTCCTCCACCGCCAACCAGGACCCCAAGCTGCGCGACCTCGGGCTGCGCGACCGCTTCGAGGTGCTGGTCTGCGCCGTCGAACTCGGGGTCAGCAAGCCGGAGGCGGCGGCCTTCCTCGCCGCCTGCGAGGCGCTCGGGCTGCCGCCGGGCGAGGTGGCGTACGTGGGGGACCAGCCCGAGATCGACGCGCGCGGGGCGCGCGACGCCGGGCTGCTGGCGATCTGGCTGGACCGCGACGGCGGCCGCGGGCCCGGGCCCGACGGCGCGCACCGCATCGACGGCCTCGCCCGGCTCCCGGAGCTGCTGGCACGCGATACCCGTTTTGGAGCACGGTCAGGCATCCGGTAATGTTCTTTCTGCGCCGCCGGAGCGGGCCGAAAGGCCGAACGGAGGCGCCACCCAAAGAAAAAGCCCCGCAAGGGGTTGACTTTTGGTGGGGTATAGTGTAATTGGCAACACGAGGGTTTCTGGTTCCCTTATTCTAGGTTCGAGTCCTGGTACCCCAGCGCAGTGCAGCAGTAACGCAGTGCTTTGCCCCCGTTGTGTAGCGGCCTAGCACGCCGCCCTCTCAAGGCGGTAGCGCCGGTTCGAATCCGGTCGGGGGTACAGATCCTTCCCGCGAGATCTCCAGGGTCGCACCCGGACATTTTGATGCAGGATCGCTAGGGCCCCCGTTGTGTAGCGGCCTAGCACGCCGCCCTCTCAAGGCGGTAGCGCCGGTTCGAATCCGGTCGGGGGTACTGGTCTGGTCTAGACCACTTTGGGCTATAGTGTAATTGGCAACACGAGGGTTTCTGGTTCCCTTATTCTAGGTTCGAGTCCTGGTAGCCCAGCGCAGTAACAGCAGCACCAGCTAGCCCCCGTTGTGTAGCGGCCTAGCACGCCGCCCTCTCAAGGCGGTAGCGCCGGTTCGAATCCGGTCGGGGGTACGCATCGAAGAGGCCCTCCGCGTTCATCGCGGAGGGCCTCTTCGCTATGCCCGGCACCGAGGCACCGAGGCGACGGTGCGCCGATGCACCCACGCAAAAAGGGGCCCGGGGGCGCGTGTTCAGACGTGTGCGGCGTCGTACGCGCCCCCGGGCCCGAAGGGTGGGCGGGGGAGTGGCAGTCAGGGCGGGAGGGGTGGGTCAGCCGGTGCGGCGCAGCGCCTCCGTGAGGCGTGCGGCCGCGTCGATGACGGCCTGGGCGTGCATCCGGCCCGGGTGGCGGGTCAGGCGCTCGATCGGCCCGGAGACCGACACGGAGGCCACCACGCGGTTCGACGGACCGCGCACCGGCGCCGAGACGGAGGCCACACCGGGCTCCCGCTCGCCGATCGACTGCGCCCAGCCGCGACGCCGTACGCCCGAGAGCGCCGTCGCCGTGAAGCGCGCGCCCTGAAGGCCGCGGTGGAGCCGCTCCGGCTCCTCCCACGCCATCAGGATCTGCGCGGCCGAGCCGGCCTTCATGGGGAGCGTGGAGCCCACCGGGACGGTGTCCCGCAGACCCGACAGCCGCTCGGCGGCCGCCACGCAGATGCGCATGTCTCCCTGACGGCGGTAGAGCTGCGCGCTCTCGCCCGTCACGTCGCGCAGGTGGGTGAGTACCGGTCCCGCCGTGGCCAGCAGGCGGTCCTCGCCGGCCGCGGCGGCGAGCTCCGCCAGCCGCGGACCGAGGATGAACCGGCCCTGCATGTCCCTCGCCACCATCCGGTGGTGTTCCAGTGCCACGGCCAGGCGATGTGCCGTGGGTCGTGCGAGCCCTGTCGCCGCGACCAGCCCGGCGAGGGTGGCCGGACCGGACTCCAGTGCGCTCAATACCAGAGCTGCCTTGTCGAGAACGCCGACGCCGCTAGAGTTGTCCATGAAACGATATTCGCGTCTCACACTGTGAAACGCAAGTTCAATTTTTCCAAGAACCAGCGAGTCTGTATGTGCGGGTCCACGAACCACTGGGTCCGAGCCGTCGTCCGGGACGTGGGGTACGGGCGATCAGGCGCACGAGATCTCTATGAAGCGCCGGCACAACCGGCCGGCCGGAGGGAAAGCGATGGGTAGGACACTCGCGGAGAAGGTCTGGGACGACCATGTCGTCCGGCGCGCCGAAGGCGAGCCCGACCTCCTCTTCATCGATCTGCACCTGCTGCACGAGGTGACCAGCCCGCAGGCCTTCGAAGGCCTGCGTCAGGCCGGCCGCAAGGTCCGACGCCTCGACCTCACCATCGCGACCGAGGACCACAACACCCCCACCATCGACATCGACAAGCCGATCGCCGACCCGGTCTCCCGGGCGCAGCTGGAGACGCTGCGCAAGAACTGCGCCGAGTTCGGCGTCCGCCTGCACTCGCTGGGCGACGTCGAGCAGGGCGTCGTCCACGTCGTGGGACCGCAGCTGGGCCTGACCCAGCCCGGCACCACGGTCGTGTGCGGCGACTCGCACACCTCCACGCACGGCGCCTTCGGCGCGCTGGCCTTCGGCATCGGCACCAGCCAGGTCGAGCACGTGCTGGCCACCCAGACGCTGCCGCTCGCCCGGCCGAAGACGATGGCGATCACCGTCACCGGCGCGCTGGCCGAGGGCGTCACCGCGAAGGACCTGATCCTGGCGATCATCGCCAAGATCGGCACCGGCGGCGGCCAGGGCTACATCCTGGAGTACCGCGGCGAGGCCATCGAGCAGCTCTCGATGGAAGCCCGCATGACCATCTGCAACATGTCGATCGAGGCCGGCGCCCGCGCCGGCATGATCGCCCCCGACCAGACCACCTTCGACTACCTGGAGGGCCGCGACCACGCCCCGAAGGGCGAGGAGTGGGACGCGGCCGTCGCCTACTGGAAGACGCTGCGCACCGACGACGACGCTGTCTTCGACGCCGAGGTCGTCATCGACGGCACGACGCTGGCCCCCTTCGTCACCTGGGGCACCAACCCGGGCCAGGGCGCGCCGCTGTCGGCCAACGTCCCCGACCCGGCTTCGTACGAGGACGCTTCGGAGCGCCACGCCGCCGAAAAGGCCCTGGAGTACATGGGGTTGACCGCCGGGCAGCCGCTGCGCGACATCAAGGTCGACACCGTCTTCGTAGGTTCCTGCACCAATGGCCGCATCGAGGACCTGCGCGCCGTCGCCGGGATCATCGAGGGCCGCAAAGTCGCCGACGGCGTGCGGATGCTGGTCGTCCCGGGCTCCGTACGGGTCGCCCTGCAGGCCGTGGAGGAGGGCCTGGACAAGGTCTTCAAGGAGGCCGGCGCCGAATGGCGGCACGCGGGCTGTTCGATGTGTCTGGGCATGAACCCCGACCAACTGGCGCCCGGTGAACGCTCCGCGTCCACCTCCAACCGCAACTTCGAGGGCCGGCAGGGCAAGGGCGGGCGCACCCACCTGGTCTCCCCGCAGGTGGCCGCCGCCACCGCGGTGCTGGGCCATCTGGCCTCGCCCGCCGACCTGTCCGACGCCCCCGCGACCGCCGGAGTCTGAACCATGGAAGCCTTCACCACCCACACCGGCCGGGCCGTCCCGCTGCGCCGCAGCAACGTCGACACCGACCAGATCATCCCCGCCCACTGGCTGAAGAAGATCACCCGCGACGGCTTCGAGGACGGGCTCTTCGAGGCCTGGCGCAAGGACCCGCAGTTCGTCACGAACCGTCCGGAGCGCGCCGGCGCCACCGTGCTGATCGCCGGCCCCGACTTCGGGACGGGTTCCTCGCGCGAGCACGCCGTCTGGGCCCTGCAGAACTTCGGCTTCAAGACCGTCATCTCCTCCCGCTTCGCCGACATCTTCCGCGGGAACTCGCTGAAGAACGGCCTGCTGACCGTCGTGCTCCCGCAGGAGACGGTCGATCGGCTGTGGGAGCTGACCGAGGCCGACCCCACCGCCGAGGTCACGGTCGACCTGGTCGCCCGCCAGGTGCGAGCCGAAGGCGTCGTCGCGGAGTTCGAACTCGACGACAACGCCCGCTGGCGACTGCTGGAAGGCCTGGACGACATCTCGCTCACCCTTCAGAACGAAGCGGACATCGCCACGTACGAAAGCAGCCGCCCGGCCTTCAAGCCGCGCACGGTTAAGGGCTGATTCCTGCCTGATCAGCGCTTATTCGCCCCTGGGTGATCACATCGACAACACTGTGCCCTCCACCGAACGGTGGGGGGCACAGCTGTGTGTTGAGGCCCCGTGAGGCGACAACTCGCCCCAGATGGCACAATCTGTGCATGGAACGCGACAGTCAACTTGAGCTCTACGAACTGGTCGCGGACCGACTGAAGGAAGCACACATACGGGTGCGCTCACTGCAAGTCCCGGAGGGCGTAAGGATGGCGCTGTCCCGGAAGCTGTTGGTCGTCACGGCCGCGGCGAAACATGATCTCGCCGATGCGGCAAGGCGCCTGGACAGGTTGATGAAGGACCTCGACGAGGGTCGATTCCCTGAAGGCGACTGATGCGAAGGAACTCCGTAACGGTCTCCAGCGTTGCGGCACTAGGGTGATTAGCCCGTTTCGTGTTTGATTTGCGGTATATATCCGCCTAACGTGCGAAATAAGCTTGAACACATTCGTTCTGGCGAAGTCTCCGAAGGGGAAGACGTGAACAAGGCGCAGCTCGTAGAAGCGATTGCCGACAAGCTGGGCGGCCGCCAGCAGGCCGCGGATGCTGTCGACGCGGTACTGGACGCGATCGTCCGCGCTACCGTCGCGGGCGATCGGGTCTCGGTCACGGGCTTCGGCTCGTTCGAGAAGGTCGACCGCCCGGCCCGTTACGCGCGCAACCCGCAGACGGGAGAGCGCGTCCGGGTCAAGAAGACCTCCGTGCCCCGTTTCCGTGCGGGCCAGGGCTTCAAGGACCTGGTCAGCGGCACCAAGAAGCTGCCCAAGGGCGGCGAGGTCTCCGTGAAGAAGGCGCCCAAGGGCAGCCTCACCGGTGGTGCCTCCGCGACGGTCAAGAAGGCCGCCGCGAAGAAGGCCACCACCGCCAAGAAGGCCGCGGCGAAGTCCACGGCCGCGAAGAAGACGACGGCCACGAAGACCACCGCGACCGCCAAGAAGGCGGCGGTGAAGAGCACGCCCACCGCCAAGAAGGCGACGGCCACGGCCAAGAAGGCCAGCACCGCGAAGAAGGCCACGGCCACCGCGAAGAAGACCACCCCCACCGCGAAGAAGACCGCCCCGGCCGCCAAGAAGGTGACCGCGGCGACGAAGGCGCCCGCGAAGAAGACCGCGACGCGCAAGGCCACCGCGAAGAAGACCACCGCCCGCAGCAAGTAAGGGCACGGTCACACACGCCGGGCCGGCTTCCCCCTGTGGGGAAGCCGGCCCGCGGTGCGTTCGTCAGAAGGTCTGCAGCGTGACCAGGGTGATCCGCAGGCCCGCGCCCTCGCCGTCCGTCTCGATCCGCACCCGCTGCCCGGGCCGCAGCAGCCGCAGGCCGCCCGCGTCGAAGGCCGGGGCCTCGAAGGGCACGGGGGTGCCGTCGTCCAGCAGCACACTGCCGCTGCGGGTCTGGGAGTCGTACGTGTACGCGGTCGCCTGCATACCCGCACTGTATCGGGCCGTGTGCGGCCCCACACCGAGGGCGAGGGCCGTGCGCAGATCCGCCGCCGTGTCCACGTCCCGGCGCACGCTGTCGACGCCCGCCAGGCCGATTTCCACCGCCCCCGAGGCCGAATGCCTGGCCCGCGACGGGCCGCCGAAGGAGGGGGCCAATTCCACGTCCGGAGCGGCGGAAAGCAAGGTCGTCCCGATTCCTGCCGCGTCCGCCAGAAATGCCCGGGGAAATACCGAGGCGTTTTCGAGCACGCGTAGCAGTTCCGGGGGCCGCAGCGCCGGCAGATCGGCGTTCATCGCGGCCACCGCGGCGCCGGGCCGCCCCGACCGCACCGCCCGCGCCCCGTGGGCCAGCGCCGCGTTGAGCCCGGCCGCCGGGGCGTCGGGGACGATCCGCGCGCCCAGCCGGGCCAGTTCCGCCCCCGCCGCGGCGTCGTCCGTGACGACCACCACATCCGCGACGGCCGCGCAGGCCAGCGCCCCGGCCACGGTGTCCTGGGCGAAGGCCAGGGCGAGCCCCGGACGGGAGGCGCCCACGGCCGCCGCGAGACGGCTCTTGGCCACCGCCAGGGGCTTGAGCGGGACCACCAGACTCCAGACGGCGTTCGTCACCGCCCCCTCCCTCCCCTGCGCTGCCGCACCCGCGCGGGCCATGGTCGGGTCATGGCCTGGTCATGTGCCGGTCCATTGTCGCCCTCGCCCCGTGAACCCGGGACTCCGGTGGTGCGAGCGGGGCGTACGGTGTTCCCGACAGAGACTCGACAGAGACCGGGCCCGGGACCACACTTGTCCGGCCGACGAGGTGGCCCCAGCCGCGCACCGGTCCTAGAGGAAAGGTGTTCGAGTGCCCCGCCGCAGATTCGGCTTCTGGTACCGCCTGGCGGCGGTCATCGCAAAACCGCCGCTGGTAGTGCTCTTCAAGCGGGACTGGCGGGGAATGGAGCACATTCCGGCCGAGGGCGGATTTATCACCGCCATCAATCACAACTCGTATCTGGACCCGCTCTCCTACGCGCACTTCCAGTACAACACCGGCCGCGTGCCCCGTTTGCTCGCGAAGGCCGCCCTCTTCAAGGTCCCTATTGTCGGGTCGATCCTGCGGGGCAGCGGGCAGATCCCCGTCTACCGCGAGAGCACCAACGCCCTGGTCGCATTCCGGGCCGCGGTGGAGGCGATCGAGCGCGGTGAATGCGTGGCCTTTTACCCGGAGGGCACGCTCACCCGCGACCCCGACATGTGGCCGATGGCCGGCAAGACCGGCGCCGCCCGTGTCGCGCTGATCACCAGGGCGCCCGTCGTTCCGGTGGCCCAGTGGGGCGCGAACCTCGCGATGCCGCCCTACGCGAAGAAGAACAGGGTGCGGCTCTTCCCGCGCAAGACCCTCCAGGTCCTCGCGGGGCCGCCGGTGGACCTGTCCGCCTTCTACGACCTGGAGCCCACCCCGGAGGTCCTCAAGGAGGCCACCGAGGTGATCATGGGCGCCATCACCAAGCTGCTGGAGGAGTTGCGCGGGCAGACCGCGCCCGACCAGCCGTACAACCATCGAGACGCCAGGGCGCAACAGCGGCGCAAGGCCGCGGGGGAGGGCGACAAGTGACACGTCCCATGAAGGCAGCCGTATTCGGAACGGGCTCCTGGGGCACGGCCTTCGCCATCGTGCTGGCCGACGCCGGCTGCGAGGTGACCCTGTGGGGGCGCCGCCAGGAGCTGGTCGACGCCATCAACACCGGCCGGACCAACCCGGACTACTTCCCCGACGTCGAACTCCCCGCGGGCATCCGGGCCACCACCGACCCCGCCGAGGCCGCGGCGGGCGCCGACTTCACCGTCCTCGCCGTCCCCTCCCAGACCCTGCGCGGCAACCTCGCCGCCTGGGCGCCCCTGCTCGCCCCCGACACCGTGCTCGTCTCCCTCATGAAGGGCATCGAACTCGGCACCGCCAAGCGGATGAGCGAGGTGATCGAGGAGGTCGCCAAGGTCCCCGCCGAGCGCATCGCCGTGGTCACCGGCCCCAACCTGGCCCGCGAGATCGCCGCCCGGCAGCCCGCCGCCTCCGTCGTCGCCTGCGTGGACGAGGCCGTGGCGCAGCGCCTCCAGGCCGCCTGTCACACCCCGTACTTCCGCCCGTACACCAGCACCGACGTCATCGGCTGCGAGCTCGGCGGCGCGGTCAAGAACGTCATCGGCCTCGCCGTCGGCATCGCGGACGGCATGGGCCTGGGCGACAACACCAAGGGCTCGCTCATCACCCGCGGACTGGCCGAAGCGACCCGCCTGGGCGTGGCGATGGGCGCCGACCCGCTCACCTTCTCCGGCCTCGCGGGCCTCGGCGACCTGGTCGCCACCTGCTCCTCGCCGCTCTCCCGGAACCACACCTTCGGCACCAACCTCGGCCGCGGGATGACCCTGGAGGAGACCATCGCGGTCACCAAGCAGACCGCCGAAGGAGTCAAGTCCTGCCAGTCGGTGGCCGATCTGGCCCGCCGCCACGGGGTGGACATGCCGATCACCGACACGGTCGTCGACATCGTCCACCACGGCAAGCCCACCCTGGTCGCGCTCAAGGAACTGATGGGACGCAGCGCCAAACCGGAACGTCACTGACTCCATTCCGCACGTCTGAGCGGGTACTCTCGTGGCGATATGAGCAGCGAGAACCTCCCCCAGACCCCTGAGCAGCAGGGCCGCAAGCCCCGCGTGGCCGTCGTGTTCGGCGGCCGCAGCTCGGAACACGCCATCTCGGTCGTCACGGCGGGCGCCGTGCTGCGCGCCATCGACCGCTCCAAGTACGAGGTGCTGCCCATCGGCATCACCACGGACGGCCGGTGGGCGCTGACCGCCGACGAGCCCGACCGGATGGCCATCGCCGACCGGCGGCTCCCGAGCGTCGAGGAGCTCGCCGAAGGCGAGGACGGCTCCGTCGTGCTCTCGGTCGACCCCGCCCACCGCCAGGTCGTCTACACCGAGCCGGGCGCCGTTCCCAAGGCGCTGGGCGAGGTCGACGTCGTCTTCCCCGTGCTGCACGGCCCCTACGGCGAGGACGGCACCCTGCAGGGGCTCCTGGAGCTCTCCGGGATCCCGTACGTCGGCTCCGGCGTCCTCGCCTCGGCCGTCGGCCAGGACAAGGACTACATGAAGCGGGTGTTCACGTCCTTCGGGCTGCGCGTCGGCCCGTACGTGACCATCCGCCCCCGCGAGTGGGACGCCGACCCGGACGCCGCCAAGGCCAGGATCCTGGACTTCGCCGCCGAACACGGCTGGCCGCTGTTCGTCAAGCCCGCCCGGGCCGGCTCCTCCATCGGCATCACCAAGGTCGACGACGTCTCCGGACTGGAGGCGGCGATCCGCGAGGCCCGGCGCCACGACCCCAAGTTCATCGTGGAGGCGCTGCTGCGCGGCCGCGAGATCGAGTGCGGGGTCCTGGAGTTCGAGGACGGGCCGCGCGCCAGCGTGCCCGCCGAGATCCCGCCGGTGTCCAGCCACGACTTCTACGACTTCGAGGCGAAGTACATCGACTCGGCGTCCGGGATCGTGCCCGCGCCGCTCACCCCGGAGCAGACCGCAGAGGTGCGGCGGCTCGCGGTCGAGGCCTTCGACGCCGCGTCCTGCGAGGGCCTCGTGCGCGCCGACTTCTTCCTCACCGAGGACGGCGAGTTCGTCATCAACGAGATCAACACGATGCCCGGCTTCACGCCGATCTCCATGTACCCGCTGATGTGGCAGAAGACCGGCGTGGAGTACCCGGAGCTGGTGGACTGCCTGATCCAGGCCGCCCTGCGCCGCCCCACCGGCCTGCGCTGAGCCGAGCGCCGCGCACCCGTACAGCCGACCGCCCGCCGGCCCGCCCTGAAAGGCATGGCCGGCGGGCGGCGGTGCGTCCGGTGAGTTCGGTGCTCAGGAGGACTCAGTGGGACTCAGTAGGGCTCAGTAGGAGGAGATGCCCTCGGGAACGGTCGCGGCGATCGCCGCGGACAGGCCGACCAGCATCCCCGCATCCGTGGCATGCTCCTGGTCGACCCGGACCTCCGTGTACGCCAGCCGCAGACCGGTGGTGAACCGGAAACCGCCGCCCGCACCGTCGTCGAGCTTCTCCAGCAGCCAGGACACTCCGTTCACCTCGACCCCGTCCTGCTCCGGATCCGCCATCTTGGGGGGCTTGGGGATCCCGCACCGCAGTACGATCGCCGAGCCGCCCCACGCGGCGGTCAGATCGGACTCCGGTTCGGTCGGGGTCCGCGCCAGGCCGGCCACCGTCTCCGGGAGCTTCTCGTGCAGCGCTGCACAGAGCCCCGCGATGTCGGCGGGCGGCATGGGCGGAGGGCCGACCCGGGCCTGGGAACCACCCGGGGAGCACGCCGCGAGGGCCAGTACGGCCGGCACGGCCAGGACACGGAGGGGCCGGCGGTGGAGGGACATCACCGGCCAAGAGTAGACGGGGGCTACAGATGGACCACCGGGCAGGTCAAGGTGCGGGTGATCCCCTCCACCTGCTGGACCTTGGCCACGACCATGCGGCCGAGCTCGTCCACGGTGTCGGCCTGGGCGCGCACGATCACGTCGTACGGGCCCGTCACGTCCTCGGCCTGGATCACCCCCGGGATCTGCCCGATGGACTCGGCGACGAAAGACGCCTTGCCCACCTCGGTCTGGATAAGGATGTACGCCTGTACCACGGAACCTCCAGGGCGGCCACGAGGATCATTTCCCCTAACCTTCGGGTGGGCCCCACACGATGCGAGGGGCCGGGGGAAGAAGGGACGCCACGGTACCGCGTCGCCGTGCGCCGCGGGGAGACCTGCGGGCCCGGCGCCACGCACAGCGGGGCGTACGGAGAGCAGAAGTTGACATATCTGTTGACGGTACCCAGAGCTGTGACGGCTCGCGACCGCAAGCGGACTGGGCAAGAAGGGGCACAGCGATGAAGGGCACTGTGGGCGAGCTGGGGGAGTTCGGGCTGATCAGGGAGCTCACCTCACGGCTCACCACCACCCCGGCGGTCCGGCTCGGACCGGGCGACGACGCCGCGGTCGTGTCGGCCCCCGACCGGCGGGTCGTGGCGAGCACCGACATCCTGCTGGAGGGCCGGCACTTCCGGCGCGACTGGTCCACGGCCTACGACGTCGGCCGCAAGGCCGCCGCGCAGAACCTCGCCGACATCGCCGCCATGGGCGCGGTGCCGACCGCGCTGCTGCTCGGCCTCGTCGTCCCGGCCGAACTGCCGGTCACCTGGCCCACCGAGCTGATGGACGGCATCCGCGACGAGTGCCAGGTCGCCGGCGCGGCCGTGGTCGGCGGGGACGTCGTCCGCGGGGACGTCATCACCGTCGCCATCACCGCGCTGGGCGACCTGCGCAACCACGAGCCGGTCCTGCGCTCCGGCGCCCAGCCCGGCGACGTCGTCGCCGTGACCGGCTGGCTGGGCTGGTCCGCGGCCGGCTTCGCCGTGCTCTCGCGCGGCTTCCGCTCCCCGCGGGCGTTCGTGGAGGCGCACCGGCGCCCCGAGCCGCCGTACCACGCGGGCCCCGCGGCCGCCGGGCTCGGCGCCACCGCCATGACCGACGTCAGCGACGGCCTGATCGCCGACCTCGGGCACATCGCCGAGGCCAGCAAGGTACGGATCGACCTGCGCTCGGCGGCCGTCGACATCCCCACGCAGATGCACGACATCGGGCAGGCCGTCGGCGTGGACCCGCTGCAGTGGGTGCTCACCGGGGGAGAGGACCACGCGATCGTGGCCACCTTCCCGCCGGACGTGAAGCTCCCCGCCCGCTGGAAGGTCATCGGCGAGGTGCTGAACCGCTCCGCGCTGCCCCAGGTGACCGTGGACGGCGCGCCCTGGACCAGCACCGGCGGCTGGGACCACTTCGGGGCCGACCCGGCCGCCCAGGACGGTCCGGCGTGAGCCCTGCGCCGCCGCTGTGCCTGACCGTCGCCGGATCCGACTCCGGCGGCGGCGCGGGCATCCAGGCCGACCTCAAGACCATGCTCGCGCTCGGCGTGCACGGCATGAGCGTGGTGACCGCCGTGACCGCGCAGAACTCACTCGGGGTACGGGGAGTGTGGGAACTGCCCGTCGAGGCCGTCACGGCCCAGTACCGGGCCGTCGTGGACGACATCGGCGTCCAGGCGGTGAAGACCGGGATGCTCTCCTCGGCCGCCCTGGTGGAGACGGTGGCCGAGCTGCTCGCCACCACCTCGGCCCCGGCCGTCGTGGACCCCGTCGGGGTCTCCAAGCACGGGGACGCGCTGCTCGCCGCCTCGGCCCTGGACGCCGTACGCCGGGAGCTGCTGCCGCGGGCCACCGTGGCCACGCCCAACCTGGACGAGGTGGCGCAGCTCACCGGCGTGCTGGTGGAGGACGAGGACGGCATGCGGAGGGCCGCCGACGCGATCCTCGGCCACGGCCCCCGCTGGGCGCTGATCAAGGGCGGACACCTCGCGGCGCACGGCGGCGAGGCCGTGGACCTGCTCACCGACGGAACCGAGGAGCGGTGGCTGCGCGCCCCCCGCCACGACAACCGGCACACCCACGGCACCGGCTGCACCCTCGCCAGCGCCGTCGCGGCGGGGCTGGCCAAGGGCCTGACCGTCCCGCAGGCCGTCACGGCCGCCAAGGACTACGTCACGGGCGCCATCGCCGCCGGCTTCGCGCTCGGCGCGGGCATCGGCCCGGTGGATCACGCCTGGCAGTGGCGCTGAGCCCCCGCGGGACCAGGCTGAGCCCCGCCGGACAAGGCAAAAGGCCGGTTCACCAGAGGTGAACCGGCCTTTAGGGCAACCGGAAAGGGCTGCGCTACGACGGGAGGCGTCAGCGCGAGACCTTGCCGGCCTTGATGCACGAGGTGCAGGCGTTGAGGCGCTTCGGCGTCCCATTGACCACGGCACGGACGCGCTGGATGTTCGGGTTCCAGCGACGCGAGGTGCGGCGGTGCGAGTGGGAGATGTTGTTGCCGAAGCTCGGCCCCTTGGCGCAAACGTCGCAGTTGGCAGCCACAGGTCACTCCAAGACTTCAGGTGCAATTAACAGTGAAACCGGCGCACCGGATTCAGAGGTCTGAAGTGGTTTGCCGGGGAATGGCCCGACTCTCGCCGGGCAACCGGAGCAGCATACAACGACTGCGTCCGTCCAAGAAAACTACCACGGCCGCCGCAGGCGCCGCCCCGTGGTCCGGACGAGCGGGCGGTCCTTCGTTACCCTGCGGTGAACCCTGGCCCGCACGAGGAGGAACGCCCAGTGCCGCACGAGCTGCAGCCGCAGCCCACTGACGAGCTCGACGCCGAAGCCGTGCGCACCTGGAGTTCGCTGGCCCTGGCCGCGCTGGGGCGGGCCCGCGAGGACATCGACGCGATCAACGTCTATCCGGTCGCCGACGCGGACACCGGGACCAACCTCTACCTCACCGCCGAATCGGCCGACCTCGCGCTCACCGCGGCCTTCGGGAAGGTGACCGAGGGCACAGCGCCGACCTCCCTGGACCAGGCCGTACGGGCCTGGGCGCACGGAGCGCTCCTCGGCGCCCGCGGGAACTCCGGGACGATCCTGGCGCAGCTGCTGCGCGGGGTGGCCGAGGTACTCGGCGAGCAGCCCGATGAGCCCGGGCAGCCCGATGAGCCCGGGCAGCCCGATGAGCCCGGGCAGCCCGGGGAGCCGGTGCCCGGCAGGCTTCTCGCCCGGGCGCTGACCCGGGCCGCGCAGGAGGCGTACGCGGCCGTCGCGCACCCCGTCGAGGGGACCATGCTCACCGTCGCCGGCGCCGCCGCGCGGGCCGGTGAGGCGGCCGCGGCCGCCGCCGGGAGCCCGGCCGACGTGGCCCGGGCCGCCTACGACGCGGCCCGCGCCGCCCTCGCCGAAACCCCCGGGCAGCTGGCCGCGCTGGGCCGGGCCGGGGTGGTCGACGCCGGGGGCTGCGGACTGGTCGCCGTACTCGGGGCCCTGTGGCAGGCCCTGTCCGGCCAGGCGCCGGCCGTCGAGCCGGTGCCCGGGCGGGCCGTGCCCGTACCGCAGCCGCCGGACCCCTGCGAGCAGGAGGCGGACGGGCCCGCCTACGAGGTGATCTACCTGCTGGAGGCCTCCGAGGAGGCGGTCGGCGCCCTGCGTGAACGCCTCGACGGGCTGGGCGACAGCCTGGTCGTGGTCGGCGGCGACGGGCTGTGGAACGTCCACGTCCACGTCGACGACCCCGGGGCCGCCGTGGAGGCCGGGGTCGTCGCCGGACGGCCGTACCGGATACGGATCACGCACTTCGGGGACGAACGGCGCCGGGCCCGCGGCGCACGCGCCCAGCGGGCCGTGGTCGCCGTGGTCCCCGGCGAGGGCCTGGCCGCCCTGTGCGGGGAGGCGGGCGCCACCACCGTGCTCGTGCGCCCCGGGGAACCCCTGGCCGTCGCCGAACTGGTCGACGCCATCCGCCGCGCGCACGCCCGCGAGGTCGTGCTCCTGCCGGGCGGCGCCGAGCTGCGCCCCGCCGCGGCCGCGGCGGCCGAACAGGCCCGCGTCGACGGCGTACGGGTCGCCGTGATCCCCACCCGCTCCGCGGTCCAGGGCCTGGCCGCCCTCGCCGTGCACGATCCGGACGGCACCTTCGACGAGGACGTGGTCGCCATGACGGCGGCGGCCGGCGCCACCCGGTACGGGGAACTGGCCGTGGCCGAACGGCAGTCCTTCACCTCGGCCGGCATCTGCCAGGCCGGTGACGTGCTCGGTCTCATCGACGGCGACGTCGCCGTGATCGGCTCGGACCTCACCGAGACCGCCGAGGCGGTCCTGGAGCGGATGCTCGGCTCCGGCGGCGAACTCGTCACCCTGGTCCTGGGACCCGAGGTGCCGGACGCCGTCGCCGAGCGCCTGGAGGCGTACGTGCTCCACGGCCACCTGGCCGTGGACACCGTCACCTACCGGGGCGGCCGGTACTCGGCGCCGCTCCTCATCGGGGTGGAATAGCGGGCTTGTCAGCGCCATGGTGTGCAATGGAACACGTGCCCGCGCTCGACGAAGACCTCAAGAAGACGCTCGGACCCGCCACCGCCAAGGTGCTGGCCGAGCAGCTCGGCCTGCACACGGCCCTGGACCTGCTCCACCACTACCCGCGGCGGTACGCCGAGCGCGGTGAGCTGACCTCGCTGGCCGAGCTGGCCGACCAGATCGACGAGCACGTGACCGTCGTCGCGCAGGTCGCCGACGCCCGGCTGCTGACCTACCAGGGCAGCCGCGGCGGCGGCAAGCGCCTCGAAGTCACCATCACCGACGGCAGCGGGCGCCTCCAGCTGGTCTTCTTCGGCGCCGGCGTCCACAAGCCGCACAAGGAGCTGCTGCCCGGCAGCCGCGCGATGTTCGCGGGCAAGGTCTCCCTCTTCAACCGCAAGCTCCAGCTGGCCCATCCCGCGTACGAGCCGCTCGGCAAGGAGGCCGGCGAGTCCGACGCGGCCGCCGCCTTCGCCGGCCAGCTCATCCCGATCTACCCCGCCTGCGCGAAGCTGGAGTCCTGGAAGATCGCCAAGTGCGTGGACGCGGTGCTGCCCCGCACGCAGGAGGTCCTCGACCCGCTTCCCGCCGCCCTGCGCGAGGGCCGGGGACTGGTCCCGCTCCCCGAAGCCCTGCTGAAGATCCACCGGCCGGCCACCAAGGCCGACATCGAGGACGCCCGCCAGCGCCTGAAGTGGGACGAGGCCTTCGTCCTCCAGGTCGCCCTGGCCCGCCGCCGCCACGCCGACGCCCAGCTCCCCGCCGTCCCCCGCCGCCCCGCCCCCGGCGGCCTGCTCGACTCCTTCGACGCCAAGCTCCCCTTCACCCTCACCGAGGGCCAGCAGGGCGTCTCCAAGGAGATCTTCGACGACCTGGCCACCAGCCACCCCATGCACCGCCTCCTCCAGGGCGAGGTCGGCTCCGGCAAGGCCCAGCCCCTCGACTCGCTGGTGCTGACGCCCGCGGGCTTCCGGCCCATGGGCGATATCGAGGTCGGGGACGAGGTGGTGGTGCCGAGCGGCGAGATCGCACTCGTCGGGGGCGTCTTCCCTCAGGGGGAACGCGACGTGTGGAGGGTGGTGCTCTCGGACGGGAGCTCGGTCGAGTGCGACGACGAACACCTGTGGATCGTCGGCACCAGTTGTGGATGGCACCGCGGCCAGGAGCCCAAGGTGATGACCACAAGGGAGATCCGATCGGACCTGCGCAAGGCCAATGGATCTTCCAAGTGGTACCTGCCGGTAGCCGTCCCCGTGGACCTCGGGAACGGTGACCACCAACCGCTTGATCCTTACCTGATGGGCGTTCTCATCGGCGACGGCTCGTTCCGACACAACCTGAGACTGTCCACCGCGGACGGGGAGATCCTGGCCGCGGTCGAGGCTGCGGTGGCCCCGGGCTGTGAGATGGCCGAGGTTCCCGGATCCAGCTGCGACTACACGATCCGGATGAGCGGGCCGGGGGGCGGCACTCGACGGAATCCCGTCATCCAGGCGGTTCGTGACCTGGGGCTGTGGGGTGCCACCTCACACGACAAGTTCGTCCCGGATGTCTACAAGAACGCATCGGTCAAGGACCGTTTGGCGGTCCTTCAAGGGCTCATGGACACGGACGGGACGCTTGACGCGAACGGAATGAGTATTTCGTTCTGCTCCGCCTCGCTCCGGTTGGCGGAGGACGTGGCCTGGCTTGTGCGCTCTCTAGGTGGACGTGCTCGTGTGCTGCCCAAGAAGGCGGCCTTCAACGTCTCTGTTGCCTTGCCTGAGGAGTTCGAGCCGTTCCGGCTGCCGCGCAAGTCGGCACGAATGCGGCCGAGGCCGACGTACAACACCTTCCGCCGCGGTATTCGGAATGTCGAGCACGTTGGTGCCAAGCCGGTCCAGTGCATCAGCGTCGAGCACCCGAGCCATGCCTATGTGACTGACAACTTCACCGTCACGCACAACACCATGGTCGCGCTGCGGGCCATGCTCGCCGTGGTGGACTCCGGGGGGCAGGCCGCCATGCTCGCGCCCACCGAGGTGCTCGCCCAGCAGCACCACCGCTCCATCACCGAGATGATGGGCGAGCTCGCCGAGGGCGGAATGCTCGGCGGCTCCGACCAGGGCACCAAAGTGGTGCTGCTCACCGGCTCGATGGGGATGCCCGCGCGCCGCCAGGCACTGCTCGACCTCGTCACCGGTGAGGCGGGCATCGTGATCGGCACGCACGCGCTGATCGAGGACAAGG
The DNA here is from genome assembly GCF_056432025.1 of Streptomyces sp. NPDC045695. Classification (NCBI taxonomy): domain Bacteria; kingdom Bacillati; phylum Actinomycetota; class Actinomycetes; order Kitasatosporales; family Streptomycetaceae; genus Streptomyces; species Streptomyces sp. NPDC045695. Next base: position 325,129 of record NZ_JBWKJU010000004.1, read on the forward strand.
TGCAGTTCCACGACCTCGGACTGGTCGTCGTCGACGAACAGCACCGCTTCGGGGTGGAGCAGCGCGACGCCCTGCGGTCCAAGGGCAAGCAGCCCCCGCACCTGCTGGTGATGACGGCGACCCCGATCCCGCGCACGGTCGCCATGACCGTCTTCGGCGACCTGGAGACCTCCGTCCTCGACCAGCTGCCCGCCGGGCGTTCACCGATCGCCACGCACGTGGTGCCCGCCAAGGACAAGCCGCACTTCCTCGCCCGGGCCTGGGAGCGGGTCCGCGAGGAAGTGGAGAACGGCCACCAGGCGTACGTGGTCTGCCCCCGCATCGGGGACGAGGAGGAGCCGAAGAAGAAGGCCTCCGCCGAGGACGAGGCCGAGAAGCGGCCGCCGCTCGCCGTCCTGGACATCGCCGAGCAGCTCAGGCGCGGCCCCCTGGCCGGTCTGAGCGTCGAGGTGCTGCACGGCCGGATGGACCCCGCCGACAAGGACGACGTCATGCGCCGCTTCGCGGCCGGCGAGGTCAAGGTCCTGGTCGCCACCACCGTCATCGAGGTCGGGGTGAACGTCCCGAACTCCACCGTCATGGTGATCATGGACGCCGACCGCTTCGGCGTCTCCCAGCTCCACCAGCTGCGCGGCCGCGTCGGCCGCGGCTCCGCACCCGGCCTGTGCCTGTTGGTCAGCGAGATGCACGAGGCGAGCCCCGCCCGGGCCCGGCTGACCGCCGTCGCCCAGACCCTCGACGGCTTCGAGCTCTCCCGGATCGACCTGGAACAGCGCCGCGAGGGCGATGTCCTCGGCCAGGCCCAGTCCGGGGTGCGCTCCTCGCTGCGGGTGCTGTCCGTCATCGAGGACGAGGAGGTCATCGCCCAGGCCCGGGAGGAGGCCGCGCGCGTGGTCGCCGCCGATCCGGGGCTGGAGCGGCTGCCGGGCCTGCGCACCGCCCTGGACGCGCTGCTGGACACCGAGCGGGAGCAGTACCTGGAGAAGGGCTGACAATGGGAGTGCCCCACGTCCCCGAAGATTGAAGGACCCCCCAGATGACCCGCGTGATCGCCGGCAGCGCCGGCGGGCGACGGCTGGCCGTGCCTGCGGGCACCGGCACCCGGCCGACCTCGGACCGGATGCGCGAAGGCCTGTTCTCGACCTGGGAGTCGCTGCACGGCGTCGAGGGGTCCCGGGTGCTCGACCTGTACGCGGGCTCGGGCGCCGTAGGCCTGGAGGCCCTCTCCCGCGGGGCGGCCCACACCCTGCTCGTCGAGACCGACGCCAAGGCCGCCAAGGCCATCCGCGACAACATCAAGGCGCTGGGCTTGCCCGGCGCCGAATTCCGCGCGGGCAAGGCCGAGCAGATCGTGGCGGGCGCCGCGGGCGGGGCCCCGTACGACATCGTCTTCCTCGACCCGCCGTACGCCGTGGACAGCGCCGACCTGCGGGAGATCCTCCTCACACTCCGGGCCAATGGCTGGCTCACGGACGATGCGCTCGCCACCGTGGAGCGCAGCACCCGCACCGGTGCCTTCCCGTGGCCCGAGGGCTTCGAGCCGCTCCGGTCACGCAAGTACGGCGAGGGCACCCTGTGGTACGGCCGCGCCGCCTTCACCAGCGAAGAGTCATGAACGAGGGAGTTCAGTTGCGCCGCGCCGTCTGCCCGGGGTCCTTCGACCCCATCCACAACGGACACCTCGACGTCATCGGACGCGCCTCCCGGCTCTACGACGTGGTGCACGTCGCCGTGATGATCAACCCGTCCAAGAAGGGCCTGTTCAGCGTCGAGGAGCGGATCGAGCTGATCCGCGAGGCGACGGCCGACTACGGCAACGTCGAGGTGGAGTCCTTCCACGGGCTGCTCGTCGACTACTGCAAGCAGCGCGACATCCCGGCCATCGTCAAGGGGCTGCGGGCGGTCAGCGACTTCGACTACGAGCTCCAGATGGCCCAGATGAACATGGGGCTGTCGGGCGTCGAGACGCTCTTCGTACCGACCATCCCCACCTACAGCTTCCTGTCCTCCTCGCTGGTCAAGGAGGTCGCGGCCTGGGGCGGCGACGTCACCCACCTACTGCCGGCGCACGTGCACGCGGCGCTCGTCGAGCGGCTCGGCGACCGCTGACCCCCTGACGCCCCGTCAGCCAGTGTCGGGCGCACGGCCGCTGGCCTTACAGTCGTCCCGTCCGTCTCAGGAACCGCCTGAGGCCGAGAGAGTGCGAGCCCCCATGGACGTGCAGAAGAAGCTCGACGAGATCGTCGCGGCCGTCGGCGGCGCCCGGTCCATGCCCATGTCGGCCTCCTGCGTGATCAACCGCGCCGAGCTGCTCGCCCAGCTCGAAGAGGTCCGCCAGGCGCTCCCCGGCTCGCTCGCGCAGGCCCAGGAGCTCATCGGCGGCCGGGAGCAGATGGTCGAGGAGGCCCGCCGGGAGGCGGAGCGGATCATCGAGTCCGCCCACAACCAGCGCGGCTCGCTCATCTCCGACACCGAGATCGCGCGGCGCTCCCAGGCGGAGGCGGACCGGATCCTCGACGAGGCCCGCCGCGAGGCCGCGGAGATCCGGGCCGAGGCCGACGACTACGTCGACAGCAAGCTCGCGAACTTCGAGGTCGTGCTGACCAAGACCATCGGTTCGGTGGACCGGGGCCGGGAGAAGCTGCTGGGCCGCGGCCCGGGGCTCGACGAGCACGGCTTCGCGGACGCCGAGGCGCCCGAGCGCAGCCACGACCCCGAGACGCAGCGCCAGCAGGCGGACGCCTACGTGGACACCAAGCTGGCGACCTTCGAGGCCGTGCTCTCCAAGACCCTGGAGGCCGTCGGCCGCGGCCGCCAGAAGCTGCTGGGCCGGGTCCCCACGGACGAGCTCGGGGCCCACATGGCCGCCCAGGACGCGGCCGCCGGGCAGCCGTCCCGCTCGGCGAGCGACGCGGACTTCCTGGCGGGACTGGCCGACCCCCAGCCGGCGCCGGCGCAGGCGCCGATTCCCGCGCAGCCGGAGCCGGTGTACGACACGTACGGCTACCAGCAGCCCGCGGCGCAGCAGCAGGACGCCTACGCCTACCAGGACCCCTACGGCGGCTACCAGCAGCAGCCCGACCCCTACGCGGGGTACCAGCAGCCCGATCCGTACGCCGCGTACCAGGAGCCGCAGGCGCAGCAGCCCGCGCTCGACGAGACCAGCTTCTTCGACACGAGCATGATCAACCTGGAGCAGCTGCGCCAGTACGAACAGGGGCGCTAGCACCGGATTGGGTGCTGGGCGCGGCTGCGGGTATCCTGGCTGTTCGGTCGCGCGTATGCACCGCGATCCGTGCTGCCCTTGCGGGCGGCACGAATGCAGCATTTTTGATCTTCAGCGATCTGTGAAAGCAGGAACGGCCCTGAATACCCGCCTCGACCACCGCAACCCCCTCGTGTTCGACACGCACGAGCTGGGTCGGCGTCCTGGTGCCATGCAGCGGCTGTCCCGTGAGATCGCGGCGCCGGCGGACCTCGGTCTCGCCGGCGTCATCGGAGTGCCGGAGGGCACCCCGCTGAAGCTCAAGCTCCGCATGGAGTCGGTCATGGAAGGGGTGCTTGTCACAGGCACCGCCCGTGCATCGGCCGTGGGGGAGTGCGTAAGGTGTCTGGAGTCCGTGGAGCGCGAGCTCAAGGCGGACTTCCAGGAGATGTTCTCGTACCCTGACGCCGACGACCGGACCCGCTCCAAGGCGGAGCCGGCCGACGACGCCGAGGACGACGAGGACACGCTCTTCCTCGAGGACGGTTTGTTCGACCTCGAACCCGTGCTGCGCGACGTGGTGGTGCTCGCACTGCCGCTGCAGCCGGTGTGCCGGGAGGACTGTCTCGGACTGTGCCCCGATTGCGGGCTCAGCCTGAACGACGACCCGGACCACCACCATGACGCCGTCGACATCCGTTGGGCGGCATTGCAAGGACTCGTCGTGACCGATCAGGACGACGAGAAGGACAACATGAGCGGCACTGCCTCTGACGGAGTTCAGGGCGCCGCCGAGAAGCAGGAGAAGTAGCCGTGGCTGTTCCGAAGCGGAAGATGTCGCGCAGCAACACGCGCCACCGCCGGTCGCAGTGGAAGGCTGCGGTCCCCACCCTGGTTTCGTGCGAGCGTTGCCAGGAGCCGAAGCTCCAGCACATTGCGTGCCCGAGCTGCGGCACCTACAACAAGCGCCAGGTCCTCGAGGTCTGAGCGGCTGGTGAGAGGCGCAATGTCTGAGCTGTCCAACGCTGAGAAGCAGGCAGACAGTAACAACGCGGCCTCGTCCCACACGCTTCTGGAAGGGCGGCTCGGGTATCGACTCGAGTCCGCCCTTCTGGTGCGTGCACTGACCCACCGCTCGTACGCGTACGAGAACGGCGGTCTGCCCACCAACGAACGGCTGGAGTTCCTCGGGGACTCCGTGCTGGGCCTGGTGGTCACGGACACGCTGTACACGACCCACCCGGATCTCCCCGAAGGCCAGCTGGCCAAGCTTCGGGCCGCGGTGGTCAACTCGCGTGCACTGGCGGAGGTCGGGCGCGGCCTCGAACTCGGCTCCTTCATCCGGCTCGGCCGGGGCGAAGAGGGCACGGGTGGCCGGGACAAGGCCTCCATCCTCGCCGACACCCTTGAAGCGGTGATCGGCGCGGTCTACCTCGACCAGGGCCTCGACGCGGCCTCGGAGCTGGTCCACCGGCTCTTCGACCCGCTCATCGAGAAGTCCTCGAACCTCGGGGCCGGCCTGGACTGGAAGACCAGTCTCCAGGAGCTCACGGCGGCCGAAGGTCTTGGTGTGCCGGAGTACCTGGTCACCGAGACCGGTCCGGACCACGAGAAGACCTTCACTGCTGCCGCTCGCGTCGGTGGTGTCTCGTACGGCACCGGCACCGGCCGCAGCAAGAAGGAAGCGGAACAGCAGGCTGCGGAGTCCGCCTGGCGCGGAATCCGCGCCGCGGCGGACGAGCGGATCGCGGCGGCTGCCGCTGCCGCAGCGGCTCCGTCCGAGGCACCGGCTCAGGCCGAGGCCGAGGACGGCGGGGTGCCGACTCCCGCCGATTCGGCGCCGGACGCCTGACCCTTCCTTCGGGATCCACCCGCCCGCCCCTGCCTCGCAGGGGCGGGCGGTCCCGTTCCCGGGGCGGCCGGTACGCTCGCGGCAGGCGCCCGGCCCACCGCCCGGCCCGCCCACCGACCGTGTCGGCCGGCTTTCCGCCCGCGTCCGGTCCCTGTCCGGTCCACGTCCGATCCGCACCCCCACCGGAGGTTCCCCGTGCCCGAGCTGCCCGAAGTCGAAGTCGTGCGGCGGGGGCTGGAGCGCTGGGTGGCCGGGCGGACCGTCGAGGCCGTGGAGGTCCTGCATCCGCGAGCCGTACGGCGTCACCCGGGCGGCGGGGCCGACTTCGCGGCGCGGCTGCGCGGGGAGACCATCGGCGTGCCGCAGCGGCGCGGCAAATACCTGTGGCTGCCCCTGGAAGGGCCGGACCTGTCCGTGCTCGGCCACCTGGGCATGAGCGGACAGCTGCTCGTGCAGCCGCAGGACGCCCCGGACGAGAAGCACCTGCGCATCCGGGTGCGGTTCGACGACGCGGCCGGGACGGAGCTGCGCTTCGTGGACCAGCGGACCTTCGGCGGTCTCTCCTTGCACGAGAACACCCCCGAGGGACTGCCCGACGTCATCGCGCACATCGCGCGCGACCCCCTGGACCCGCTGTTCGACGAGGTGGCCTACCACCTCGCGCTGCGCGCCAAGCGGAGCACCGTCAAGCGTGCCCTGCTGGACCAGTCGCTGATCAGCGGTGTCGGCAACATCTACGCGGACGAGGCGCTGTGGCGCGCCCGGCTGCACTACGAGCGCCCCACGGCCACGCTCACGCGCCCCCGGAGCGCCGAACTCCTCGGCCATGTCCGGGACGTCATGAACGCGGCGCTCGCCGTCGGGGGCACCAGCTTCGACAGCCTGTACGTGAACGTCAACGGGGAGTCCGGGTACTTCGACCGCTCGCTCGACGCCTACGGGCGCGAGGACGAGCCCTGCCGGCGCTGCGGTACGCCGATGCGGCGCCGGCCGTGGATGAACAGGTCGAGCTATTTCTGCCCGCGCTGTCAGCGGCCGCCGCGCGTCCCGTCGTAGGTCTCCCGGGCGCTCAGCACCGCCGGCATGTTCCCCTCCAGGCAGTGGATGAGCGCGAGCAGCCGGTCCGCGACCTCCAGGCCGAGCGGGGTCAGTTCGTAGTCGACGCGCGGCGGGTTCGTCGGCTGCGCCTCGCGGTGGACGATGCCGTCGCGCTCCAGCGCGTGCAGGGTCTGGGAGAGCATCTTCTCGCTGACGCCCTCCACCCGGCGGCGCAGCTCGTTGAAGCGGCACGAGCCTTCGCGCAGCGCGCCCACGGTCAGGCTGCCCCAGCGTCCCGTGACGTGCTCCAGCGTCTCCCGGGAGGGGCAACTGCGCGCGAACACGTCGAACGGCAGGTCGGATGCGGCCGCTTCGGTACAGGCAGGGGTCTCCATGCCTCAAGCGTACTCCCCGGCAGCGCTAACTTGCAGCTTGCGCTTTCTAAAAGTTAGTGCTTCTCTTTCTCTCGTCGCACCTCGTTCCGTGCTGCGGCGAGAGTTCACCCGAGGGAGAGATCAGCCTTGTCCGGTATCACGCACACCCCCGTCGTCTCGATCGCCTACCACTCCGGATACGGCCACACCGCGGTCATCGCCGAAGCGGTCCGGGGCGGCGCCCTGGACGCCGGAGCGACCGTCCACCTGATCAAGGTCGACGAGATCGACGACGCGCAGTGGGAGCTGCTCGACTCCTCCGACGCGATCGTCTTCGGCTCCCCGACCTACATGGGCACCGCTTCCGGCGCCTTCCACGTCTTCGCCGAGGCCACCTCGAAGCGCTGGTTCGCCGACGCCTGGCAGGACAAGGTGGCCGCCGGCTTCACGAACTCCTCGTCCAAGAGCGGCGACAAGCTGCACACCCTGCAGTACTTCCAGACGCTGGCCGCGCAGCACGGCATGAGCTGGGTCAACCTGGGTCTGAAGCCGGGCTGGAACGCCAGCACTGCCTCCGAGAACGACCTGAACCGCCTCGGCTTCTTCTCCGGCGCGGCCGCGCAGTCCAACGCCGACGAGGGTGCGGACGCCGTCCACAAGGCCGACATCGCGACCGCGGAGCACCTGGGCCGCCGGGTGGCCGAGCAGACCCGCATCGTCATCGCGGGCCGCGCGGCCCTGGCGGCGTAGGTTCCGTCAGAGCTCTGGCCGGGCCCTGCCGGGGCCCGGTGCAGGGGGTCAGAAGCCGAAGTCCTGGGTCCACCAGGGGCCGCCGGCGGCGAAGTGGGCGCCGACGCCCAGGGTGCGGAACTCGCAGTTGAGGATGTTCGCCTTGTGGCCCGGGCTGTTCATCCAGGCCTTCATGACGGCCTCGGCGTCGCCTTGGCCGCGGGCTATGTTCTCGCCGCCGAGGCCCGAGAGGCCGGCGTTGGTGGCGCGGTCCCAGGGGCTGTTGCCGTCGGGGTCGGTGTGGCTGAAGAAGCCCCGGACGGCCATGTCCTTGCTGAAGGCTCCGGCCAGCGCGGCGAGCGGCGGGTTGGCCCGGACCGGCCCGCAGCCGGCCTGGGCGCGCTCCTGGTTCACCAGGGCGAGTACCGCGGCTTCCTCCGCGGAGTGGCCGTCACCGGCCGGCGGGACCACGGGGGTCACCGCCGAGGCGACCGGTACCGGGACCGGGGCCGGGGCCGGCCTCTGCGGGGCCTTGGTGGAAGGCGCGGGCTTGGCCGAGGGCGGGGCGCTCGGCGAGGCGGACGCGGAGGGGCTCGGGCTCGGGCTCGGCGAGGCGGACGCGGAGGGCGTCGGGGAGGCCGACGGGGACGCGGAGCCCGCGCCCGTACCCGTGGAGGCGCGGCCGGACAGGTTCGCGAGGCCGCCCTGCTGCTCAGGCGTGCTGGCGGGGCGGGGCGAGGGCTTCGCCGCGGCCTCGGTCGCACGGCCCGCGTCGTGGGCGTCGACGCCCACATAGGGGAACGAGCCGCCCACCGGCACCATGCCGGTGGTGACGGCCGCGGTGCCGAGGGCCACGGCCACCGAGACGCCCAGCAGGCCGGTGCGCAGGGCGGTGCCGTGCTTGCCGCCGCGGCGCGGCGCGGCGGGGAGTCGGTGGCGTCCCATCGGTGTCGTGCCTTCCTTGCCGGATCAAGATCATCCCTTACTCACCCAAATGGGTGAGTTCATTGGTGCGCGACTGTACGCCATGGGGCCAGAGGGCGATGTGTGCCGGAAGTGTTTGCGCGGTTAGCGTTCACGCATGAATGAAGATGTCCGCCTGACCGCCTGGGTGCGCGGCCGTGTACAAGGAGTGGGCTTCCGATGGTTCACCAGGGAGAACGCTCTGGAGATCGGGGGAGTCGTGGGCTTCGCGCTCAACCTCGACGACGGGCGAGTGCAGGTGGTGGCCGAAGGTCAACGTGAGAATTGCCACCGGCTGCTCGACTGGCTGCGGTCCGCCGACACGCCCGGCAGGGTGGACGGGGTGACAGAGATCTGGGGCACACCGCGCGGTGGCTACGACGGGTTCGCGATGCGGTGAGGGATCGACTGATCATGGACTCATCACACCTCTCGCCCGCCTGCACACGGTCGGAACTGGGCATTCGTCGTCGACACGTTGCCGACGCGGAGGATTCGTGGAAGGCTCGGAGATGAGGATGATCTCCACGCCCGCTGCGAGGGCCGGGGCGCCCGCCGATACGGGGCGTGATCGTGTTGACCGTCAAACTTTTTGGTGAGACGCTGGAAGCCCCGCGCACCTGAGCTGTTTGACAGTGTTGGCAGTAGTAAGCGCAGTGACTGTCAGTCGCTGTCGGACATCCGCGGGTGCGATTCCCTCACGACCCACACCGCTTCGGTCGGTCACTCAGTGTGGAGGACCATCCATCATGGCAAAGGCGCTTCTCGGTTACGTCGGCGGTTCCGATCCGCGACTCCTCGCCGAGATGCGACGGCTTCAGCAGCGCGTCCAGGACCTTGAGTCCGAGCTCGTACGGATTCAGTCCGAAAATGACGCGCTGAACGCGGCCGCCGCTCAGCACGACGGAGACTCGCTGCTGGACAGCATCGACATCGACGTACCCCAGGCGGAGCCTGCGCTCACCTGATCCATCGTCGCTCGAATCCAGCCCCGCTTGATCTGCAAGGGACGCTCCGGCGTCCCTTCTTTCTTTCCGCCGACCCTTCCTCCGGCCATCTTCCGGCCGCAGGTCCTGTCCTGGTACCAGAGGGCCAGGTGGGGGGCCTGGCTCCTTCAGCGTCACTTGTGCCCTGCACCTTCATGGGTGAAACCGGACGCGAAAGGTAGAGTCCGGCGGCGTGCACCTCAAGTCCCTGACCCTGCGCGGATTCAAATCCTTTGCTTCCGCCACCACCCTGCGCTTCGAACCCGGCGTCACCTGCGTGGTCGGTCCGAACGGCTCCGGCAAGTCCAACGTGGTGGACGCGCTGTCCTGGGTCATGGGCGAACAAGGCGCCAAATCCCTGCGCGGCGGGAAGATGGAAGACGTCATCTTCGCCGGGACCACCGGGCGGCCACCGCTCGGGCGCGCGGAGGTGTCCCTGACGATCGACAACTCCGACGGCGCGCTGCCCATCGACTACGCCGAAGTCACCATCACCCGGATCATGTTCCGCGGCGGCAGCAGCGAGTACCAGATCAACGGTGACACCTGCCGCCTGCTCGACATCCAGGACCTGCTCTCCGACTCCGGCATCGGCCGCGAGATGCACGTCATCGTCGGCCAGGGCCAGCTGGACTCCGTACTGCACGCCGACCCGATGGGGCGCCGCGCCTTCATCGAGGAGGCGGCGGGCGTCCTGAAGCACCGCAAGCGCAAGGAGAAGGCGCTGCGGAAGCTGGACGCGATGCAGGCCAACCTGGCGCGCGTGCAGGACCTGGGCGACGAGCTGCGGCGCCAGCTCAAGCCCCTGGGCCGGCAGGCGGCGGTCGCCCGGCGGGCCGCCGTGATCCAGGCGGACCTGCGCGACGCCCGGTTGCGGCTGCTCGCGGACGACCTGGTGGTGCTGCGGCGCGCGCTCGACGCGGAGATCGCGGACGAGGCGGCACTGAAGGAGCGCAAGGAGGCCGCCGAGGCCCAGCTCGCGGGCGCGCTGCGGCGCGAGGCGGAGCTGGAGGAAGCGGTACGGGAGCTCGCGCCGCGACTGCAGCGGGCGCAGCAGACCTGGTACGAGCTGTCGCAGCTGGCCGAGCGGGTACGGGGGACCGCGTCCCTGGCGGACGCGCGGGTCAAGAGCGCGACGGCCCCGGTGGAGGAGGAGCGGCGCGGCCGTGATCCCGAGGACATGGAGCGGGAGGCCGAGCGGATCCGCGAGCAGGAGGCGGAGCTGACCGCGGCCCTGGAGGCGGCCTCGCACGCCCTGGAGGACACCTCCGCGCACCGGGCCGAGCTGGAGCGGGCGCTCACCGAGGAGGAGCGGCGGCTGCGGGACGCCGCCCGGGCCATCGCCGACCGGCGCGAGGGACTGGCCCGGCTGACGGGCCGGCTCGGCGCGGCCCGTTCCCGGGCGGGGGCGGCGCAGGCCGAGATCGACCGTCTCGTCGCGGCGCGCGACGAGGCGCAGGTGCGGGCCGCCGCCGCGCAGGCGGAGTACGAGGCGCTGGCCGAGGAGGTCGGCGGGCTCGACGACCCGTCGGCGGACGCCGACCACGAGGCCGCGCGGGCGGAGCTGACGGCGGCGGAGGCGGGGCTGTCGGCCGCGCGGGACGCCCTGTCCGCGGCCGAGCGCTCGCGGGCGGCGGTGTCGGCGCGGCGGGACGCACTGGCGTTGGGGCTGCGCCGCAAGGACGGTACGGGGGCGCTGCTCGCGGCGCGGGAGCGGCTGGCGGGGCTGCTGGGACCGGCGGCGGAACGGCTCTCGGTGACGCCGGGCTACGAGGCGGCCGTGGCCGCGGCGCTGGGCTCGGCGGCGGACGCCCTGGCGGTGACCTCCCCGGAGGCCGCGGCCCAGGCGATCCGCCACCTGCGCACCACGGACGCCGGCCGCGCCACCTTCCTGATCACCCCGCCCTCCCTACCGGGCCGGCCCGCGAACGGCACCGGGTCGGCCCTGCCGAACCAGACTTCGGGCTCCGCCGGTCCGTCTGTCTTGTCAGGCCACCCCTCGGACGCCGCCGGTCCGGCTGTCTTGTCAGGCCGGGCTTCGGAGCTCGCTGATCCGTCTGCCCCGTCGGGCCAGGCCTCGGAATCCGCCGCGTCAGCTGCCCTGCCGGGCCGGGCCGGTGATCCCGGCGGTCCGGCTGTCGTGCCGGGTCAGGGCTCGGGGCCTGTGCCGTCGGCCGCGGCGGTGGCCCCGGCCGCTCCCGGGGACCGGGCTGCGCACCATCCAGCCCCTCCGGTGTTTGAGGAGCGGGGCCCGGGGCGGAGCCCCGGCACTGGGGGCGCGGCCGAAGCGACCGGCGTGCCCGCCGCCACGCTGATCGGCGGCGACGCCGAGGCGTTGCGCGCCGTCAGCTGGGTGCTGCGGGACTACGTCGTGGTGCCCAGCCTCGACGCGGCCGGGGCACTCGTCTCGCGGCGGCCCGACGTGGTGGCCGTGACCCTGGAGGGGGACGTGCTCGGCGCGCACCTCGCGCACGGCGGCTCCGCGGGCGCGCCCAGCCTGATCGAGGTGCAGGCCGCCGTCGACGAGGCGGCGCAGGAGCTCGCCCGGCTGGGCGTGCGCTGCCAGGAGCTCGGCGAGGCCCAGGCGGCCGCCCAGACGCGGCGTCAGGACGCGGCCACCCGGGTGGAGGAGCTCGGCGAGCGGCGCCGGGCCGCGGAACAGGCCCGGGCCGGGGTCGCCCAGCAGCTCGGGCGGCTCGCCGGGCAGGCGAAGGGGGCCGCCGGCGAAGCCGAGCGCAGTGCCGCCGCCGCGGCCAAGGCGCAGGGCGCGCTGGAGCAGGCGCTGGCCGACGTAGAGGAGTGCGCGGCGCGGCTCGCCACCGCCGAGGAGATGCCGGCCGAGGAGGAGCCGGACAGCTCCCGGCGGGACCGGCTCGCGGCGGACGGGGCCAACGCCCGGCAGACCGAGATGGAGGCCCGGCTCCAGCTCAGGACCCACGAGGAGCGGGTCAAGGGGCTGGCCGGACGGGCGGATTCCCTGGACCGCGCGGCCAGGGCCGAGCGCGAGGCCCGCGCCCGCGCCGAGCGCCGCCGGGCACGGCTGCGGCACGAGGCGCAGGTGGCCCGGGCGGTGGCCGACGGCTCCCGGCAGCTCCTCGCGCACGTGGAGGTCTCGCTCCGCAGGGCCGAGGAGGAGCGCGCCCAGGCCGAACACGCCAAGGGCCTGCGCGAGCGGGAGCTCGGTGAGGCGCGCAACCACGGGCGCGAGCTGAAGGGGGAGCTCGACAAGCTCACCGACTCCGTCCACCGCGGCGAGGTGCTCGGCGCCGAGCAGCGGCTGCGCATCGAGGCACTGGAGGCCAAGGCGCTGGAGGAGTTCGGCATGGAGGCAGCTGGGCTCGTCGCCGAATACGGCCCCGACCAGCCGGTGCCCCCGTCCCCGCCCGCCGACGGCGAGGAGCTGCCCGAGGATCCGGAGCACCCCCGCAACCGGCCGGGCCCCTTCGTCCGGGCCCAGCAGGAGAAGCGGCTCAAGGCGGCCGAGCGGGCCTACCAGCAGCTCGGCAAGGTCAATCCGCTCGCGCTGGAGGAGTTCGCCGCACTGGAGGAGCGCCACCAGTTCCTCAGCGAGCAGCTGGAGGACCTCCGTAAGACCCGGGCCGACCTCCTTCAGGTCGTGAAGGAGGTCGACGAGCGCGTCGAGCAGGTCTTCACCGAGGCGTACCGGGACACGGCCCGGGAGTTCGAAGGCGTGTTCTCGCGGTTGTTCCCCGGTGGCGAGGGCCGACTGGTCCTGACCGACCCCGACCACATGCTGACCACCGGCGTCGACGTGGAGGCCCGCCCGCCGGGCAAGAAGGTCAAGCGGCTGTCGCTGCTGTCCGGCGGCGAGCGCTCGCTGACCGCGGTCGCCCTTCTGGTCTCCATCTTCAAGGCGCGCCCCAGCCCGTTCTACGTCATGGACGAGGTCGAGGCCGCGCTGGACGACACCAACCTGCAGCGGCTGATCCGGATCATGGAGGAGCTCCAGGAGAGCTCGCAGCTGATCGTCATCACGCACCAGAAGCGGACGATGGAGGTCGCCGACGCGCTGTACGGCGTCTCGATGCAGGGCGACGGAGTCTCGAAGGTCATCAGCCAACGGCTGCGCTGACGGCCCGCTGCATACCGCGCTCCTCCGTGGGTAAACGCGCAGGTAGCTTCAAGAAATGAATTCAGCGGCTCGGCCTGGGGCTTCCCTGAGGCGTTACGTGAAGTTCACGCCAGGTATTGACTTCAGGAAATGAACGAATAGGCTCGCTCCGCTGTCCCCGGTCTTCGAGTGGTGCCCGATCTTGAACCGTGCGCCACTGGGAGGACGGACGAACCCCCCACGGAGCACACCTTGACCAGCAGTACAGCGCAGGCGCCGGCACCCGGCGGCCGATCCGCGTCGCAGCCCGACCACCTCGGCCACGTCATCTTCATCACCGCGGCCGCGGCCATGGGCGGCTTCCTCTTCGGCTACGACAGTTCCGTCATCAACGGCGCCGTCGTCGCGATCCGCGACCGTTTCGACGTGGGCTCGGAGGCGCTCGCCCAGGTGATCGCGGCCGCGCTGATCGGCTGCGCGCTCGGAGCGGCGACCGCGGGCCGCCTCGCCGACCGGATCGGCCGCATCCGCTGCATGCAGATCGCCGCCGCGCTGTTCACGGCGAGTGCCGTCGGCTCGGCCCTCCCCTTCGCCCTGTGGGACCTGGCCCTGTGGCGGGTGATCGGCGGCTTCGGCATCGGCATGGCCTCCGTCATCGGCCCCGCCTACATCGCCGAGGTGTCCCCGCCCGCCTACCGCGGCCGGCTCGCCTCCTTCCAGCAGGCCGCCATCGTCATCGGCATCGCCATCTCCCAGCTGGTCAACTGGGGCATCCTGAACCTCGCCGACGGCGACCAGCGCGGCACCCTCGCGGGCCTGGAGGCCTGGCAGTGGATGCTCGGCGTCATGGTCGTCCCGGCCGTGCTCTACGGGCTGATGTCCTTCGTCATCCCGGAGTCCCCCCGCTTCCTGATCTCCGTCGGCCGCACCGACGACGCCAAGAAGGTGCTCAGCGAGGTCGAGGGCGCGCACACCGACCTCGACGGCCGCGTCGCCGAGATCGAGCTGGCCATGCGCTCCGAGCACAAGTCCACCTTCAAGGACCTGCTCGGGGGCCGCTTCGGCCTGCTGCCCATCGTCTGGATCGGCATCGGCCTCTCGGTCTTCCAGCAGCTCGTCGGCATCAACGTGATCTTCTACTACAGCTCCTCGCTGTGGCAGTCCGTCGGCATCGACCCGACCAGCTCGTTCCTGTACTCCTTCACCACGTCGATCATCAACATCGTCGGCACGGTGATCGCGATGATCTTCGTCGACCGGATCGGCCGCAAGCCGCTCGCCCTCATCGGCTCCGCGGGCATGGCCCTCTCGCTCGGTCTCGCCGCGTGGGCGTTCTCGTACAAGGAGGGCACGGGCGACGCCATCCACATGCCCGACACCCAGGGCACGGTCGCGCTGATCGCCGCGCACTCGTTCGTGCTCTTCTTCGCCCTGTCCTGGGGCGTGGTGGTCTGGGTGCTGCTCGGCGAGATGTTCCCCAACCGCATCCGGGCGGCCGCGCTCGGCGTCGCCGCCGCGGCCCAGTGGGTCGCCAACTGGGTCATCACCGTCTCGTTCCCGTCGCTCTCGGACTGGAACCTGTCCGGCGCGTACGTCATCTACACGGTCTTCGCCCTGCTCTCGATCCCGTTCATCCTCAAGTGGGTGCCGGAGACCAAGGGCAAGGCGCTGGAGGAGATGGGGTAACCACCCCCGCCAACGCCCCTTCTCCTCGATACTGCCCCGGCTCAGTCCTTGAGCCGGGGCAGTACCTGTTCGCACAGCAGGTGCAGGCTGCGCCAGCCCTCGTCCAGGGGCATCCCGCCGCACAGCGGGTGCAGGACCAGGTTCCCCGCCTCGCCCGCGCCCCGGGCGTACGCGACCGCCTCGTCCGGGGTGAGGACCCGGTACACACCCTCCGCGCGCAGCTGCGCCACCGAGCGCGCGGACGACCGTACGGCGCTGCGGATGTCCTCGGACTGCCACGAGGCGTACATGGCCGCCTCGTGCAGGAAGCACTCGCCGTGCTCGGCCCAGACCCGGTCCGGGTCCTCGGCGATGTGCAGCAGCGGGGTCTCGGCCGCCGGCATCATGCAGAAGCCCTCCGTGCCGTACTCGGCGAGCCTCGCCTGGTAGTACGCCTCCAGCTCGGGCAGGTGCGCGCTGGGGAAGAAGGGCAGCCCGAGCCGGGCCGCGCGGCGCGCCGCCGCCTCGGAGCTGCCGCCGACCAGGAGCAGCGGGTGCGGCTGGGTGAAGGGCCTCGGGGTGACCCGTACCGTGCGGCCGCGGAACGTGAAGGGCTCGCCGGTCCACGCCTTCAGCAGGGTCCCCAGCAGCTCGTCCTGGAGCCTGCCGCGCCGGCCCCACTCCACGCCGTGCTGCTCGTACTCCTCGGGCCGGTAGCCGATGCCGGCGACGGTGACCAGGCGGCCGCCGCTCAGCAGGTCGAGGACGGCGATGTCCTCGGCCACCTTCAGCGGGTCGTACAGCGGGCCGATGATCGCCGAGACGGTGACGGCGATCCGGCGGGTGGCGCCGAAGACGGCGCCCGCGAAGGCGAAGGGGGAGGGCAGCCAGTTGTTGCCGGTGCCGTGGTGCTCCTCGGTCTGGACGGTGTCGATCCCGCGGTCGTCCGCGTACCGGGCCATCTCCAGCGCCGCCCTGTAGCGGGCGGAGAGGGTTACGGGGGTGCCGTTCGGGTCGACGAGATTGAACCGGGCCACGGTGATGGGCATGGAGGAGTCCCCCTTCGCCGGATGCGGGTGGGCGGGCGAAGGGGGACGTTAGCTGACGCAGCGTCAGTTGGACAGGGTCCCGGCGGGCGCGTGCTCCTCTTCCGCGGCGGGCGCGCCCGGGACCGCCGTGCGCGGCAGTGCGGCGTACAGCAGGCCCGGGGTCAGGATGCCGGCGGCCCTGAGCAGCACCCGCTGAAACCACAAACGGAGCCCTACGTCCCGAGCTCGCCGCCCGAGGTCCGGGGTACGGGCCGCCCGTGGCCGATACTGGGGGGGTTATGGACATCCTCATCCTTGCTGTAGTCATCGCCCTGGTCGCGGTCGGCGCGATCAGCGGGCTCGTGGTCAGCAGCCGCAAGAAGAAGCAGCTGCCCCCGGCACCGTCGAGCACGCCGACCATCACTGCCCCGCCTGCCGAACCGCAGGTGGGGGAGGACGCCGTAGAGACGGCGCAAGAGCCGCGCCGCACGATCGAGGAGGTCGCGCTCCCGGAGGCCGCGGCCCCCGTGGAGGCGCCGGTCGCACCGGCGCCCGCCGACACCGCCCCGGCCGCGCCCGCGATCGAGGTGCCCGAGCCCACCGCCGGCCGCCTGGTCCGGCTGCGCGCCCGGCTCGCCCGGTCGCAGAACTCCCTCGGCAAGGGGCTGCTCACGCTGCTGTCGCGCGAGCACCTCGACGAGGACACCTGGGAGGAGATCGAGGAGACCCTCCTCATCGCCGACGTCGGCGTCGTGCCGACCCAGGAGCTCGTCGACCGGCTCCGCGAGCGGGTCAAGGTGCTCGGCACCCGCACCCCGGCGGAGCTGCGCACCCTGCTCAAGGAAGAACTGCTGACCCTGGTCGGCACCGACTTCGACCGCGCCGTGAAGACGGAGAGCGGCCAGGACACGCCCGGCGTGATCATGGTCGTCGGAGTCAACGGCACCGGCAAGACCACCACCACCGGCAAGCTCGCCCGCGTGCTCGTCGCCGACGGCCGCAGCGTGGTGCTCGGCGCGGCCGACACCTTCCGCGCCGCCGCCGCCGACCAGCTCCAGACCTGGGGCGAACGCGTCGGCGCCCGCACCGTGCGCGGCCCCGAGGGCGGTGACCCGGCCTCGATCGCCTACGACGCGGTCAAGGAGGGCATCGCCGAGGGCGCCGACGTGGTGCTCATCGACACCGCCGGCCGCCTGCACACCAAGACCGGCCTCATGGACGAGCTCGGCAAGGTCAAGCGCGTCGTGGAGAAGCACGGCCCGCTGGACGAGATCCTGCTGGTCCTGGACGCCACCACCGGACAGAACGGCCTGACGCAGGCCCGCGTCTTCGCCGAGGTCGTGGACATCACCGGCATCGTGCTGACCAAGCTCGACGGCACGGCCAAGGGCGGCATCGTCGTCGCCGTCCAGCGCGAGCTGGGCGTCCCGGTCAAGCTCATCGGCCTGGGCGAGGGCCCGGACGACCTGGCCCCGTTCGAGCCGGAGGCGTTCGTGGACGCCCTGATCGGCGACTGAGCGCGGTCCGAGCCGACACCCGTGCCCCCGTCTTCCGTCCGGAACGCGGGGGCACCGTCATGTGCGGGGGACTACCGGCGGAAGCGGTGGCACAGGTAGGCGAGGGTGCCCAGCAGCAGCCGGGCCTGCGGCGGACCGCCGGCCGCGTCGAGCGCGGGCGGCCGCAGCCAGGCCACCCGGCCGAGCCCCGCACGGTCGGAGGGCGGGGCCGTGACGAAGGACCCCGGGCCCAGGGCCCGCAGGTCCAGGTCCGCGTCGTCCCAGCCCATCCGGTACAGCAGCTGGGGCAGTTCCGCCGCCGCGCCCGGGGCCACGAAGAACTGCGCCCGGCCGTCCGCGGTCCCGATGACCGGGCCCAGCGGCAGACCCATCCGCTCCAGCCGTACCAGCGCGCGGCGCCCGGCCTCCTCGGCGACCTCGATGACGTCGAAGGCGGCGCCCACGGGCAGCAGGACCGCCGCGCCCGGGTACTCGTACCAGGCCTCGGTGACCTCGTCCAGGGTGGCCCCGGCCTTGACCGTGGGGGCGAAGGGCAGCGGATGCGCCCCGGGCGCCGGGCACCGCGCGTCCCCGCAGGAGCAGTCGCGGGCGGGCGCCGCGGCGCGGGCGCCGGGCACCACGTCCCAGCCCCACAGTCCGGTGTACTCCGCCACCGCCGTGCAGTCGCAGCTCCGGCCGCGGCGCCGGGCGCCGGAACGGAACTCCTTGGTGCTGCGGCTGCCGCCGATCGTGAAGCCCATGCCCATGCCCCCTCCAACGGGTCGGACGTGCCGGTGGTTACGAGATCGGCCGGACTCTCCCCGCGCCGGCCCGCACGTGCCCCCGGCCGGCGGCGGTCCGCCGCGGTGTGCCCCGCACGGCTGCCCGGCGCACTCCTCGCCGCGCGCGCCCCGAGCGCACTCCAGTCCATCCGATCCGTTTCACCTTGGTGTCAAGTGAATCGCGCCTGGCCGGTGGCTAGTTCATTCGAAGGGGTGGCGAATGGTGGCGTTTGTGGAATCGACCTCGCCGCAGGGGTGATCGTAGGATTACTTTCGGTACACGAAGCCCGAAGGCAAACTCAATCGTGGGTATGCCGGAGGCAATGCGTGAAGGACCTGTGAAGGTCCGTGGCGGCGCCCGGCGTACGCGCCAGGGTTTCGTGAGGAAGAGGCTGAGCGGATGGGGGCGTTCCAGTGAGCGGCAACGGCGCAAGCGGAACGATCGAGGACGCTGCTGCGCGCAATGACCAGCTGACCTCCTGGTTCGTCCGCAGCGGTTGGTCCAAGGGCGAACTCGCCCGCCAGGTCAACCGCCGGGCGCGCCAGATGGGCGCCCACCACATCAGCACGGACACTTCCCGGGTGCGCCGCTGGCTCGACGGCGAACAGCCCCGCGAGCCCGTCCCGCGCATCCTCTCCGAGCTCTTCTCCGAGCGCTTCGGCACCGTCGTCGCGATCGAGCAGCTCGGCCTGCGCACCGCCCACCAGACGCCCTCCGTGTCCGGCGTCGACCTGCCCTGGGCCGGCCCGCAGACCGTCGAACTGCTCGGCGAGTTCTCCCGCAGCGACCTGATGCTGGCCCGCCGCGGCTTCCTCGGGACCTCGCTCGCCCTGTCCGCCGGCCCCGCCCTCATCGAGCCCATGCAGCGCTGGCTCGTCCCGGTCCCGGCCGCCGACCCGGGACCGCGGGAACCGGGGCCGAGGGGCGCCCTCGGCGGCCACCGCCCGCCCCGGCTCTCCGCACCGGAGCTCGACCTCCTCGACGACACCACCGTCATGTTCCGCCAGTGGGACGCCCAGTGCGGGGGCGGACTGCGGCGCAAGGCCGTCGTGGGCCAGCTCCACGAGGTCACCGACCTGCTCCAGGAGGACCACCCGGCCCCGGTCATGAAGCGGCTCTTCAAGGTCGCCGCCGAGCTGGCCGAGCTGGCCGGGTGGATGAGCTACGACATCGGCCTGCACCCCACCGCGCAGAAGTACTTCGTCCTCGCGCTGCACGCCGCCAAGGAGGGCGGGGACAAGCCGCTCGGCTCGTACATCCTCTCCAACATGAGCCGCCAGATGATCCACCTGGGCCGCCCCGAAGACGCGCTGGAGCTGATCCACCTCGCGCAGTACGGCAGCCGCGACTGCGCCGGCCCGCGCACCCAGGCCATGCTGTATGCGATGGAGGCCCGCGCGTACGCCAACATGGGCCAGCCCAGCCGCTGCAAGCGGGCCGTGCGGATGGCCGAGGACACCTTCTCCGACGCCGGCTTCGGCGGCGAGCCCGAACCCGACTGGATCCGCTTCTTCTCCGAGGCCGAGCTGAACGGCGAGAACTCCCACTCCTACCGGGACCTGGCCTACGTGGCCGGCCGCAGCCCCACCTACGCCTCCCTCGCCGAGCCCGTCATGCAACGGGCCGTCGAGCTCTTCGAGAAGGACGAGGAGCACCAGCGCTCCTACGCCCTCAACCTCATCGGCATGGCCACCGTGCACCTGCTCCAGCGCGAGCCCGAGCAGGCCGCCGTCCTCGTCGACCGAGCCCTGGACGTGGCGGGAAAGGTGCGGTCCGAGCGGGTGAACACCCGGCTGCGCAAGACCGTCGACGCCGCGGCCCGTGAGTACGGCGACGTCGCCGACGTGGTCCGGCTCACCGACCACCTCGCCTCCCGGCTCCCCGAGGCCGCGGAGGCCGTCTGACGGCCCGCGCGGCCGCCCCCAGGCGCCGGCCGCGGCAGTCAACCCCGTGAAGCCCGATCAGGCTCCCCCAGCCAGGACACTCCGGGTACTGCCGCGGCCGGCTTCGCTTTCCACCGCTGAGCCGCCGCCGCTCTCACAGGGGCGGCGGCTCAGCGCCGGGGCCCCTCGACCGGTGGTCGCGGCGTTCATCACGTCGTAACACCCACGACTCCTTCGTCATCGGCGCGAAACACCCAGCGGCGCCGCCGGAAACCGGCCTGCGCGAATCTCAGGGTCATTAACCGGCCAGTCCAGGCCAGCCCCCACGAGGCCGGACCCCTTAACGCCGCTCAGGTTTTCACGATCGCCCGCACGCGAACGTACCGACGACGAGGAGACGCCGATGGCATCAGCCATCACGACCCTCGCGGCAGACGCCCCGACGCTGTCTGCCGCGAACACCGGGTTCATGCTCATCTGCTCCGCCCTGGTCATGCTGATGACCCCGGGACTCGCCTTCTTCTACGGCGGCATGGTCCGGGTCAAGAGCAGCCTCAACATGCTGATGATGAGCTTCGTCAGCCTGGGGATCGTCACGATCCTGTGGGTGCTCTACGGCTTCAGCCTCGCCTTCGGCACCGACTCCGGCTCCCTCATCGGCTGGAACTCCGACTACGTGGGACTCAGCGGCATCGGGATCACCGAGCTCTGGGACGGCTACACCATCCCGGTCTACGTCTTCGCCGTCTTCCAGCTGATGTTCGCCGTGATCACCCCGGCCCTGATCAGCGGCGCCCTCGCCGACCGCGTGAAGTTCAGCGCCTGGGTCCTGTTCACCGCCCTTTGGGTCACCGTCGTCTACTTCCCCGTCGCCCACTGGGTCTGGGGCGCCGGCGGCTGGCTCTTCGAGCTCGGCGTCATCGACTTCGCGGGCGGCACCGCCGTCCACATCAACGCCGGCGCCGCCGCCCTCGGCGTCATCCTGGTCATCGGCAAGCGCGTCGGCTTCAAGAAGGACCCGATGCGCCCGCACAGCCTGCCCCTCGTGATGCTCGGCGCCGGTCTGCTGTGGTTCGGCTGGTTCGGCTTCAACGCGGGCTCCTGGCTCGGTAACGACGACGGCGTCGGCGCGGTCATGTTCGTCAACACCCAGGTCGCCACGGCCGCCGCCATGCTCGCCTGGCTCGGTTACGAGAAGCTGCGCCACGGCTCCTTCACCACCCTCGGCGCCGCCTCCGGCGCCGTCGCCGGCCTCGTCGCCATCACCCCCGCGGGCGGCGCCGTCAGCCCGCTCGGCGCGATCGCCGTCGGCGCCATCGCCGGCGTGCTGTGCGCCATGGCGGTGGGCCTCAAGTACAAGTTCGGCTACGACGACTCCCTCGACGTGGTCGGCGTCCACCTCGTCGGCGGTGTCGCCGGCTCCCTGCTCGTCGGCCTCTTCGCCACCGGCGGGGTCCAGTCCGACGTGGCCGGCCTCTTCTACGGCGGCGGTCTGGAGCAGCTCGGCAAGCAGGCCGTCGGAGTCTTCTCCGTCCTCGCCTACTCTCTGGTGGCGTCCGCGGTGCTCGCCTTCCTCCTCGACAAGACGATCGGGATGCGGGTCTCCGAGGACGACGAGGTCGTCGGCATCGACCAGATCGAGCACGCCGAGACCGCCTACGACTTCAGCGGAGCCGGCGGCGGAGCCGCCTCGCGGAACACCGCCGTCCCCGTCCCCTCCGCCGCGAGCAAGAAGGTTGACGCATGAAGCTGATCACCGCGATCGTCAAGCCGCACAAGCTGGACGAGATCAAGGAAGCCCTCCAGGCCTTCGGGGTCCAGGGACTCACCGTCACCGAGGCCAGCGGCTACGGCCGCCAGCGCGGTCACACCGAGGTCTACCGCGGCGCCGAGTACCAGGTCGACCTCGTCCCCAAGATCCGCATCGAGGTGCTGGTCGCGGACGACGACGCCGACCAGCTGATCGACGTCATCGTGAGCGCGGCGGCCACCGGCAAGATCGGCGACGGCAAGGTGTGGAGCGTCCCCGTGGACTCGGTCGTACGGGTCCGCACCGGCGAGCGCGGCGCCGACGCGCTGTAGCGCCAGCCCGGCCTGACCACCGGACAAGCCCTAACTGACGGGAGCTCCTGGGTGACGAGCGTCGAAGAATCCACGGACCACACGGCCGACTCGGGACCCAGCGGATACGCCGCGGCCCGGCTGCGACTCCTCCAGGAGGAGTCGCAGTCCGGGCCCTCGCGGCGTTCCGCCCTGGCCGGGCTGACCGACGCATGGCTGAACACCCTGTTCACGACCGCCGTACGGGAGACGGGCGTACGCGGCGCCACCCTGGTCGCCGTCGGCGGCTACGGGCGGGCCGAACTCTCCCCGCGCAGCGACCTCGACCTGGTGCTGCTGCACGACGGCAAGGCGCAGCCGCGCGAGCTGAGCGCGCTCGCCGACCGGCTCTGGTACCCGGTGTGGGACCTCGGCCTCGCCCTCGACCACTCGGTACGGACCCCCGGCGAGGCCCGCAAGACCGCCGCCGAGGACCTGAAGGTGCACCTCGGCCTGCTGGACGCCCGCACGGTCGCCGGAGACGCCGGGCTCCTCGCCGGCCTGCGCACCTCCGTGCTGGCCGACTGGCGCAACCAGGCCGCCAAGCGGCTCCCGCAGCTGCACGCCCTGTGCCGCGAGCGGGCCGAGCGGGCCGGTGAGCTGCGCTTCCTGCTCGAACCCGACCTCAAGGAGGCCCGCGGCGGGCTCCGGGACGCCACCGCGCTGCGGGCCGTCGCGGCGTCCTGGCTCGCCGACGCGCCGCGCGAGGGCCTCGCCGAGGCCCGGCGCCGGCTCCTGGACGCGCGCGACGCCCTGCACCTGGTGACGGGCCGGGCCACCGACCGGCTCTCGCTCCAGGAGCAGGACCAGGTCGCCGCCCGGCTCGGGCTGCTCGACGCCGACGCGCTGCTGCGCGAGGTCTACGAGGCCGCGCGCGTGGTCGCGTACGCCGGTGACGTCACCTGGCGGGAGGTCGGGCGCGTGCTGCGGGCCCGCGCCACCCGGCCCCGGCTGCGCGGACTGCTGGGGACCCGGGGCGCCCCGGCCGCCCCGCGGGCCCCCCTGGCCGAGGGCGTCGTGGAGTCCGACGGCGAGGCCGTACTGGCCCTGGCCGCGCGCCCGGACCGCGATCCCGTACTGCCGCTGCGGTTCGCCGCGGCCGCCGCGCAGGCGGGCCTTCCCGTATCGCTGCACGCCGTACGCAGGCTCGCGGCCCAGGGGAAACCGCTGCCGGTGCCCTGGCCGGCCGAGGCGCGCGAGCAGCTGCTGACGCTGCTGGGCGCGGGGGAGCCGACGGTGGCCGTGTGGGAGGCACTGGAGGCGGAGGGCCTGATCACGCGGCTGCTCCCCGACTGGGAGCGGGTGCGGTGCCGCCCGCAGCGCAATCCCGTGCACACCTGGACGGTGGACCGCCACCTCATCGAGACGGCGGTCCGCGCCGCGGCCCTCACCCGCCGCGTCGGGCGCCCCGACCTGCTGCTGATGGCCGCCCTGCTGCACGACATCGGCAAGGGCTGGCCGGGCGACCACTCGGTGGCCGGAGCGACGATCGCCCGCGACGTCGCCGCCCGGGTCGGCTTCGACGCGCAGGACGTCGACGTGCTCGGCGCGCTCGTACGCCACCACCTGCTGCTGATCGACACCGCGACGCGGCGCGACCTGGACGACCCTGCCACCGTCCGCTCGGTCGCCGAGGCCGTGGGGTCGGTGACCACGCTGGAGGTACTGCACGCCCTGACGGAGGCGGACGCCCTGGCCACCGGCCCGGCGGCCTGGAGCGCCTGGCGGGGATCGCTGGTCGCGGACCTCGTCGCCCGGGTGGCCGCGGTCCTGCGCGGCACGGCCCCCGCGGTGCGGGAACCGGAGATCCCGACCACGGAACACGAACGCCTGGCCGTGGAGGCCCTGCGCACCCGGGAGCCGGTGCTGGCGTTGCACGCCCGCCAGGAGGAGGACGCGGTCGGCGTGGAACTCGTCGTGGCGGTCCCCGACCAGCCCGGGGTCCTCCCGGCGGTGGCCGGGGTGCTGGCCCTGCACCGGCTCACCGTCCGCGCGGCGGACCTGCGCTCCATGGAGCTCCCGGACCGGCTCGGCGAGGTCCTGGTGCTGCGGTGGCGGGTGGCGGCGGAGTACGGCGCGCTGCCCGAGGCCGCGCGGCTGCGCACCGATCTCGTGCGCGCGCTGGACGGGTCGCTGGACGTCCCGGCGAAGCTGGCGGACCGCGAGTCCTCCTACCCGCGCCGGCGCGGGGTGATCCCGCCGCCGCCCCGCGTCACGGTGGTCCCCGACGTCTCCTCGCTGGCCACGGTCCTGGAGGTACGGGCACCCGACGCGGTGGGCCTGCTGCACCGGATCGGCCGCGCCCTGGAAGCCGCGGGCGCCCGGGTCCGCAGCGCGCACGTCTCGACGCTCGGCGCCAACGCGGTGGACTC
The DNA here is from genome assembly GCF_056432025.1 of Streptomyces sp. NPDC045695. NCBI lineage: Bacteria > Bacillati > Actinomycetota > Actinomycetes > Kitasatosporales > Streptomycetaceae > Streptomyces > Streptomyces sp. NPDC045695. Next base: position 349,675 of record NZ_JBWKJU010000004.1, read on the forward strand.
GCTGTACGTGGTCGACGGCGACGGCAAACCCCTGCCCGCCCGGGAGGCCGCGGCCCTGGCCGGCGCGGTGCAGGACGCCCTGACGTAGCGAGCGCCCAGCGGATCCGAGGAGCCCGCGGTGGACCGCAGGGTCCACCACGCGGCCCGGCCCGATACCCTGGGGGACGACCACACGCCCCCGACCCGAGGAATCGCGACCACCGTGTTCGATACGCTCTCCGACCGCTTGGCGAATACCTTCAAGGGCCTGCGCGGCAAAGGCCGGCTGTCCGAGGCTGACATCGACGCAGCGGCCCGGGAAATCCGTATCGCCCTCCTTGAGGCCGACGTCGCCCTCCCGGTCGTCCGCTCCTTCATCGCGAACGTCAAGGAACGCGCGCGCGGCGAAGAGGTCAGCAAGGCCCTGAATCCGGGCCAGCAGGTCCTGAAGATCGTCAACGACGAGCTCGTCACCATCCTGGGCGGCGAGACCCGGCGGCTGCGCTTCGCCAAGACCGCGCCCACCGTGATCATGCTGGCCGGTCTCCAGGGTGCCGGTAAGACCACCCTCGCCGGCAAGCTCGGTCTGTGGCTGAAGGGGCAGGGCCACGCCCCGCTCCTGGTCGCGTGCGATCTCCAGCGCCCCAACGCCGTCAACCAGCTGAGCGTCGTCGCCGAGCGCGCCGGCGTCGCGGTCTACGCGCCCCAGCCCGGCAACGGCGTCGGCGACCCGGTCCAGGTGGCGAAGGACTCCGTCGAGTACGCGCGGACCAAGCAGTACGACATCGTCATCGTCGACACCGCCGGCCGCCTCGGCATCGACGCCGAGCTGATGCAGCAGGCTGCGGACATCCGCGACGCCGTCAGCCCCGACGAGATCCTCTTCGTCGTCGACGCCATGATCGGCCAGGACGCGGTCAACACCGCCGAGGCATTCCGCGACGGCGTCGGCTTCGACGGCGTCGTGCTCTCCAAGCTCGACGGTGACGCCCGCGGTGGTGCCGCGCTCTCCATCGCGCACGTCACCGGCAAGCAGATCATGTTCGCCTCGAACGGCGAGAAGCTCGACGAGTTCGACGCGTTCCACCCCGACCGCATGGCGGGCCGGATCCTCGACATGGGTGACATGCTCACCCTCATCGAGCAGGCCGAGAAGACCTTCTCGCAGGCCGAGGCCGAGAAGATGGCGGCCAAGCTCGCCAAGGGCCCCAAGGAGTTCACGCTCGACGACTTCCTGGCCCAGATGGAGCAGGTCCGCAAGATGGGCTCCATCTCCAAGCTGCTCGGCATGCTCCCCGGCATGGGTCAGATCAAGGACCAGATCAATAACATCGACGAGCGCGACGTGGACCGCACCGCCGCGATCATCAAGTCGATGACCCCGGCCGAGCGCCAGGACCCGACGATCATCAACGGCTCGCGCCGCGCCCGCATCGCCAAGGGCTCCGGCACCGAGGTCAGCGCCGTCAAGTCGCTCGTCGAGCGGTTCTTCGACGCGCGCAAGATGATGTCCCGCATGGCCCAGGGCGGCGGCATGCCCGGGATGCCCGGCATCCCGGGGATGGGCGGCGGCCCCGGCCGGCAGAAGAAGCAGGTCAAGCAGGCCAAGGGCAAGCGCAAGAGCGGCAACCCGATGAAGCGCAAGGAAGAGGAGGCCGCAGCCGCGGCCCGCCGGGAGCAGGGCCCGCAGGCGATCGAGCCCGCGGCCGCCGGCAGCCCCTTCGGTCTTCCGGCGGGCGGCCAGGCAGGTCAGGACTTCGACCTTCCGGACGAGTTCAAGAAGTTCATGAAGTAGCACGCGGGCAGTGCGGGGGAGGGCCCCGGTCGTGGTCACACGGTCGGGGCCCTCCCCTTTTCCGCCGGGGCGACGGTTTCTGCCGGGGCGACGGTCCGTTTTATCCCTTATGGTCGGCCGGGAGGATGGCAGAAGGAGGCGCCCCGTGCCCAGCCCCACCCCCGTACCGCCTCGCGAGCGGGCCGACACGCCCTGGCGCTCCGAAGGCGCACCGCCCGCCCCGCCGCCGAAGAAGCGGATGCCGGGCGGCTGGCGGGGGCTGATCCTCACCGCCCTGATCGTGTATCTGGTGACCAACCTCGTGCTGTCCTTCTTCAACGAGGGGGACGAGCCGACGGTCTCCTACACGGAGTTCAGCAAGCAGGTCGCCGACGGCAACGTCTCGAAGATCTACTCCAAGGGCGACGCCATCCAGGGCGAACTGAAGACCAAACGGCCGCTGCCCGACGGGGGCAAGGGCGACTACACCAAATTCGTCACCCAGCGCCCGGCGTTCGCCGACGACGACCTGTGGGCCGGCCTCACCAAGCAGAACGTGACGGTGACGGCCTCCCCGGTCGTCGTACAGCGCAGCTTCCTCGCCAACCTGCTGATCTCCCTCGCCCCCATGCTGCTGCTGGTCGTGCTGTGGGTGGTCATCGCCCGCCGGATGGGCGCGGGCACGGGCGGCGGCATGGGAGCGCTGGGCCGCAAGGCGCCGCCCAAACCGGTGGAGCTGGAAGCGGGCGCCAAACGCACCACCTTCGAGGACGTCGCCGGCATCGACGAGGTCGAGGGAGAGCTCAACGACGTCGTCGACTTCCTCAAGAACCCCCAGCAGTACCGGAAGATGGGCGCCCGGATGCCCGGCGGCGTGCTGCTGTCCGGCCCGCCCGGCACCGGCAAGACCCTCCTCGCGCGGGCGGTCGCGGGCGAGGCCGGGGTGCCGTTCTTCTCCGCCTCCGCCTCCGAGTTCATCGAGATGATCGTCGGAGTCGGCGCCTCCCGGGTGCGCGAACTGTTCACCGAGGCGCGCAAGGTGGCCCCCGCCATCATCTTCATCGACGAGATCGACACCATCGGACGGGTGCGGGGCGGCGGCGCGGGCCTGGGCGGCCACGACGAACGCGAACAGACGCTCAACCAGATCCTCACCGAGATGGATGGCTTCTCCGGCTCCGAGGGAGTCGTCGTGCTCGCCGCCACCAACCGGGCCGACGTCCTGGACCCGGCCCTGACCAGGCCCGGCCGCTTCGACCGCACGGTGGTCGTCTCCCCGCCCGACCGGTCCGGCCGCGAGGCCATCCTGCGCATCCACACCCGCGACATCCCCCTCGCCGCGGGCGTCGACCTGGCCCAGGTGGCCCGTACGACCCCCGGAATGACCGGCGCCGAACTCGCCAACCTGGCCAACGAGGCCGCCCTGCTCGCCGTCAAGCGCCAGCAGAGCGAGGTCACCCAGTCCGACCTCTCCGACGCCCTGGAGAAGGTCCAGCTGGGCGCGGAGCGCTCCTTGGTCATGCCGCTGGAGGAGCGCCGGCGCACGGCGTACCACGAGAGCGGCCACGCGCTCCTCGGCATGCTCCAGCCCGGCGCCGACCCGGTCCGCAAGATCACGATCGTCCCGCGCGGGCGCGCGCTGGGCGTCACCCTCTCCAGCCCGGACGCGGACCGCTACGCGTACACCGAGCAGTACCTGCGCGGGCGCATCATCGGAGCGCTGGGCGGGATGGCCGCCGAGCACATCGTCTACGACGTCATCACCACGGGCGCGGAGAACGACCTCGAACAGGTCACCAACATCGTCCGCGGCATGGTCGGCCGCTGGGGCATGAGCGAGCGGATCGGCCGCCTCACCGCGATCCCCTCCGACGCGCAGAGCCCCTACGGCCTGCTGGCCGCCCCCGCCACCCTCGACGCGGTGGAACACGAGATGCGGCGGATCGTGGACGAGTGCTACGTGGAGGCCTGCCGCCTGCTGCGCGAGCACCGCCCGAAGCTGGACGCCCTGGCGGAGGCGCTCCTGGCCAACGAGACCCTGGACGAACCGGCCGCCTACGCCGCCGCGGGCATCCCGCGGCTGACGAAGGCCCACGCCGAGCCGTAGGACGCGACCGCTACGCCACCCGGGCGATCACGTACCGGAGGATGTTCGGCAGCCACACGGCGCCGTCGGGCCGCTCGAACGGGTGAAGGGCCTCGGCCAGCTCCTTCTCCGCCAGCGCCGGATCAGCCGGCGCCTGATCCGCCGCCCCGAAAGGCGCCGCGCAGGCCCCTCCGGTGGAGGCGGCGCTCGCGACGGGGTAGAGCCCGGTCGACAGCAGTCCGCGCACCGCGCTGTCCACGTCCGCGTACCCGAACGGGCAGAACACCCGCCCCGAGCCGTCCGGCTGCAGCCCCGCCCGCTCCACCAGCGCGTCCAGGTCCCGCGGCGCGGGCCCGCCGCCCAGGACGCGGGGCACGGTGCAGCGTTCCGCCGGACCCCAGTCGGCCAGCACCACCGTGCCACCGCGCCGGACCGCGGGCAGGGCCGCGGCCAGGGCCGCCGGGCTCGGCGAGAAGGCCAGCAGGGCGTCGTACGGGCGGGGCGGCCGCGGCGGGGCCGCCAGCACGTCCAGCAGCCGCTCGCGGGCCAGGGCCCGCCGGGCCGGATCCGCCTCCACGCCCGTGGCCACGGCGCCGCGCCCGGCCGCCAGCAGCAGGGCCAGGCCCGCCCCGCAGTCGAGGGCCAGCAGCCGGTCTCCCGGCCCGACCTCCAGCCGGTCGTAGACCGCCTCGTACAGCGGTACCAGCATCCGTTCCTGGATCTCCGCCCAGTCCCGGGCGGTGAGCGTCGGCGTCGGCGTCGGTGTCATCGAAAGAGCGCTCCTGATTCCATGTCGCCCCCTTGCCCCCGTTGACAGGGAACTCCCCATCGGCCCCCGCGTCCAGAGGAGTGCGCCACCCGATTCACGCATCGACCGCCGGGCGCCGTACCATTCGCGCCATGGCAAAGGCACCCGTTCTCACCCCGCAGGCGGAGGATTTCCCCCGCTGGTACCAGGATCTGATCAACAAGGCCGAGCTGGCCGACAACGGTCCGGTCCGCGGCACCATGGTCATCCGACCGTACGGCTACGGCCTGTGGGAGCGGATGCAGCAGGAGATGGACGCGCGGATCAAGGACGCGGGCGCCCAGAACGCGTACTTCCCGCTGTTCATCCCGCAGTCCTACCTGACGCGGGAAGCGGAGCACGTCGAGGGCTTCGCCCCCGAGCTCGCGGTCGTCACGCACGGCGGCGGCAAGGAGCTCGAAGAGCCGGTCGTCGTCCGGCCGACCTCCGAGACGATCATCAACGACTACTTCTCCAAGTGGGTCCAGAGCTACCGGGACCTGCCCCTGCTGATCAACCAGTGGGCCAATGTGGTCCGCTGGGAGATGCGTCCGCGCGTGTTCCTGCGGACGAGTGAGTTCCTCTGGCAGGAGGGCCACACGGCCCACGCCACCTACGAGGACGCCCGCGACTACGCCGCCCGGATCCACACGGACGTCTACGGCGACTTCATGACGAACGTGCTCGGCATCGACGTCGTGCTCGGCCGCAAGACCGCCAAGGAGCGCTTCGCCGGCGCCATCAACACCCTCACCCTCGAGGGCATGATGGGCGACGGCAAGGCCCTCCAGCTGGGCACGAGCCACGAGCTCGGCACCAACTTCGCCAAGGCCTTCAACACGCAGTACCTGTCGAAGGAAGGCAAGCAGGAGCTGGTCTGGCAGACCTCGTGGGGCGTTTCGACCCGCATGGTCGGCGGCCTGATCATGTCCCACGGCGACGACAACGGCCTGCGGGTCCCGCCGCGCCTGGCGCACGTCCAGGTCGTCGTCATGGCGATCAAGGGCGACGAGGCCGTCACCAAGGTCCGCGAGCTGGGTGCCCAGCTGAAGGCCGCCGGCCTGCGCGTGCACGTCGACGACCGCGTGGACACGCCCTTCGGCCGCCGCGCCGTGGACTGGGAGCTCAAGGGCGTACCGGTCCGCATCGAGATCGGCCCCCGCGACCTGGAGGCCGGCACCGCGATGCTGGCCCGCCGCATCCCGGGCGGCAAGGAGCCGGTCCAGATCACCGAGCTGCTCGACCTGCTGCCCAAGGTGCTCGACGAGGACCAGGCGCAGCTGCTGCGCGAGTCCCGCGAGCGCCGCGAGGCCCGTACCTCCGACGTCTCCACCATCGAGGAGGCCGCCGAGGCCGCCATCGCCGGCGGCTGGGCGCGGATCCCGTGGGCGGACCTCGGACCGGAGGGCGAGGCGAAGCTGGCCGAGCAGGCCGTCTCCGTGCGCTGCCTGATCGCCGCGGACGGGTCGGTCCCGCAGTCGGACGACGCCCCCGGTACCCTCGCGATCGTCGCGCGCTCCTACTGAGTCACCTGTACGCCCCGGCGTGCGGCACGAGCCGCGCGCCGGGGCGGCTTTGTCGTTAGTCCTCGTTACGTACCGACTCATCCTGACATCGACGCACCCGTCCTCGTCAGGACGCATGAGACTGAACTGACTGGTACGTGCAAAAAATTTGGAATGGCCCGGAATCGGAACACCCGGGCCCCCCGGCTCGTTGTCACGACGTGAGCACGACACCACCTGTTCTCGCCGCAGAGCTGGCGCAGGCGTGGGCCGACATTCAGCGGTACCACCCCGAGCTGCCTGACCTTGCCGCGCCCGAGTCCCTGATCGGAGAGTCCTCGTCCGCCTGTGGCGCCGAGCTCTCCTTCGAGCGACTGCTGCACGAGGCAGTCCACGGCATCGCCGCCGCCCGCGGTGTCCGCGACACCTCGCGCGCAGGCCGCTACCACAACCGCAGATTCCTCGCGATCGCCGAGGAAATGGGGCTGGACCACCCCGAGGAGCCACACGCCAGCAGCGGCTTCTCGCTGGTCACGCTCAATCCCGAGGCGAAGCGGCGCTACCGCCCGACGATGGAGCGGCTGCAGCGCGCGCTGAAGGCGCACACGGCCGCGACGGCCGCCGACACCAAGCGCAGCTTCCGGGGACCGGCCGCACGGCACGGGTCCTCCGGCGGCGGCGTGCGGGTCAAGGCGGTCTGCGACTGCGGTCGCAACGTCCGGGTGGTCCCCTCGGTCCTGGCCCAGGCCCCGATCGTGTGCGGCGGCTGCATGAAGCCCTTCCGCATCCCCGAGGTGGCCATCGCGGCAGCCTCCTGACCCGTGGGGGGTCAGGAGGCTGCCGCGCGCCGGCGCAGCCCTGCCCGCGGGGAGGTTCACCCCGCTCGGAGCCGCCGCAGGCGTATGGCACAATGGCTAGCTGTACTCGACAGTCGCATAGGACCCCTCTCTCCTCCGGCTGACGCGTCCATCGGGCACCCGAGTACCGCAACCCCACGTGGCATCTCATGTGCCCAACCACGTCAAGTTCAGGAGACACCACTCCAGTGGCAGTCAAGATCAAGCTCAAGCGCCTCGGCAAGATTCGCCAGCCGCACTACCGCATCGTCGTCGCCGACGCCCGTACCCGTCGGGACGGTCGCGCGATCGAAGAGATCGGTATCTACCACCCGACCTACAACCCGTCGCGCATCGAGGTCAACGCCGAGCGTGCGCAGTACTGGCTGTCCGTCGGCGCCCAGCCCACCGAGGCTGTGCTCGCCATCCTGAAGCTGACCGGTGACTGGCAGGCCCACAAGGGCCTCCCCGCCCCCGCGCCGCTCCTGCAGCCGGAGACGAAGGAGAGCAAGCGTCGCTCCTTCGACGAGTTCGCCAAGGCCCTCGAGGGCATCGGCGAGGGCAAGGGCGAGGCCATCACGCAGAAGAAGAAGGCCGACAAGAAGGCGGACGAGGCTGAGGCCACCGCCGAGTCGACCGAGGCCTGATCATGCTCGAGGAGGCTCTTGAGCACCTCGTAAAGGGCATTGTGGACAATCCCGACGACGTGCAGGTCGCCTCGCGCAACCTGCGCCGCGGACAGGTGCTCGAGGTCCGGGTTCACCCGGACGACCTCGGCAAGGTGATCGGTCGCAACGGCCGCACCGCACGTGCTCTGCGTACCGTCGTGGGCGCCATCGGCGGCCGGGGGATCCGCGTCGACCTCGTCGACGTGGACCAGGTCCGCTGAGACCCGGCTTGCTAGAAGCGTGAATCACCGGCACGGGCCGGGGAGGGCATTCGTGCCCGCCCCGGCCCGTCGTCGTCTGAACAGGAGAGCACAGTGGAGTTGGTAGTCGCGCGGATCGGCCGCGCCCACGGCATCAAGGGCGAGGTCACCGTCGAGGTGCGCACGGACGAGCCGGAACTGCGGCTCAGTCCCGGCGCCGTGCTCAGGACGGAGCCCGCGTCGGCGGGCCCGCTGACCATCGAGACGGGCCGGGTGCACAGCGGGCGGCTGCTGCTGCGCTTCGCCGGCGTCAAGGACCGCACCGGCGCCGAGGCCCTGCGCAACATCCTGCTGATCGCGGACGTGGACCCGACCGAGCTCCCCGAGGAGCCCGACGAGTACTACGACCACCAGCTGATGGACCTGGACGTGGTCCTCGCCGACGGCACCGAGATCGGCCGGATCACCGAGATCTCCCACCTGCCCTCGCAGGACCTCTTCATCGTCGAGCGGCCGGACGGCTCCGAGGTGATGATCCCCTTCGTCGAGGAGATCGTCGCCGAGATCGACCTGGAGGAGCAGCGCTGCGTCATCACCCCGCCGCCGGGACTGATCGACGAGCGCGAAGCGATCATCGTCTCGACGCGTGACGCCGACGGGGAAGACGCCTGATGCGTCTCGACGTCGTCACGATCTTCCCCGAGTACCTGGAGCCGCTGAACGTCTCCCTCGTCGGCAAGGCCCGCGCCCGCGGGCAGCTCGACGTCCACGTGCACGACCTGCGGGACTGGACGTACGACCGGCACAACACCGTCGACGACACCCCGTACGGCGGCGGTCCCGGCATGGTCATGAAGACCGAGCCGTGGGGCGAGGCGCTGGACGCGGCCCTGGCCGACGGCTACGAGGCGGGCGCGCACGGGCCCGTCATGGTCGTCCCCACCCCCAGCGGCCGCCCCTTCACCCAGGAACTGGCCGTCGAGCTCTCCGAGCGGCCGTGGCTGATCTTCACGCCGGCCCGGTACGAGGGCATCGACCGCCGGGTCATGGACGAGTACGCCACGCGCATGCCGGTGTACGAGGTCTCCATCGGCGACTACGTCCTGGCGGGCGGCGAGGCCGCCGTCCTGGTGGTCACCGAGGCCGTGGCCCGGCTGCTGCCCGGGGTGCTCGGCAACGCGGAATCGCACCGCGACGACTCCTTCGCGCCGGGCGAGATGGCCAACCTCCTGGAGGGGCCCGTCTACACCAAGCCCCCCGTATGGCGCGGCCGCGACATTCCCGAGGTGCTGCTGAGCGGTCACCACGGGAAGATCGCCCGCTGGCGCAGGGACGAGGCGTTTCGCCGGACCGCCCGCAACCGCCCGGACCTGATCGAGCGCTGCGAGGCCACCGCCTTCGACAAGAAGGACCGGGAGATCCTCTCCATCCTGGGCTGGACCCCGTCACCGGACGGCCGATTTTGGCGCAGGCCCGAGGCCGTGGAAGAATAGGCGGCTGTTGTGTGCTCGCGGACGCCCCTGCCACAGGGGGACCGTCGTCCGCCGGGTCTCGCAGCTCCCGAATTCTCTACGGAAACCCGCATTGGCGACCTGTGGCGTCATGCGAAGAAAGCAGACGAACAACATGTCTCACCTGCTCGATGGCGTCAACGCCGCCACGCTCCGCTCGGACGTCCCGGCCTTCCGCCCGGGTGACACGATCAACGTGCACGTCCGCGTGATCGAGGGCAACCGCTCCCGTATCCAGCAGTTCAAGGGCGTAGTCATCCGCCGCCAGGGCGCCGGTGTCTCCGAGACCTTCACCGTCCGCAAGGTCTCCTTCAGCGTCGGCGTGGAGCGTACCTTCCCGGTCCACTCCCCGATCTTCGAGAAGATCGAGCTCGTCACCCGCGGTGACGTGCGTCGCGCCAAGCTGTACTACCTCCGTGAGCTCCGCGGCAAGGCCGCGAAGATCAAGGAGAAGCGCGACCGCTGAGGTCCCCTCCGGGGCCCGGGGGTGGCCGGATAGGCTCGCTCCCGATGGACACCGAAGCACCTCACACGCAGCGCGGCCACTCTTCCCCCGGCGAGGGGGAGGGGCGGCCGCGTTTTGCGTTCTCCGCGACCCGGCGGCCCGGGCGCGGGCGGCGTACGGGCGGGCGCCTGCTGCGGCTGACGTGGCGGCGGGCCGGAGCGCTCGGTGTGATCTGCACCGTCTTCCTGCTGCTGTTCAGCCATTTCGTGGTCCAGCCCTTCCTGATCCCGAGCCGTTCCATGGAGCCGACGCTCCAGGTCGGGGACCGGCTGCTGGTCAACAAGCTGGCGTACCGTTCCGGCGGCCAGCCGCGCCGCGGCGACCTGGTCGTCTTCGACGGCACCGGCTCCTTCGTACGGGAGCGCCCGGACGGCGGCGCCCTCGGCGGGCTGCTGCACGGGGGCGCCTCGGCGCTCGGGCTCGCGGAGCCGTCCGACACCGACTTCGTGAAGCGGGTCGTGGGGGTCGGCGGGGACGACGTGGTGTGCTGCGACGCCCACGGGCGGATCCGGGTCAACGGGGTGGCGCTGGACGAGCCGTACCTGTATCCCGGTGACGTCCCCTCGAAGGTGCCCTTCCGGATCGTCGTCCCCCTTGGGACCCTGTGGGTGATGGGTGATCACCGTTCCCAGTCCCGGGACTCGCGGGACCACCTGGGAGAGCCGGGCGGGGGGATGGTGCCGGTGGACAAGGTGATCGGGCGGGCCGACTGGATCGGCTGGCCGGTCTCGCGCTGGGGCGCCGTCGGGGGCGGCCGTGGGTAGCCGGGGGCGGCCGCGCGGCCGACGGCAGCCGGAGCCTCAGCCCGAGCCCGAGCCGGAGCCGGAGTCCCTCGCGGAGGTGGCGGGCGGCCGGGCGCAGAGGCGCCGGCTGGCCCGCAAGGTGCGGCGGCGCCGCCGCACGCGCCGGGCGGGCGAACTGCCCCTGCTGGTGGTCGTCGCGCTGTGCATCGCCCTGCTCCTGAAGACCTTCCTCGTCCAGGCCTTCTTCATCCCGTCGGGCTCGATGGAGCAGACCATCCGGATCGGCGACCGGGTCCTCGTGGACAAGCTGACCCCGTGGTTCGGCTCCGAGATCCAGCGCGGCGACGTCGTCGTGTTCAAGGACCCCGGCGGCTGGCTGCGCGGCGAGGCGGCCCGGCCGGCCCCGGACCCGGTCGGGGTCAAGCAGATCAAGCAGACCCTGACCTTCATCGGCCTGCTGCCGTCGGCCGACGAGCAGGATCTGATCAAGCGGGTCATCGGGGTCGGCGGGGACACCGTCAAGTGCTGCGACAACCGGGGGCGGGTCACCGTCAACGGCGCACCCCTCGACGAGCCGTACGTGAACGCGGGCAACGCCCCCTCGGAGATCAGCTTCGAGGTGGAGGTGCCGGCTGGCCGGCTCTTCGTGATGGGCGATCACCGGTCGAATTCGGCGGACTCCCGCTACCACCTCGACGAGGCCTTTCAGGGCACCATCGACGAGAACGGGGTCGTGGGCGAGGCCGTGGTGATCGCCTGGCCCTTCGGGCACTGGAAGCACTTCGAGACCCCCGCGACCTTCCGCATGGTGCCCGATCAGGCGAGGCGAGAGGGACGCGGGCGTCGGCGGCGCCGACGGGGCGCGCCGTTCGCATAGTGTGTCCTGGGTCTCCCGCGCCTTAGGGAACTCCCGCTCGTTAAGGGAGGGGAGGGCCCGTAGCCGGTCGGCGCGGGCGGCGATCTCGATTGAGGAGTGGATGTGGGGGATGTGGCGGTAGGCGCACGGTCCGGACGCGACGAGGGTGAGGAGCGGCCGGATGACGACGCCCTGAGGGGCGAGGCCGAGGACGGCGGTGCCGCGGCCCGTCCGCACCGCTCGTTCTGGAAGGAGCTGCCGCTCCTCATCGGCATCGCGCTGCTGCTGGCCCTGCTGATCAAGACCTTCCTGGTCCAGGCGTTCTCGATCCCGTCCGACTCGATGCAGGACACCCTGCAGCGCGGGGACCGGGTGCTCGTGGACAAGCTGACGCCGTGGTTCGGTTCCGAGCCCGAGCGCGGTGAGGTCGTGGTCTTCCACGACCCCGCGAACTGGCTGTCCGGAGAGCTCACCCCGGAGCCGAACATCGCCCAGCAGGTCCTCAGCAAGATCGGCCTGATGCCGGACGCCGCCGAGAAGGACCTGATCAAGCGGACCATCGCCATCGGCGGGGACACGGTCGAGTGCAAGAAGGGCGGACCGGTCGTCGTCAACGGCAAGCAGCTCGACGAGCCGTACATCTTCCCCGGCAACACCGCCTGCGACGACGCCCCGTTCGGCCCGATCACCGTGCCCAAGGGCAAGATCTGGGTGATGGGCGACCACCGGCAGAACTCCCAGGACTCCCGCTACCACATGCAGGACTCCACCCAGGGCTTCGTGCCGGTCGACAAGGTCGTCGGACGCGCCGTGGTGGTCGCGTGGCCGGTGACCCGCTGGTCCACCCTGCCGGTCCCGGACACCTTCGACCAGCCGGGCATCGGCAACCAGGCCGCCGCGGCCGCGCTCGGCCTCGGGGCCTCCGGCCTGGCGCCGGTCGGGCTCGGACCGGCCGCGCTGGGCCTGACGGGCGCTGTGCCGCTCGTCATGTGGCGCCGCCGAAGGCTGACCAGCGGACGTACCGCCGGGTAGGGTGCCGCCCAGGTCGACGATCCCGGAGTGTGGGGGCGCAGGAATGGGCGGAACAGAAGCGATACGCAGGGGCAAGGACGGCCGCGGCGGTCTCGGCAACGTGTTGTCGGGAATCGCCGTGGCCGTCGGCTTCGCGCTCTTCCTCGGCGGCTTCGTGTGGGGGGCGCTCGTCTACCAGCCCTACACCGTGCCGACCGACTCGATGATGCCGACGGTGCGGCCCGGGGACCGGGTGCTCGCCCAGCGCATCGACGGCGGTGAGGTGCGCCGCGGGGACGTGGTCGTCTTTACTGATTCCATGTGGAGCGACGCGCCCATGGTCAAGCGGGTCGTCGGCATCGGCGGCGACACCGTGAAGTGCTGCGGCGCGGCCGGCGAGCTCACGGTGAACGGCACCCCGCTGGACGAGCCGTACGCCGACGACACCAAGCCCGACACGAAGCTCACCATGCCGCCCGGCCAGGCCGCGCCCGCCGGGACCACCCCCTTCGAGGTGACGGTCCCCGAGGGGAACCTCTTCCTGCTGGGCGACCGGCGCAGCTCCTCGCTGGACTCCCGGGCGCACCTGCAGGAGGCAGGGCAGGGGACCGTGCCCCGGTCGGCCGTCAGCGCCCGCGTCGACGCCCTGGCCTGGCCTTCCGTGAAGATGCTGGAGCGACCGGGGACCTACGCCGCCCTGCCGGGCGGGATCTCGCGGCCCGGGCCGCTGCGCCTCCAGGTGGCGGCGGTGGCGGCCGGAGCCGCCCTGATGCTGCTGGGGGCCGCGTACGGGCCCCTCGTACGGGTCCTGGGCCGCACCCGGCGCCGGGAGCGGTCCGGTGTCAGCTGACCCGGCCGCAGGTCACGGCCACCGGCGGGTGTCGCGGGTGATCCTGCTGGACCCCGAGGACCGGATCCTGCTGCTGCACGGCTTCGAGCCGGCGGACCCCGCGGACGATTGGTGGTTCACCCCCGGCGGCGGGCTGGAGGGCGCGGAGAGCCGCGAGCAGGCCGCGCTGCGCGAGCTGGCGGAGGAGACGGGGATCACAGAGGTGGAGCTGGGGCCGGTGCTGTGGCACCGCTACTGCTCCTTCCCCTTCGACGGGCGGCGCTGGGAGCAGGACGAGTGGTACTTCCTGGCACGTACCACCCAGACGGCGACCGAGATGGGCGGCCTCACCGAGCTGGAGCGGCGCAGCGTGACCGGAGCCAGATGGTGGACCTCCGAGGAACTTCTGGCGGCCCGTGAGACGGTGTACCCGACCAGGCTCGCCGAGCTGCTCCGTGCACTGCTCGACGAGGGTCCTCCGCGCGCGCCGGTGGTCCTGGCCCCGGAAATCGTTTAGGGGCGCAGGACCCTGGCGCACAATAGGGGGACGCACGGCTGAAGGGGAACATGCCATGAGTGCCGAGGACCTCGAAAAGTACGAGACCGAGATGGAGCTGAAGCTCTATCGGGAGTACCGCGACGTCGTCGGGCTGTTCAAGTATGTGATCGAGACCGAACGCCGTTTCTACCTCACCAACGACTACGAGATGCAGGTGCACTCGGTCCAGGGCGAGGTGTTCTTCGAGGTCTCGATGGCCGATGCCTGGGTCTGGGACATGTACCGGCCGGCCCGCTTCGTGAAGCAGGTGCGGGTGCTGACCTTCAAGGACGTGAACATCGAGGAGCTCAACAAGAGCGACCTCGAACTGCCCGGCAGCTGAGCCTTCACCCGGGAGGCCTTCACCCGGGAGGCCTTCACCCGGGAGGGTGACGGGGATATCCACAACGGCCGGGTTGTCCACCAAGATCCACGGGGTGGGCGGGGGCGCGCGATCGTCGGTACCGGAGGTGGTGCCGGATGAACGCGAAGGGCGTGGCACAGCAGGCATTGGGGCGGTACGGCGAGGAGCTCGCGGCGCGGCGGCTGACCGAGGCCGGCATGACCGTGATCGCACGGAACTGGCGGTGCCGCGGCGGGGAGATCGACATCGTCGCGCGGGACGGGGACGCCCTCGTCATGTGCGAGGTCAAGACCCGCCGGGAGGGGGAGTTCGAGCACCCCATGGCCGCCGTGCGGCCCGCCAAGGCCGAGCGCTTACGCACGCTCGCCGGGCGCTGGCTCGCCGACCATGGGGGACCACCCCCGGGCGGGGTGCGCATCGACCTCGTCGGAGTCCTGCTGCCGCGGCGCGGCGCGCCCCTGGTGGAACACGTCAGGGGGGTGGCCTGATGGGGTTCGCGCGGGCCTGCTCGGTGGCCCTGGTGGGCGTCGACGGCGTGGTCGTCGAGGTCCAGGCCGACCTGGAGCCCGGGGTCGCCGCCTTCACGCTGGTCGGGCTGCCCGACAAGACGCTGGTCGAGAGCCGGGACCGGGTGCGTGCGGCCGTGGTCAACTCGGGCGCGGCCTGGCCGCAGAAGAAGCTCACGGTCGGGCTCAGCCCGGCCTCCGTACCGAAATCCGGCGCCGGCTTCGACCTGGCCGTCGCGGCCGCCGTGCTCGGGGCCGCCGAGGTGATCGACCCGGCCGGGATCGCCGATCTCGTCCTCATCGGGGAGCTGGGGCTGGACGGCCGGGTGCGTCCGGTCCGGGGCATCCTGCCGGCGGTCCTCGCCGCGGCCGAGGCGGGATACCGGCAGGTGGTGGTGCCGCAGCAGTGCGCCGCCGAGGCCGCGCTCGTGCCGGACGTGTCCGTGCTCGGCGTGCGCAGCCTGCGCCAGCTGATCGCGGTCCTGACCGACGGGGTGGTCCCGGAGGAGGATCCGCCCGGCCCGCCCGGCCCGCCCGGCCGTCCCGACCCGATACTGGCCGGGCTGCTCGTCCCGGGGGCGAGCCTGGGCACCGGTCTCGCGCCGGGCCGCGCCGGCCGGGGGGACTGCGCGGACTTCCCCGACCTCGCGGACGTCGCGGGCCAGCACACCGCTCGCCGCGCCCTGGAGGTCGCGGCCGCGGGCGGGCACCACCTCTTCCTCAGCGGACCGCCGGGTGCGGGCAAGACCATGCTGGCCGAGCGGCTGCCCTGGATCCTGCCGCCGCTCAGCCGCCAGGACTCCGTGGAGGTCACGGCCGTCCACTCGGTCGCCGGAATCCTGCCGCCCGGCGAACCGCTGGTCTCGCGGCCGCCCTACTGCGCACCGCACCACTCGGCGACCATGCAGTCCCTGGTCGGCGGCGGGACCGGTATCCCCAGGCCCGGGGCGGTCTCCCTGGCACACCGGGGGGTGCTGTTCCTGGACGAGGCCGCGGAATTCCACAGCCGGGCGCTGGACGCGCTGCGCCAGCCCCTGGAATCGGGGAACGTGGTGATCGCCCGGGCCGCCGGGGTGGTGCGGCTCCCGGCCCGGTTCCTGATGGTGCTCGCCGCGAACCCCTGCCCGTGCGGGCGCCACACGCTGCTGGGAGCCGGGTGCGAATGCCCGCCCTCGGTGATCCGGCGCTATCAGGCGCGGCTGTCCGGGCCGCTGCTCGACCGCGTCGACCTGCGGGTGGAGGTCGAGCCCGTGACCCGCTCCGATCTGCTCGGGCAGGGCGGCCGGGGGGAGTCCACCGCAGTGGTCGCCGACCGGGTCCGCGAGGCCAGGGAGCGCGCCGCCGCCCGGCTGGCCGACACCCCGTGGCGGCTCAACTCCGAAGTGCCCGGGCAGGAACTGCGGACCCGGTGGCAGGCGGGCCCCGGCGCACTGGCCCAGGCCGAGCGGGATCTGGAGCGGGGGCTGCTCACCGCGCGCGGGCTGGACCGGGTCCTGCGGGTCGCCTGGACCGTGGCCGACCTGCGGGCGCGGGACCGGCCCGAGGCGCTGGACGTGGCGGTGGCGCTGGAGCTGCGGACGGGGATCGCCCGCGGGGCGATGGCGGTGCCGGGGGCGGCGCCGTGACCGGGCCCGGGGAGGACGAACTGCTCGCGCGGGCGGCGCTGACACGGGTCCTGGAGCCCGGGGAGGAACACGGCGGGCGGTGGCTGCGCGCGTACGGCGCCGTGGGGCTGATACGGCTGCTGACCGGCCCGTCTCGGTCGACCGCGCTGTCGGGGGTGGGGCCGGAGCGGCTCGCCGGGTACCGCGGGCGGGCGGCGCTGGCCGACCCGCGCCAGGACCTCGCGCTGGCCGCGGAGTCGGGAGTCCGGTTCGTGTGCCCCGGATCGGCGGAGTGGCCGACGCAGCTCGACGACCTCGGCGACGCCCGGCCCGTCGGGCTGTGGCTGCGGGGCCGGCCGAACCTGCGGAGCTGGGCGCTGCGCTCCGTCGCCGTGGTGGGGGCCCGGGCCTGCACCCCGTACGGCGCCCACATGGCCCAGGTGCTGGCCGGGGGACTCGCCGAGCGGGGCTGGGTCGTGGTCTCCGGGGCCGCGTTCGGGATCGACGGCGCGGCCCACCGCGGGGCGCTCGCCGCGGGAGGGGCGACCGCCGCGGTGCTGGCCTGCGGGGTCGACGTCGCCTACCCCCGCGGACACGCCGGCCTGCTGGGCCGCATCGCCGCACAGGGGCTGGTCATCGGGGAACTGCCACCCGGCAGCCATCCGACCCCCAGCCGGTTCGTCCTGCGCAACCGGGTCATCGCCGCCCTCACCCGGGGCACGGTCGTCGTGGAGGCCGCCGTGCGCAGCGGCTCCCTGGTCACCGCCCGGCAGGCCCAGAAGCTCGGGCGTTTCACGATGGGCGTCCCGGGCCCCGCCACCAGCGCACTCTCCACCGGGGTGCACGAGCTGCTGCGGGGCGAGGCCGTGCTCGTCACCGATGCGGCGGAGGTGGCCGAACTGGTCGGCGCCATCGGCGAGCTGGCTCCCGAACGGCGCGGACCGGTGCTCGCCCGGGACCTGCTGGCGCCGGAGACCGTTCGTGTGCTCGAAGCACTCCCGGCCGGGCGCCCGGTGGACATGGCGGAGGTGGCACGTGCCTGCGGCATCAGCGCCGATGAAGTCATCGGCAGACTGTACGAACTTCACTCTCTGGGGTTCGTCGAACGGCAGGGCGACGGCTGGCAGTTGAGCAGACAAACGGCTGGAGCGGGTACACAAACCGGTGCCACCCGGCGAGGCGGTCGTTGACCTGGGGTGTTCCGGTGAAAGAGTGAAAGCGATGAGAGACGCGGTCCTCCCGGTGGCAGTCGCCGGGACCGTGCGCCAGGCGCCGGTCCCGGGTCGCCCGCGTGAGTCGGGAGGCCTTTGCGCCCCCGCGTCATCCCGTACTCTTCGCGCACCGCGACACTCTCGTCACGCTACGCTCCCAAGGAATCCGGCTCCGGCAAAGGCGAAGCATGCCCCAGCACACCTCAGGGTCTGACCGCGCTGCGGTGCCCCCCGCGGCCCGTGGCAGCGTGCGGTCCACCGCGCCCTCGTCCCTGGAGGTGCTGTGGCGTTCGTACAAGGAGTCGGGTGACGAGCGGCTGCGGGAGCAGCTGATCCTGCACTACTCACCCCTGGTGAAATACGTCGCCGGGCGCGTCAGCGTCGGCCTGCCGCCCAATGTGGAACAGGCGGACTTCGTCTCCTCCGGAGTCTTCGGACTGATCGACGCCATCGAGAAGTTCGACATCGACCGGTCGATCAAGTTCGAGACGTACGCGATCACCCGCATCCGCGGCGCGATGATCGACGAACTGCGCGCGCTGGACTGGATCCCCCGCTCGGTCCGGCAGAAGGCACGGGCCGTGGAGCGGGCCTACGCCACGCTGGAGGCCCAGCTGCGGCGCACCCCGACGGAGGGCGAGGTCGCCGGCGAGATGGGGATCGCCGTGGAGGATCTCCACGCCGTCTTCAGCCAGTTGTCGCTGGCGAACGTGGTCGCCCTGGAGGAGCTGCTGCACGTCGGCGGGGAGGGCGGCGACCGCCTCTCCCTGATGGACACCCTGGAGGACACGGCCGCCGACAACCCGGTGGAGGTGGCCGAGGACCGCGAGCTGCGCCGCCTGCTGGCGCGCGCCATCAACACCTTGCCCGAGCGGGAGAAGACGGTGGTGACCCTCTACTACTACGAGGGCCTCACGCTCGCCGAGATCGGCAACGTGCTGGGTGTCACCGAGAGCCGGGTCAGCCAGATCCACACCAAGTCCGTGCTGCAACTGCGTGCGAAGTTGGCGGATGTGGGCCGGTGAGCTTGCGGCACCTCCGTAAAGTGGACGCGTGCCCAGGATTCGAGCGGCCTCCGTGGCCGAGCACCGGTCGATGCAGCGCGGCGCCCTCTTGGACGCCGCGCGTTCCCTGCTGTCCGAAGGCGGGACGGAGGCGCTGACCTTCCCCGCCCTCGCGGAACGGACCGGGCTGGCCCGGTCCTCCGTCTACGAGTACTTCCGTTCCCGCGCCGCCGTGGTCGAAGAGCTGTGCGCGGTGGACTTCCCCGTGTGGGCCGCCGAGATCGAGGCGGCGATGGAACACGCGCCGTCGCCGGAGGCGAAGGTCGAGGCCTACGTACGGAGCCAGTTGGGCCTGGTGGGAGACCGCCGGCACCGGGCGGTGGTCGCCATCTCGGCGAGCGAGCTCGACGCAGGGGCGCGGGAGAAGATCCGTGCGGCGCACGGGGGGCTGGTGGCGATGATCGTCGAGGCGCTGAGCTCCCTGGGGCATGCGGAGCCCCGCCTGGCGGCGATGCTGCTCCAGGGGGTCGTGGACGCGGCGGTACGGCGGATCGAGCTGGGCGCCGCCGAGGACCCCGAGGTCGTCACCGAGGCTGCCGTGGCGATGGTCCTGCGGGGCGTCCGGGGCTGAGGTCCCCGGGGCCGCTGGCCCCGTTCGGGCCGGCACCCGGCAGCAGGCGGGGAGTGGGCCGGGGGAGCAGGGTGAAGGGGTTGAGGTACGCCTCGCCGGCCAGAAGGCCCCAGTGGAGACACGGCTCCGGGCAGTGGGAGCCCTCCGTCAGGACCGCCACCACCTGGCCCGCCGTGACCTCCTCGCCCTCCGAGACCAGCGGCCGGACCGGCTCGTAGGTCGTGCGCAGGCCGCCGGGCAGCGTGAGCGAGAGGACACCGCGGCCCGCGACCTGCCCGGCGTAGTGCACCCGGCCCGCCCCGACCGCCCGGAGCTCCGCGCCCACCGGGGCGGACAGGTCCACTCCGCGGTGCCCGGCCGCGTACGGCGTCGGCGGCGGGTCCCACCAGCGGGCCACGGACAGGGGCGCGGGCAGCGGGCGGACCCCCGGGACGGCGGCCTGGGCCAGGGCCAGGAGAAGGCTGAGCAGCAGTGTCGTCATGGCCCACAGCGTCGCGCGTCCGGCGGGCGCGCGACCGGGCCTGTGGACAGTCCGGGCACTGTGGACAACGGCGTCACCCGGCATACCACCGGGTCCCGTACACTTCTTGTGGCGATCCGGGTCACCGGGTCGACTTCGCACGCCCCAGCACCGGCCCGAAACGGCCAGGTGACAGCGTCTCTCGGTCCCTCATCGGGGCAGGGCGCGGCGGGGCGTCAGGAACCAAACCGAGAAACCAAGGAGATGGCCATGGCCGTCGTCACGATGCGGGAGCTGCTGGAAAGCGGCGTCCACTTCGGTCACCAGACCCGCCGTTGGAACCCGAAGATGAAGCGCTTCATCTTCACGGAGCGCAACGGCATCTACATCATCGACCTGCTGCAGTCGCTGTCGTACATCGACCGCGCCTACGAGTTCGTGAAGGAGACCGTCGCGC
The DNA here is from genome assembly GCF_056432025.1 of Streptomyces sp. NPDC045695. Taxonomy (NCBI): domain Bacteria; kingdom Bacillati; phylum Actinomycetota; class Actinomycetes; order Kitasatosporales; family Streptomycetaceae; genus Streptomyces; species Streptomyces sp. NPDC045695. Next base: position 369,740 of record NZ_JBWKJU010000004.1, read on the forward strand.
ACGGTGGCTCCATCATGTTCGTCGGTACCAAGAAGCAGGCCCAGGAGGCCATCGCCGAGCAGGCGACCCGCGTGGGTATGCCGTACGTCAACCAGCGGTGGCTGGGTGGCATGCTCACCAACTTCTCCACCGTCTACAAGCGCCTCCAGCGTCTGAAGGAGCTTGAGGCGATCGACTTCGAGGACGTCGCCGCCTCGGGTCTCACCAAGAAGGAGCTCCTGGTCCTCTCCCGCGAGAAGACCAAGCTGGAGAAGACCCTCGGTGGTATCCGCGAGATGTCGAAGGTCCCCAGCGCCGTCTGGATCGTCGACACCAAGAAGGAGCACATCGCCGTCGGTGAGGCGCGCAAGCTCCACATCCCGGTCGTCGCGATCCTCGACACCAACTGTGACCCCGACGAGGTCGACTACAAGATCCCGGGCAACGACGACGCGATCCGCTCCGTCACCCTGCTCACCCGCGTGATCGCCGACGCCGTCGCCGAGGGCCTCATCGCCCGCTCCGGCGCTGCGACCGGCGACTCGAAGCCGGGCGAGAAGGCCGCTGCCGAGCCGCTCGCCGAGTGGGAGCGCGACCTGCTCGAGGGCGACAAGAAGGCCGACGACGCCGCTGAGGCCGCTCCGGCCGAGGCCGCCGCCGAGACCGTCGAGGCCCCGGCCGCCGAGGCCCCGGCCGCTGAGGCCGCCCCGGCCCCGGCCGCCGACGCCGAGCAGGCCTGACCCACTGAGAGGACCCGGCGTTCACGCGCCGGGCACTCACAGCACGGACGATGACGGCGGGGGAGCCGCGCCCAAGGCGCGGCGCCTCCGCCGTTCACCCGTAGATCTACGACTTCGAGAGAGAATCACAGACTCATGGCGAACTACACCGCCGCTGACGTCAAGAAGCTCCGCGAGCTCACCGGCGCCGGCATGATGGACTGCAAGAACGCGCTGGTGGACTCCGACGGTGACGTCGACAAGGCCATGGAAGCGCTCCGTATCAAGGGCCAGAAGGGCGTCGCCAAGCGCGAGGGCCGTTCTGCCGAGAACGGTGCCGTGGTCGACCTCATCGCCGACGACCACACCTCCGGCGTCCTCGTCGAGCTGAAGTGCGAGACGGACTTCGTCGCCAAGGGCGAGAAGTTCCTGGCCGTCGCCAACCAGCTGGCCGCGCACGTCGCCGCCACCTCTCCGGCCGACATCGAGGCGCTGCTCGCGTCCGAGATCGAGCCCGGCAAGACCGTACAGGCGTTCGTGGACGAGGCCAACGCCAACCTCGGCGAGAAGATCGTCCTGGACCGCTTCGCGCAGTTCACCGGCGGTTACGTGGCGTCGTACATGCACCGCACGATGCCCGACCTGCCGTACCAGATCGGTGTCCTCGTCGAGCTCGACAAGGAGAACGCCGAGGTGGCCCGCGGCATCGCGCAGCACATCGCCGCGTTCGCCCCGCAGTGGCTCTCCAAGGAAGACGTCCCGGCCGAGAAGGTCGAGTCCGAGCGTCGCATCGCCGAAGAGGTCACCCGCGCGGAGGGCAAGCCCGAGGCCGCCCTCCCGAAGATCGTCGAGGGTCGCATCAACGGCTTCTTCAAGGACGCCACGCTGCTCGGCCAGCCGTACGCGCTGGACAACAAGAAGTCCGTCCAGAAGGTTCTGGACGAGGCCGGTGTCACCCTGAAGCGGTTCAGCCGCATCAAGGTCGGCATCTGAGTCCGTCCGTACGCGACGGACACCGGACCCCGGTAGGGTCTGAGGCAGTCGTCCGCGCTTGCGCGAGACGACCGCAGATCTGACGAGGAGGCCATTGCCGCACAGGGAACCGCGAGGACCCACCGGCAATGGCCTTCTTCGTATGTGCACGAGGAGATCTCCATGAATCAGGGCGTGGACCCCCACACCGCATCCGACGACAAGAGCGACCAGAAGAAGAAGGGCCGCCGCTTCATGCTGAAGCTGTCGGGCGAGGCCTTCTCCGGTGGCGGAGGACTGGGCGTCGACCCCGACGTCGTCCACGCCATCGCGCGTGAGATCGCCGCGGTCGTCCGCGACGGCGCGGAGATCGCCATCGTGATCGGCGGCGGCAACTTCTTCCGCGGCGCCGAACTCCAGCAGCGTGGCATGGACCGGGCCCGGTCCGACTACATGGGCATGCTCGGCACGGTCATGAACTGCCTCGCCCTCCAGGACTTCCTGGAGAAGGAGGGCATCGACTCCCGCGTGCAGACGGCCATCACGATGGGCCAGGTCGCGGAGCCGTACATCCCGCTGCGTGCCGTGCGGCACCTGGAGAAGGGCCGCGTCGTCATCTTCGGCGCCGGCATGGGCATGCCGTACTTCTCCACCGACACCACGGCCGCGCAGCGCGCCCTGGAGATCGACGCCGAGGCCCTGCTCATGGGCAAGAACGGGGTCGACGGGGTCTACGACTCCGACCCGAAGAAGAACCCGGACGCGGTGAAGTTCGACGCGCTGGAGTACGGCGAGGTGCTCTCGCGCGACCTCAAGGTCGCCGACGCCACCGCCATCACGCTCTGCCGCGACAACAAGCTGCCGATCCTCGTCTTCGAGCTGCTCGCCGAAGGCAATATCGCCCGCGCCGTCAAGGGTGAGAAGATCGGCACGCTCGTCAGCGACCAGGGAACCCGGGTCTGAGCGGTCCGACGCCGGACCGAGCCCGGACAGGACCCGTCCGCCCCGCCCGCCTGAACCATCCATTCAAGACATGCAGGAGCACGTGGTGACCGAAGAGATCCTCCTCGAGGCCGAGGAGAAGATGGAAAAGGCCGTCGTCGTCGCCAAGGAAGACTTCGCCGCGATTCGCACCGGCCGTGCGCACCCGGCGATGTTCAACAAGATCGTGGCGGAGTACTACGGCGCCATCACGCCCATCAACCAGCTCGCCTCCTTCTCGGTGCCCGAGCCGCGCATGGCGATCGTGACGCCGTTCGACAAGAGCGCCCTGCGCAACATCGAGCAGGCGATCCGCGACTCCGACCTCGGTGTCAACCCGAGCAACGACGGCAGCATCATCCGGGTGACCTTCCCCGAGCTGACGCAGGACCGCCGCAAGGAGTACATCAAGGTCGCCAAGAACAAGGCCGAGGACTCCAAGGTCTCCATCCGCTCCGTCCGCCGCAAGGCGAAGGACGCCCTGGACAAGCTCGTCAAGGACAAGGAGGCCGGCGAGGACGAGGTGCGCCGGGCCGAGAAGGAGCTCGACGACACCACCGCGAAGTACGTCGCGCAGGTGGACGAGCTCCTCAAGCACAAGGAAGCCGAGCTCCTCGAAGTCTGATGAACGACTCTTCCTGGCAGCCGGAGCCGGTTCCGGCGGGTCCCGCATACGATGCGCAGGTGGGCCCGCACACTCGGCCCATGCCCATCGTGCCCGATGCCGCCGGCCGTGACTTCGACGACCGGGAAGCACGCGATCGGGGGGCCGCCGAGAACGGCGGCCCCTTCTTCCGCGCCGAGACGCCGCCGCAGGAGCCCATGCCCAGCCCCCCGCCTCCGCACGCCCCGCACCCGCAGGGCGCCCCGACCCCGCCGCCGAAGAAGCGCGCGGGGCGGGACCTGCGCGCCGCCATAGGGGTCGGTGTCGGACTCGGTGCGGTGATCTTCGCCTCGCTGCTGATCGTCAAGGCCGTCTTCGTCGGTGTCGTCGTCGTCGCCGTCGTCGTCGGCCTGTGGGAGCTCACCTCCCGGCTGCAGGAGCAGAAGGGCATCAAGGCCCCGCTGGTCCCGCTCGCGGTCGGCGGTGCGGCCATGGTCATCGCCGGATACGTCCGGGGGGCCGAGGGCGCCTGGGTCGCCATGGCACTGACCGTGCTGGCGGTCCTGGTGTGGCGGATGACGGAGCCGCCCGAGGACTACCTCAAGGACGTCACGGCGGGCGCCTTCGCGGCGTTCTACGTGCCGTTCCTGGCCACCTTCGTCGCGATGCTGCTCACCGCCGACGACGGTCCGCAGCGCGTGATCACCTTCCTGCTCCTGACCGTGGTCAGCGACACCGGGGCCTACGCGGTCGGCTGGCGCTTCGGAAAGACCAAGCTCGCGCCGCGCATCAGCCCCGGCAAGACCCGCGAGGGCCTGTTCGGCGCGGTGGCCTTCGCCATGGCCGCCGGCGCGCTGTGCATGGAGTTCCTGATCGACGGCGGTTCCTGGTGGCAGGGCCTGCTGCTCGGCCTCGCCGTCGCGGTCAGCGCCACCCTGGGCGACCTGGGCGAGTCGATGATCAAGCGGGACCTGGGCATCAAGGACATGGGGACCCTGCTTCCGGGACACGGCGGCATCATGGACCGGCTCGACTCGCTGCTGCCCACGGCTCCGGTGGTCTGGCTGCTGCTGGCGGCCTTCGTAGGCACCGGCTGACCCGGGCGGGTTATCCTGAAAAGCGCGCCACTTCCGAGTGGCGCGCTTTCCCCGTGTTTCGGGGGTGGACCCGTGAGGTCTCCTGGCACCGGTCGTGCCATCGACAACTCTCCGCCGACGCGGAGGTCGCCCGTCTTGGGCTCGTAATACTGAGGAGTACCGCTCATGGCCCCCGTTCCGGGAGAGCTCACTTTCGTCGCCCCCCGTGGAGCCAAGAAGCCCCCGCGGCACCTCGCCGACCTCACGCCGGAGGAGCGCCGCGAGGCGGTCGCCGCGATCGGTGAGAAGCCCTTCCGGGCCAAGCAGCTCTCCCAGCACTACTTCGCGCGCTACGCGCACGACCCGGCCGAGTGGACGGACATCCCCGCGGCCTCCCGCGAGAAGCTCCAGCAGGAGCTCCTGCCGGACCTGATGAACGTCGTCCGTCACATCTCCTGCGACGACGACACCACGCGCAAGACCCTGTGGAAGCTGCACGACGGCACGCTCGTCGAGTCCGTGCTGATGCGCTACCCCGACCGGGTCACGATGTGCATCTCCTCGCAGGCCGGCTGTGGCATGAACTGTCCGTTCTGCGCCACAGGCCAGGCCGGTCTGGACCGCAACCTGTCGACCGCCGAGATCGTGCACCAGATCGTCGACGGCATGCGCGCCCTGCGCGACGGCGAGGTCCCCGGTGGCCCCGCCCGGTTGTCGAACATCGTTTTCATGGGCATGGGCGAGCCGCTCGCCAACTACAACCGCGTGGTCGGCGCCATCCGCCGGCTCACCGACCCGGAGCCCGACGGCCTGGGCCTGTCCCAGCGCGGGATCACCGTCTCGACCGTCGGCCTGGTCCCGGCGATGCTGCGGTTCGCCGACGAGGGCTTCAAGTGCCGTCTCGCCGTCTCGCTGCACGCGCCCGACGACGAGCTGCGCGACACCCTGGTCCCCGTGAACACCCGCTGGAACGTCCGCGAGGTCCTCGGCGCGGCCTGGGAGTACGCGGAGAAGTCCGGCCGCCGCATCTCGATCGAGTACGCCCTGATCCGCGACATCAACGACCAGGCCTGGCGCGGTGACCTGCTGGGCAAGCTGCTCAAAGGCAAGCGCGTCCACGTCAACCTGATCCCGCTGAACCCGACGCCGGGCTCCAAGTGGACCGCCTCGCGCCCCGAGGACGAGCGGGCCTTCGTGGAGGCCATCGCCCGCCACGGCGTGCCCGTGACCGTACGCGACACCCGCGGCCAGGAGATCGACGGCGCGTGTGGCCAGCTGGCCGCTTCGGAGCGCTAGGAGCGCTGGATTCCGCTTCCGTTCTGCATGATTCGGCCACGGGGTACCCTGTGGCCGAACCAATTTCATATTCCGACAGGGGAGCGCCACAGCGCTGAGAGTGCGGCAACCGTCATCCGCAGACCCTCTGAACCTCGCCCCGGTCATTCGGGGTAGGAAGTTCGGTCACCACTCAAGCTGTTGCGCCCTGCCCGGCGTCCGCTCGTACTGAGCGCCGGGCGGGGCCGCGTCTTCTCCTGGTCATCCCAGGAGGAATCACCAGTGAGCACCACCAAGAAGATCGCGGGCGCCGCGCTCGCGGCCGCGCTGGGCGTCACCACGCTCAGCGCCTGCGGCGGCGACGCCGAGGACAAGACCGCGGGCGCCGGAGAGACCCCGAAGTCCAAGACCGTCACCCTCGTCTCCCACGACTCCTTCAACGTGACCGACACGGTCCTCAAGGCGTTCGAGCAGCAGAGCGGCTACACCGTCAAGGTGCTGAAGTCCGGGGACGCCGGCGCGGCGCTGAACCAGGAGATCCTCACCAAGGGCTCTCCGCGCGGCGACGTCTTCTTCGGGGTGGACAACACCCTGCTCTCACGCGCCCTCGACAACGGTCTCTTCACGCCGTACGAGGCCAAGGGCCTGGCCGAGGTGAAGCCCGAGTACGTGCTCGACAAGGAGCACCGCGTCACCCCGGTCGACTCCGGCGACATCTGCGTCAACTACGACAAGGCGTACTTCGCGGACAAGAAGATCGCGCCGCCGCAGACGCTGGACGACCTGATCAAGCCGGAGTACAAGAACCTGCTGGTCACCGAGAACGCCGCGACCTCCTCGCCCGGCCTCGGCTTCCTGCTCGCCTCCGTCGGCAAGTACGGCGAGGAGGGCTGGAAGGACTACTGGAGCAAGCTGAAGGCCAACGGCGTCGAGGTCGTCGACGGCTGGGAGCAGGCCTACAACGAGCGCTTCTCCGGCTCCGCGGGCGGCAAGAAGGCCAAGGGCGACCGCCCGCTGGTCGTCTCCTACGCGTCCAGCCCCCCGGTCGAGGTGCTGTACGGCGAGCCGCAGCCGGCCGAGGCCCCGACGGGCGTCGCCACCGGTACCTGCTTCCGCCAGATCGAGTTCGCGGGTCTGCTGAAGGGGGCGAAGAACGAGGAGGGCGGCAAGGCGCTGGTGGACTTCCTGATCAGCAAGAAGTTCCAGGAGGACATGCCGCTCCAGATGTTCGTGAACCCCGTGACGGCGAACGCCTCCCTGCCGGAGCTGTTCACCAAGCACGGCGCGGTCGTCGAGAAGCCCGAGAACGTCGCTCCGCAGACCATCGCCGAGAACCGTGAGCAGTGGGTCAAGGCATGGACCGCGCTCGTCGTGAAGTAAGCGGTACGAAGGTTCCGCGCGCGGCGCCGGGGGGCGCCGCGGCGGTCCCCGGCCCCGCCGGGGCGGTCAGGGCGACCGCCGTGCGGCTCGCCCTGATGGCCGTTCCCCTCGCCTTCTTCGGGCTGTTCTTCGCCTACCCCGTCGCCGCGATCGTCGGGCGCGGCCTCAAGACCGCCGACGGGTGGCAGTTCGGCCGGATCGGCGAGGTGATCACCCGGCCCGACATCGCCGGAGTCCTGTGGTTCACCACCTGGCAGGCGCTCGCCTCCACCGCGCTCACGCTGCTGATCGCACTCCCCGGCGCGTACGTCTTCGCGCGCTTCGAGTTCCCCGGCAAGCAGGTGCTCCGCGCCGTGGTGACCGTGCCGTTCGTGCTGCCGACCGTGGTCGTCGGCACCGCCTTCCTCGCCCTCGTCGGCCGGGGCGGGCTGCTGGACGAGGTGGCGGGCGTACGGCTCGACACCACGGTCTGGGCCATCCTGCTCGCGCACGTCTTCTTCAACTACGCCGTCGTCGTCCGCACGGTCGGCGGGCTGTGGGCCCAGCTGGATCCCCGCCAGGAGGAGGCCGCCCGGGTGCTGGGCGCCGGCCGGTTCGCCGCCTGGCGGCGGGTGACGCTGCCCGCGCTGGCCCCCTCCGTGGCCGCCGCCTCGCTGATGGTGTTCCTGTTCACCTTCAGCTCCTTCGGCGTCGTGCTGATCCTGGGCGGGCCTTCGTACTCCACCCTGGAGGTGGAGGTCTACCGGCAGACCGCGCAGCTCCTGGACCTGCCCACGGCCGCCGTGCTGACGATGGTGCAGTTCGCCGCGGTCGGCGCGGTCCTCGGCGTGCACGCCTGGACCGTGCGCAAGCGCGAGACCGCGCTACGGCTGGTAGACCCCGGCCGGACCACGCACCGCCCCCGCGGCCTGGCGCAACGCGCCCTGCTGGGCGGGGTGTTGCTGACGGTGGCGCTGCTGATCGTGCTGCCGCTCGGCGTGCTGGTGGAACGGTCCTTCGACACCCCCGGCGGCTACGGCCCCGGTTTCTACCAGGCGCTCCAGGACGCGGGCGCCGGTGGCGGGACCTTCCTGGTGCCGCCGCTGGACGCCATCGGCAACTCCCTGCGGTACGCGCTCGCCGCCACCGCGATCGCCCTGGTGATCGGGGGGCTCGCCGCCGCGGCCCTGACCCGGCGCGGCGGCCGCTTCGTACGCGGCTTCGACGCGCTGCTGATGCTCCCGCTGGGCGTGTCCGCCGTCACCGTGGGCTTCGGCTTCCTCATCACCCTGGACGAGCCGCCGCTGGATCTGCGGACGTCGTGGATCCTGGTGCCCTTGGCCCAGGCGCTGGTGGGGGTGCCCTTCGTCGTCCGGAGCATGCTGCCGGTGCTGCGCGCGGTGGACGGGCGGCTGCGGGAAGCGGCCGCGGTGCTCGGCGCGTCCCCGTGGCGGGCCTGGCGGGAGGTGGACCTGCCGCTGGTGCGGCGGGCGTTGCTGATCGCGGCCGGGTTCGCCTTCGCGGTGTCCCTGGGCGAGTTCGGCGCGACCGTCTTCATCGCGCGGCCGGACCAGCCGACCCTGCCGGTCGCCGTGGCGCGGCTGCTGGGCCGGGCCGGAGAGCTGAACTACGGGCAGGCGATGGCCCTGAGCACGATCCTGATGCTGGTGTGCGCGGTCTCCCTGCTGCTGCTGGAGCGACTGCGACCCGACAAGACCGCCGGAGAGTTCTGATGACACTGCTTCAACTGGAAGGGGTGTCGGTCCGCTTCGGCGAGCGCGCCGTGGTGGACCGCGTGGACCTGGAAGTCGCCGAGCACGAGATCGTGTGCGTGCTCGGACCGAGCGGAAGCGGCAAGTCCACGCTGCTGCGGGTCGTCGCCGGGCTTCAGCGGCCGTCCGAGGGCCGTGTCCTGCTGGGCGGCGCGGACCAGGCCGGGGTACCCGTGCACCGGCGGGGCGTGGGCCTGATGTTCCAGGACCACCAGCTCTTCCCGCACCGGGACGTCGGCGGGAACGTCGCCTTCGGTCTGCGGATGCGGGGCGCCGGGCGGGCCGCCTACACCTCCCAGGTCGCGGAACTCCTGGAGCTGGTGGGCCTGCCCGGGGCCCAGGGCCGCGCGGTGGCCTCCCTGTCGGGCGGCGAGCAGCAGCGCGTGGCACTGGCCCGGGCGCTGGCGCCGTCACCGCGGCTCCTGATGCTCGACGAGCCGCTGGGACAGCTGGACCGGGGCCTGCGGGAGCGGCTCGTGGTGGAGCTGCAGGGCCTGTTCACCCGGCTGGGGACGACGGTGCTGGCCGTCACGCACGACCAGGGGGAGGCCTTCGCGCTGGCGGACCGGGTGGTGGTGATGCGGGACGGCCGGATCGCGCAGGCCGGGACCCCGCTGGAGGTGTGGCAGCGGCCCGCGTCGGAGTTCGTGGCGCGCTTCCTCGGCTTCGAGAACGTGGCCCCGGCGACGGTCTCGGGCGGCGCGGCCGGGACGCCCTGGGGCAAGGTCCCGGTCCCGGCCGGGACCCCGGAGGGGGAGCAGCGTCTGCTGATCCGCCCCGCCGGGGTCGTGCTCTGCGAGGCGGGCCTGCCGTGCGAGGTGGTGTCCCGCACCTTCCGCGGTACGCACGTCGCGCTGCTGCTGAGGCCGGAGGCCGGGCCCGTACTGGAAGCGGAATGCGGGCTGGCCGGCGCCCCGGCGGTCGGCGACCGCGTCGCGGTCGCCTTCACCCCGGCCGAGGTCGTCGTCCTGCCCGCTACCGCCGCCTAGGCGGCGCGGATCCCGTCGCAGGCGATCGGCAGATGGCGCGGGCCGCGCAGGACCGCGTTCTGGCGGTACAGGGGCGGGTCCTCCAGCAGGCGGGGGTTCTCCAGCCGGCGGGCCAGTTCGCTCAGCGCCAGCTGGGCCTCCAGCCGGGCCAGCGGCGCCCCGAAGCAGCTGTGGATCCCGCTGCCGAGGCCCAGGTGCTGGATGTCGCCGCGGTCCGGGTCGAAGCGGTCGGCGTTCGCGAACCGCCGCGGGTCGCGGTTCCCGGACGCCAGGATCAGCCAGAGCGAGGCGCCCTTGGGGATGGTGACCCCGCCGACCTCGATCTCGGCGAGGGTGCTGCGCTGGGGCAGCAGCTGCACCGGAGGCTCGTACCGCAGCAGCTCCTCGACGATCGGCACCGACAGGCGAGGGTCCTCGCGCAGCCGCTGGAGCACCTCAGGGTGGCGCAGCAGGGTCAGCATGCCGTTGGTGATCAGGTTGACCGTGGTCTCGTGGCCCGCGATCAGCAGGAGCCCGGCGGTGCTGAGGACCTCCATCGTCGTCATCGTGCCGTCGGGGCCGTCCGCGGTCGCGAGCTGGGACAGCATGTCGTCGCCGGGGCTCTTGCGCCGCTCCTCGATCAGCCCGGCCAGGTACATGCCCAGTTCCATACGGGCGTCCTGCGCGCCCTTCTTGCCCTGCGCCGGATCGGCGTCCGGGTCGGGATCCAGGCTCGCCGCCAGCGTGTCGGCCCAGACGTGGAAGCGCGGCTCGTCCTCGTGCGGCACGCCCAGCAGCCGGCAGATGACCGAGACCGGGAAGGGGTACGAGAACTGGTCGACCAGGTCGATCCGGTCCGCCGCTCCCGTGTCGGCGATGGCGTCGATCAGCCCGGAGACGATCCCGCCGAGCTCGCCGCGCATGTCGTGCACCCGGCGGGGGGTGTGCGGCGGGCCGAAGGGCCGGTTCGTCATCCGGCGCAGCCGGTCGTGCTCGGGCGGGTCGAGCTTCAGGAAGGCCGGAGGCAGGACCGTGTCCTGCGCTTCCTCCTGGGCCAGCGGGTCATCCGCCGCCGACGCCAGATTGCGGGTGTCCGAGCTGATCCGCGGGTCGTGCAGCAGGCTCTGGATCTCCCAATACGTACTGACGACGTACGGGCCGTCCGCGTCGTGGGACACCGGCGTCTTGCGGAGCTCCTCGTACAGGGGATACGGATCGGCGCGGCTGTCGTAGTCGATGATCCGCCGCAGGATGGCTTGGGTCATGGCAGGTCCTCGGTCAGTGGTGCGCGGGGGTGAACGTCAGCCGCCGGTCGTCCGGCGCGTAGCCGCTGAGGGTGATGGTCGGACCGTGGGTGGGCACCGACGGGTCGGGGAAGTCGGCGGGCAAAGGCTTGTGCCCCTCCGGCCTGCGGTCCACCGTCGCGAACGGCGGCGGGAACGGCGCGGTCGTCTCGATCAGCTGCTGGTAGAACTGCAGCCACCGGGACTGGTCGAAGGTGACGGCGCCGATGACCCGCCCCTGATAGCCGTACACGCCGGTGAAGCGGCGCTCGTCCCGCGAGCCCTGCGAGATCATGATCTCGGTGCCCATGGAGGGCACTCCGACCGATTTGATGTTCACCCCGAACTGGGAGGACCAGAACGCCGGGACCCACATGTGGGGACGGCGGTCCGCGCTCTCGCTGAGCATGTTGTGCGCGGCCGTCTCGGCCTGGGCGACGGCATTGCCCCAGTGCTCCAGGGACAGGAACTGATAGCCGAAGAGCGCGTGCGGGGAGCGTGCCACGTCACCCGCGACATAGATGTCGTCGGTCACGATGCCCCGGATGTCGAAGGCCCGGCACCCCGCGTCGCAGGCGATGCCCCGGGGGCCGGCGCCCAGTCCGGATCCGGCGAGCCATTCGGTGTTGCGCTGCGCGCCGAGCGAGACGACCACGACGTCGGCCTCGACGGTGCTCCCGTCGGAGAGGTGGGCGGCGCGGACCCGTCCGGAGGGGTCCCCCTCCAGTCCGGTCACCATCACCCCGGTCCGCAGGTCCACCCCGTGCTCGCGGTGCATCTCGGCGGCCACCTCCCCGATGACGCCGCCGAGCGCCCCGACCAGCGGCGCGGCGCCGCGTTCGGCGACGGTGACGGGCAGCCCGCGCTCGCGGCAGGCGGACGCGATCTCGGAGCCGGTGAAGCCGGCTCCGATGACGAGGACCCGGCGCGGGCCGGCCGCGAGGCTGCGCTCCAGTGCGGCGCCGTCGTCGCGGGTGCGCAGGACGAAGACCCCTTCGAGCGCGCCCTCCTCCTCGTTCGGCCACGGCCGGGCCCGTACGCCGGTGGCGATCAGCAGCCGGTCGTACTCCACTTCCTCGCCGTCGCCGAGAACGACCCGGCGGCGGGACATGTCCAGGCCGGTGGCGGGGACCCCGAGCCGCCACTGGGCGTCGAGCGCCCTGCGGCGGGGGAGCGCGGTGCGGTCCGCGGACGCCTTGCCCAGCAGCACCTGCTTGGACAGCGGGGGCCGGTCGTAGGGCTCGTACGGTTCGTCGCCGATCATCGTCAGCGACCCGGCGAAGCCCTTCTCCCGCATGGTCTCGGCGGCCCGCAGGCCCGCCAGGGAGGCGCCGACCACGACGATGCGGCCCTCTCGCTTGAGCCGTTCCAGGGTTCCGTCACCGCTCACCGCGCGCCTCCGGGGTGGTGCGTACGGGTTCCTCGGCGGGGTCGTACTCGACGAGGATGGCCCCGACCGGGCAGGCGGCGACGGCGCGCTCGACGTGCTCGCGTTGTTCCTCGTCCGTCTCGGGGGAGTAGAGGAGCGATTCGTCGCCGTGCATGGCGAACACGTCCGGCGCGAGGAACGCGCACTGGGCGTATCCCTGGCAGCGGTTGAGGTCGACGACAAGCCTCATGAGGCATCAGCCTTTCGGTGGCCCGATCTCCCCCGCAGTCCCCGATGCCCGACCCCTGCCCCCCGTCCCCTTCCCTCTCCAGCATGCACGCGGGAGCCGGGCCCGTCATGCGGGGCACCGAACCCGCAGGTCAAGGCCCGCTTCGGCCCCGCAGGCGGGCTACCGCAGCCGGATCCGCAGGATGTGGACGCTGACGACGAGGGCCCAGGCCGGAAACAGCAGCTCGGACCAGGGCACGCCGGACCCCACCACGATCAGGACCAGGCCGACGGCGGTGCCCAGCAGTGACAGCGGCCTGGGGAAGATCCCGAGCCGCCGCCCCATCGTCGAGGTCGCGAGGACGAACACGGCCGCCATCCGCATGGAGTAGGTGGCGAGGACCGTGTACGCGTAGGTCCGGCCGAAATCGGAGGGCGTGTCCTGCGCCAGGACGGTTCCGGCCGCCCCGGCGGCGACGCACAGGGTGGCGACACAGACGAACCCGCTGCCGAGGAACACGGTGGAGACGAACCTGTCCTCGGCCTCGCCGGCATGGGCGCGCAGCGCGCCCATGAACCACAGGAAGGCGATGGCGGCGAACGGCACGATCTCCAGGGCCAGCCGCACCGCCCAGCGGTCGGCGGGGTCGACGGGCGCCTCGGCGCCGTCGCCCGAGGGCAGGGCGATCCGCATCAGGACGATCGCCGCCGCGAGCAGGACGGCGAAGGCGATGCCGGCCGCTCCTGCGGCCTTGGGCGTCTGCAACCGTGCGGTCGTGGTGTCCATGCCACCCTCGCTCTCTCCCCCGTCCAGCAAGCGCCGGACGCCGGGAGCCCGCCACCCGGAGCGGCCGGGCGGGTGAAGGGTGCCGCACGGAGCTTTCGGCCTTCTCGGCCGTTTTCGGATCCGCCCCCGAGCCGCCCCGAGCCCGCCCGAGCCTGCCCCGGGCCCTCCCCGGCCCCCGGCTACCCGACCGCCGTCGGGACCGGGGCCTCGGCCTGTGGATCGGAGCCCTCGTGCTTGCCGTACCAGGCCACGGCCACCGCTCCGGCGACGGCCAGGACGAAGCCGAGTACGGCCAGCCACGCCAGGCCCGGGCGGGACGCGTCGCCGAGCCACAGGACGCCGATCGCGCCCGGCAGGACCGTCTCGCCCACGACCAGTGCCGCCGTGGCGCCGTTCACCGAGCCGATCTGCAGGGCGATCGTGTGCAGGTACATGCCGCCGACGCCCGCCACCACGATGGCGTAGAGGGCCGGGTCGGACAGGAAGGTGCCGAGGTCGAACGGGTCGACGCCGTCGAGGATCCGCACGCCGACGCCCAGCGCGCCGAAGCCCAGGCCCGACAGCAGGCCCGCGAGGATCGCGGCTCCGCCGCCGAGGAGGCGTACGGCGACGGTGCCGCCCACCATCAGCAGCACGGTGATCCCCAGCAGCCACCAGTGCGTGGACATCGGGGCGTGGTGGCCGCCCTCGTGGCCCGCCGCCGTGGCCAGCAGCACCAGCGCGGTGCAGACGACCCCGATCGAGGTCCACTCCTTGCGGGTCAGCCGGATGCCCAGCATCTTCACGCTCAGCACGGCCGTGATCACCAGATTGGCGCTGATCACCGTCTGGGACAGGAACAGGGGCAGGAGGCGGGCGGCCAGGGCGCCGAGCCCGAAGCCCACGAAGTCCAGGACCGTGCCGACGATGAATTCCCAGGTCATCGCCGCCTTCGCGGTGGACGACAGGTTGGGGCCGCCGTGGGCGGTCACTCCGGCGGCGGTCGGCGACATCCGCGCGGCGCGGCGCGATCCGACGGCTTGCAGCACGGATCCCGTGCCGTAGCAGATGGACGCCGCGACAGCGGTCAGCAGGCCTATGAGCACCAAGGGCTCCGTTCACGTCTGGCAGGTTTTGCGGTACCTCTGCCAGACGTGGAAACCGGCCGGGACGTTGCCTCCGAGCCTCAGCTCATCGACGCGAGGACGTCCGGTACCTCGTCCACCGATTCGACGAGCGCGATCCGGGACTCCATCGCGCGGCCGCGCGCCAGGGCCTGGAGCAGTGGCCACGCCGGGAGGTGCTCGGTCCAGTGGGCGCGGCCGACCAGGATCATCGGCGCCGGCTCGCCCCGCGACGCGTAGTAGTTCGGCGTGGCGCTGTCGAAGATCTCCTGGACCGTCCCCGCCGCGCCGGGCAGGAAGACCACGCCCGCGCCGGAGCGTGCCAGCAGACCGTCCTCCCGGGTGGCGTTCGCGAAGTACTTCGCGATGTGGCCCGCGAAGGGGTTCGGCGGCTCGTGTCCGTAGAACCAGGTCGGGATGCCCACCGAGTCGCCACCGCCGGGCCAGCGGTCGCGTACGGCGAAGGCCGCCCGCGCCCAGTCGGACACCGACGGGGTGAAGGAGGGCACCTTGGCCAGCAGCTCCAGGGCCTCCCCGAGGGCCGCGTCCGGGGCCGGCGCCAGGTAGGCGCCGAGGTTGGCGGCCTCCATCGCGCCGGGACCACCGCCGGTGGCGACGGTCAGACCGGCCCGGGTCAGGGCCCGGCCCAGCTCGGCCGCGCCCCGGTACTCCGCACTGCCGCGGGACATGGCGTGGCCGCCCATCACACCCGCCACCCGGGCACCGGCGAGGTGCTCGTCGAGCGCGTCGGAGATCGCGTCGTCGTGCACCGACCGGAGCATCGAGGAGAAGACGTCGGCGTCGGCCTTGGTCTCCTGGAACCAGGCGTAGGTCTGGGCGTCCTGGGTGGCCTCGTACCCCTCGCCCAGACCGGCGAACAGCTCCTCGGGGCTGTAGAGCAGGCCCCGGTACGGGTTGAACGGCAGGTCCGGAACGGGCGGGAAGACCAGCGCGCCGTCGCCGCGGACCTTCGCCGCGGCATCGGGCTCCATCGCGCAGCCCAGGAACACGGCCGCCGAGGTGTCGACGGACAGCAGCGCGAAGGTCCGCTCCAGCAGGTTGACCGACTGGATCCGGTAGCCGCTGAGCGAGCCGCGGGCCACGACCTGGTCGAATTCGGCGAGCGTCTCGATCTCGATGTCTGCGTTGACCATTCGGCCCACACTAAGGGGTGCTCCGTCAGCGGGTCAGTGCCATCGACGTCAGCTGCGCCACACCCCAGCTGAGCGGTACGCACACGGCCACGAGCGCCGTGGCCCGCAAACTCGCCGCCGTCCGCAGGACCTTGGCGGAGGCGCCCAGGTCCCGCAGGGCCTCGCGTTCGGCGGCCCGCCTCTGGCGGGCCTCCACCGAGGATGTGAGAAGGGTCGCGATGGCGCACAGGGCGACCAGGGCCGCGGCCGGGCCGGTCAGCGGGCCCAGCGGGACGTCCAGCCCGCCCCGGTCGTGCAGGGCCAGGGCCGTGAGGGCGCCCGCGCCGACGGAGCACAACGCCCCCAGCGGCGGGCCGATCCGGGGCGCCTCCTCCTGGAGGGCCCGCCCGGCCAGCAGCCGGAGTCCGCCCGGGCGCACGGCCTGGACCAGGCTCCCGCACGCGTAGGCGAGGCCGGGGCCGGCGAGGGCGAGCCCGACCGCGGTCAGCGACCAGCCGACGAGCATCGCGGCGCCGCCCCGGCCCGTGTAGGCCAGTGCGGCCAGCCCGCACGCGGTCAGCGCGATGCCCCACGGGAGCCGGGTCTGCGGCGCCGGCGGGGTGTGCGGGCGCAGCGCGAGGGCGGTGGCGGCCGAGGCGGCCAGCGGGACCAGGGCCAGCAGGGTGAGGGCGGCCGCCACGGGCAGCGGCTGCCCGGCGTGGAGCAGTCCGGCTCCGGCCCCGTCGAAGGGCAGCCCGGCCAGGTCTCCGCGCAGGTGCAGGAAGGCCGCCAGGGCCAGGGCGCTGCCCAGGGCACAGGCCACGGCGGTGGAGATCACGGCGACGAGCATGAGCCGTACGGGTCCCAGCCCGGCGGCGTCCAGTCCCTCGCGGGGGCGGGTCGCGGGGTCGGCGCGGGCCACGGCGACGGCGAAGTGGACGGTGGCGGCCAGCGGGATCAGCGCCCACAGCAGGCGAGGGAACGATCCGGCGGGCCGGGCCACGGCTCCCGCGAGCACGTAGAGCAGCAGGAATCCGGTACCGGCGGAAGCGGCGGCGACCAGGAGCCGCCGCAGCTGGACCAGCGGACGGGCACCGCGGGCTAGGCGGAGAGCGAGCACGCGGCCTGATCCTCCGGGGTGTCGGCGCCGGGCGAGGAGCCCGCCGCGGCCCCGGCCGGGCGGCCGTCGAGCAGGGCCAGGTGCCGGTCCGCGACGGCCGCGGTCGCCTCGTCGTGGGTGGCCAGCAGCACGGTGATCTCGTGGGAGCGGGCCGCGGTGGTCAGCGTCCGCAGCAGCAGGGCGCGCTCGGTGCGGTGCAGCGGGGCGGTGGGCTCGTCGGCGAAGATCACCGCGGGCACGTTGACCAGCGCCCGGGCCAGGGCGACCCGCTGGGCCTCGCCGCGGCTCAGCGCGCGGGGTCGCTTGCGGGCGAATCCGCCGATGTCGAGGCGCTCCAGCCATGCGCAGGCGGCGTGTTTGGCGCTGCGGTGGGAGGCTCCGGCGAGCAGCAGCGGCAGGGCCGCGTTCTCCCATACCTTGAGCTCGGGCAGCAGCTGCGGCTCGGGTCCGATCCAGCCGAAGCGGTCGCGGCGCAGCCGTTCGCGGGTCAGCGCGCCCATGGTGTGCACGGGGACGCTGTTGAACCAGACCTCGCCCTGCTCGGGGGTCAGCTGCCCGGACAGGCAGCGGAGCAGGGTGGTCTTCCCGCTGCCGCGGGGACCGGTCAGGGCCAGGATCTCGCCCTGCCGCACGCCCAGACTGATCCCGACGAGTGCCGGGGAGCCTCCCCCGTGGGAGTAGTGCAGGGACCGTGCCCAGAGGACGTCATTGTCAGGCGGGGCATTGTCCGGTGGAGCCACCATGGCGTACACCTCCGTCCGAGGGAACGAAGCGGAGCCCGCTGAAGTCACTGGGCCGTATGGAGATGTAAAGAGATGAACGTCCGGGATGGCGACAGCACACGGCCCGGACCCCCGCGTTCTCACTCGAACGGAGGATCCGGGCCGGGTGGTCGGACGATTTAAGGCCTGGTTACAGCTTCGTCCACGCCTCGGTGAGCACCGAGCGCAGGATGCCCTCGATCTCGTCGAAGGTGCCCTGGTCCGCGATCAGCGGCGGCGCGAGCTGGATCACCGGGTCGCCGCGGTCGTCGGCCCGGCAGTACAGGCCGTTCTCGAAGAGCGCCTTGGAGAGGAACCCGTAGAGCACGCGCTCCGTCTCCTCGTCCGTGAAGGACTCCTTGGTGACCTTGTCCTTGACGAGCTCGATGCCGTAGAAGTAGCCGTTGCCGCGGACGTCGCCGACGATCGGCAGGTCGTTCAGCTTCTCCAGCGTCGAGCGGAAGGCGTCCTCGTTGTTCAGCACGTGCTGATTGAGGCCTTCCTTGTCGAAGATGTCCAGGTTGGCGATGGCCACCGCGGAGGACACCGGGTGTCCGCCGAAGGTGTAGCCGTGCAGGAAGGTGTTCTCACCCTTGTAGAACGGCTCGGCGATGCGGTCCGAGACGATGCAGGCACCGATCGGGGAGTAGCCCGAGGTCATGCCCTTGGCGCAGGTGATCATGTCCGGCACGTAGCCGAACTTGTCACAGGCGAACATCGTGCCGAGGCGGCCGAATGCGCAGATCGTCTCGTCGGAGACGAGCAGCACGTCGTACTGGTCGCAGATCTCGCGGACCCGCTGGAAGTACCCGGGCGGCGGCGGGAAGCAGCCGCCGGCGTTCTGCACCGGCTCCAGGAAGACGGCCGCGACGGTGTCGGCGCCCTCGAAGAGGATCTCCTGCTCGATCTGGTCGGCGCACCAGCGGCCGAAGGCCTCGGGGTCGTCGCCGTAGATCGGGGCGCGGTAGATGTTGGTGTTCGGCACCTTGTGGGCGCCGGGAACCAGCGGCTCGAAGGGGGCCTTGAGGGCCGGCAGGCCCGTGATGGACAGGGCGCCCTGCGGGGTGCCGTGGTAGGCGACCGCACGCGAGATGACCTTGTACTTGGTGTGCTTGCCCTGCAGCTTGAAGAACTGCTTGGCGAGCTTCCAGGCGGTCTCGACGGCCTCGCCGCCACCGGTGGTGAAGAAGACCTTGTTCAGGTCGCCCGGAGCGTAGTTCGCGAGGCGCTCGGCGAGCTCCACGGCCTTCGGGTGGGCGTACGACCAGACGGGGAAGAAGGCGAGTTCCTGGGCCTGCTTGTAGGCGACCTCGGCCAGTTCCTTGCGGCCGTGACCGGCGTTGACCACGAACAGTCCGGCGAGACCGTCGAGGTAGCGCTTGCCCTTGTCGTCGAAGATGTAGGTGCCCTCACCACGCACGATGGTGGGGACGGGTGCGTTCTCGTACGACGACATGCGGGTGAAGTGCATCCACAGATGGTCGTAGGCGGTCTTGGAGAGGTCCTGGCTCACGGGCTATCGAGTTCCCCACATGTAGGTCTGCTTCTTCAGCTTCAGGTAAACGAAGCTTTCGGTTGATCGCACGCCGGGGAGCGTGCGGATCTTCTTGTTGATCGTTTCCAGCAGGTGGTCGTCGTCCTCGCAGACGATTTCCACCATCAGGTCGAACGACCCTGCGGTCATGACCACGTATTCGCACTCGGCCATGGCGGTCAGTGCATCGGCCACCGGGTCGAGGTCGCCCTCGACGTTGATGCCGACCATGGCCTGGCGTCGCAGGCCCACGGTGAGCGGGTCGGTGACGGCGACGATCTGCATGACGCCCTGGTCGAGCAGCTTCTGCACGCGCTGGCGCACGGCCGCCTCGGACAGGCCCACGGCCTTGCCGATCGATGCGTAGGGACGGCGACCGTCCTCTTGCAGTTGCTCGATGATCGCCAGGGACACAGCATCGACCGAAGGGGACGGTTGTCTGTTCCTGGAATCTGCGCTTCGACTGACCACGACCTCACTGTGCACGAGGAGTCGTCTGTTCCGCAAGATGGAATCGATGAAATCCGTTGTTTCGCGACTGTGATCTCACTGATTTCGTAGTTGGTGGCCGTCGGGTCTGTCGAAAGCCTCTGCGAAGCGGCTACGATTGGCAATCGTCTCAATCGTTGGACATGTGATCAGGAGTGTGGCTGTAGTGACCACCGAACTGCGTCGTCTGCGCAACTACATCGGCGGGGAGTTCAAGGACGCCGCCGACGGGCGGACCACCGAGGTGGTCAACCCGGCCACCGGCGAGGTGTACGCCACCGCGCCGCTCTCGGGCCAGGCCGACGTCGACGCCGCCATGGCCGCCGCCGCGGCCGCCTTCCCGGGCTGGCGCGACACCACGCCCTCGGACCGCCAGAAGGCGCTGCTGAAGATCGCGGACGCCTTCGAGGCGCGCGCGGACGAGCTCGTCGCCGCCGAGTCGGAGAACACCGGCAAGCCGCTCGGCCTCACGGCCAGCGAGGAGCTGCCGCCGATGGTGGACCAGATCCGCTTCTTCGCGGGCGCCGCCCGCCTGCTGGAGGGCCGCTCGGCCGGCGAGTACATGGAGGGGATGACCTCGATCATCCGCCGCGAGCCGGTCGGCGTCTGCGCCCAGGTCGCGCCGTGGAACTACCCGATGATGATGGCGGTGTGGAAGTTCGCCCCGGCCATCGCCGCGGGCAACACCGTCGTGCTCAAGCCCTCGGACACCACCCCGGCCTCCACCGTGCTGATGGCGGAGATCATCGACTCGGTGCTGCCCAAGGGCGTCTTCAACGTCATCTGCGGTGACCGCGAGACCGGCAAGGCCATGGTCGAGCACTCCACCCCGGCGATGGCCTCCATCACCGGCTCGGTGCGCGCGGGCATGCAGGTCGCCGAGAGCGCCTCGAAGGACGTCAAGCGCGTCCACCTGGAGCTCGGCGGCAAGGCCCCGGTCGTGGTCTTCGAGGACGCCGACATCGCCAAGGCCGTCGAGGACATCGCGGTCGCCGGTTACTTCAACGCCGGTCAGGACTGCACCGCCGCCACCCGCGTGCTCGTGCACGAGTCGATCCACGACGAGTTCGTGTCCGCGCTCGCCAAGGCCGCCGCGGACACCAAGACCGGTCAGCCGGACGACGAGGACGTGCTCTACGGCCCGCTGAACAACCCGAACCAGCTCAAGCAGGTGGCGGGCTTCATCGAGCGCCTCCCCGCCCACGCCAAGGTGGAGGCGGGCGGCCACCAGGTCGGCGAGAAGGGCTACTTCTACGCCCCGACCGTCGTCTCCGGCCTCAAGCAGGACGACGAGATCATCCAGAACGAGGTCTTCGGCCCCGTCATCACCGTCCAGTCCTTCGTGGACGAGGCCCAGGCCCTGGAGTACGCGAACGGCGTCGAGTTCGCCCTCGCCTCCTCCGTGTGGACCAAGAACCACGGCCGCGCGATGCGGATGTCCAAGAACCTCGACTTCGGCTGCGTGTGGATCAACACCCACATCCCGCTCGTCGCCGAGATGCCGCACGGTGGCTTCAAGAAGTCCGGCTACGGCAAGGACCTCTCCGCCTACGGCTTCGAGGACTACACGCGCATCAAGCACGTGATGACCTCGCTCGACGGCTGACTCACGGCAGGACCTTGAAGGGGCGGGCGGTGGACACCATGTCCACCGCCCGCCCTTTCGCTTACACCGACGGGGGAGGATGGGAAAGGGGAACTGAACATGTTCAGCAATTTGGCTGAACGTGTTCAGAAACAGGCGTAGGCTTCCCTCCATGAGCGAAAGAAGCGCCCTTGAGCGGCGAATCCGTGCCTGGCTGATCCTGTTCCTGGTCTGCCTGGTGCTCAGCGGCCTTACGGCCTTCCCCCTGGTCAGCGAACTCCACTGGGCCAACGCCCTCGTGGACAACGCGTGGCTGCGCCGGGTGGGCGACGGCCTGGAACAGGCCGACGCCGACTATCCCTTCCTCCTCTACGGAACCGACTGGCTCGCCTTCGCCCACCTCGTCATCGCCGTCTTCTTCTACGGCGTCCACCGCGACCCGGTCCGCAACATCTGGATCGTCGACGCCGGCATGATCGCCTGCGCGGGGGTCATCCCCCTGGCCCTGATCTGCGGCCCCATCCGGGGCATCCCCTTCTGGTGGAGCGTCATCGACATGTCCTTCGGCGTCTTCGGAGTGATTCCCCTGCTGGCGCTCCGGCGGATGATCAAGCGCCTTGAGGCCATGCCCGCCACCCCGGCCATGCCCGCCGCGCCGGCCATGTCCGCCGCGCCGGCCATGTCCGCCTAGGCCGCCGGACTACTGGGAAAAGGCCGCCATCACGATGCCGAAGGCCACCGGGTTCATGTCCTCGCCCTTCGCGTCGGTGGAGTTGACCGAGTAGACCAGGGTGCGGGAGAGGTCGCGGGTCGCGCCTATCGCGGTGTTGTAGCCGTGGCGGCCGCCCGTCTTGCCCCACGCCACCGTGCCGTCCGGCAGCACGATCCTGGACAGGCCCGCCGTCAGGGTGGCGTCCTTGCCGTTCGCGAAGTTCTTCACGGCGGGCACCGTGAACATCTCCTCCAGCTGGGCCTTCGGCACGATCCGCCCGCTGAAGAGGGCCGTGGTGAAGCGCTCCAGATCAGCCGTCGTCGAGATGATGTCCCCCGCCGCCCACCGGTCCGAGGAGTTCCACTCCGTCACGTCCCGCAGCTCCCTGGAGCCGTCCGCCCGCGCTATCGCCTGGTAGCCGCGGTTGTGCGGACCGTGGATCCTCGTCTGCGTCCGCGCGGGGAACGAGGTCTGACGCAGACCCAGCGGCTTCAGGACCCGCCGGGCGACCGCATCCTCGTACGAGGTGCCCGTCACCTTCTCGATCAGCACGCCCAGCACCGTGTAGTCGATGTTCAGGTAGTGCTGGGCCGTGCCCGGGACGAACTCCGGCTTCTTCGCGAAGGCGTTGGCCAGCTGATCGTGCGGGTCGGTGACGTCGAAGCGGTGCTCCCACTGCGCCTCGAACGAGTCGCCCGGGCCGTCCGCCGACGGTATGCCGCTGGTGTAGTTGAGCAACTGCCTGACCGTGACCGTGCCGTAGGCGTCGGGGACGGTCCCGGGCAGGTACTCCCGCACCGGCCGGTCCAGATCCACCCGGCCCTCGGCCGCCAGCTGGAGCACCACCGCCGCTGTGAAGGTCTTGGTCACCGACCCCGCCCGGAACCGCCCCTGCTCCACGGCCCCCCGCCCCGTGACGACGTCCGCGACACCGGAAGCGCCCCGCCAGCCCCCGCTCGTCCCTCCCACGCGAACCAGGGCGGCCGTCGCGTCATTGTGGTCCGGGCCGAGGCCCGCGATCGCCTCGGCCAGCGCCGCCGCGTTCGGCGGGGTCGAGACGAGGGGCGCCGTGGCCGACACGGTGGCCCCCGCCGGGACGGGAGCCGCCGCAGCGGCATGTGCGACGACGGGTCCGGACGCGATGCCCAGGACCAGGGCTGCGGCGATCAACGTGCGGGTGCGAGCCTTCATGATGGAATCCCCCTCTGACTTCACCGGGCCGCTGTGGCCTCGATGACTCAATGCTGTGGTCAGAGGGGTAGTTGCGGATCACCCGGCAGAGGGGTCTTCAGCGGTACGACAACTCACCGGCGAGAGGGAGGCGACACGCCGCGCCCTCACTCCCCGGAGGGAGTACCCGCCGCGATCAGGCCCGTCTCGTAGGCGCAGATCACCGCCTGGATCCGGTCCCTCAGCCCCAGCTTCGCCAGCACGTTCCCCACATGCGACTTCACCGTGTGCTCGCTCACCACCAGCGCCGCCGCGATCTCCGCGTTCGACAGACCGCGCCCCAGGTGCAGCAGCGTCTCCCGCTCCCGGGCCGTCAGCACGTCCAGCCGCGCCGTCGGCAGCCCGGGCCGCGCCGCCCCCGTCATCGCCGTGTACTCCTCGATCAGCCGCCGCGCCACCGAAGGCGCCAGCAGGGACTCGCCCGCCGCCACCACCCGTACCGCGTGCACCAGATCGTCGCGCCGCACGTCCTTCAGCAGGAACCCGCTCGCCCCCGCGTGCAGGGCCTCGTACACGTACTCGTCCGCGTCGAAGGTCGTCAGCATCACCGTGCGGCAGGCACTCCCGGCGGAGATCGCCCGGCAGGCCTCGATCCCGTCCATCACCGGCATCCGGATGTCCAGCAGCGCCACGTCGGGCGACAGCCGCCGCACCGCCTCCACCGCCGCCGCGCCGTCCCCCGCCTCGGCCACGACCTCGATGTCCTCCTGGACGTCCAGGATCATCGCGAAACCGCTGCGCACCAGCTCCTGGTCGTCGGCCACCACCACACGGATCGTCGCTTCCCCACCTCCAGCGGCGAGGTTACAAGGACCACCCGCACCGAGTACCCGGCGCCGCCCAGCCCCGGTCCGGTCCACGCCGTCCCGCCGTGCGCCGCCGCCCGCTCGCGGATGCCGATCAGACCGTGCCCGCCCGAGGCGCCGCCCGCCCCCGGCCGTCGTCCGTGACCGTCACCGTGAGGGCGTCCGGGCCGTACGCGAGCGTCACGTCCACCAGCGAAGCCCCGGCGTGCTTGACCACGTTCGTCAGGGCCTCCTGCACCACCCGGTGCACCGTGGCCTCCAGGGCCGCCGGCAGCTCGCGCACCGCGCCCGTCCGCTCGTAGGACACGCGCAGCCCGCTGGCGCTTACCCGGTCCACCAGCTCCGGCAGTGCGGCGATCCCCGGCTGCGGGCTCCTGGGCGAGGCCGTGTCGGTGCGCAGCACGCCCAGCATCGCGCGCAGCTGCGCCATTGCGTCGCGCCCCGTCTCCGCGATGGCCTCGAAGGCGGCCTCGGCCCGCTCGGGGGCCCTGCGCACCGCCACCGGCCCGGCCTCCGCCTGCACGATCATGATGCTGACCGCGTGCGAGAGGATGTCGTGCATCTCCCGTGCGATCCGGGCCCGTTCGGCCGCGGCCGCCTGCTCCGCCTCGATCCGGTTGGCCCGCTCCAGCTCGGCGGCGCGGGCCTCGACCGCGGCCGTGTAGGCCTGGCGCGTGTGCTGGAGCCGTCCCAGGACGTAGGCCGCCGCCGAAACGAAGAGGGTGAACAGCAGCTCCCGGGCCGTCCCCGTCTCCCGGCCCACCGACACGGCCACCACCCCGACGCTGGCCAGGCCCACGGCCGCGCGGACCCGGGCGGTGCACTGCAGGGCGATCGTGTAGAAGGCGATGAGACCGGCGTACGGCAGCGGCTGGCCCGGACCGTCCACAGTGATCTTGTAGATCCCGCCGATGAGTGTGATCGCCGTCAGTACGGTCACCGGCGCCCGGCGCCGCCAGATCAGGGGGAGCACGGTGAGCGTGGTCATGCCGTACGAGGTCCACGTCGCCGGGGGCCAGTCGGGCGAGCGCGGTACGACGAACGGCATCGTGACGGCCAGCTGCACCAGCAAGGTCAGGCCCAGGTCGCGCCACCGCGGATCGGCGGCCCGGATCCGCACTCCGAGGCCGCGTATCACCGGCCGAGGCCGGCGCGTACGGCCGCCAGCACGTCCACCCGGTTCGTGGTGATCGAGTCGACCCCCGCGGCGAGGAGCCCCTTCATCGCCCGCTTGGTGTCAGCGGTCCAGGCGGACACCAGGAGGCCGTCCCGGTGCAGCGCGTCCGTCAGCTCCCGGCTCACCAGCCCGAAGCGGTAGTTGAGCCAGCGCGGCGCCACGGCGTCGATCAGCACCCGCCTCGGCGGCGACAGCGTCGTCCACGTCAGGGCGATCTCCGCGCCCGGATCGGCGGCGCGGACCGCCAGCATCGTCTTCGGGCCCGCGCAGTAGTACGTCCGCTCGCGCGCCCCGCACGCGTGGACCTCGCCCACGACGGTGCGCACCGACTCGAAGGTGGCGCCCGGCAGGTCGAGCATCAGCCGGCCCGCCCCGGCCGCCGTCAGGGCTTCGCGCAGGGTCGGCACTCCGCCCCCGGTCAGCTCCTTCAACTGCGGGGCCGTGACGTCGGCGAGGCGTACGTCGTGGCCCCACAGCCGCTGGAGCGTGTCGTCGTGGAGGAGGACGGCCACCCCGTCGCGGGTCAGCCGTACGTCGATCTCGACCGCGTCCGCCCCGCGTGCGAAGGCGGAGCGGATCGAGGACAGGGTGTTCTCACGGGCGCGGTAGGGATCGCCGCGGTGGCCGACGGCCGTCAGGGTGCTCATGGCCCCATTCTCAGGGGCGGGCCGCACCGGCGGGGCTCAGCGCGCGAGCCACGCGTCGGTGTACGCGTCGATCTCCGCACTCAGCTTCGCCTTGCCGGCCGGGTCCAGGAAGGAGGCCTCGACGGCGTTCTTGGCGATCTGTGCGAGCCCGCGCTCGTCGAGACCGAGGAGGCGGGCCGCCACCGCGTACTCGTTGTTGAGGTCGGATCCGAACATCGGCGGGTCGTCGCTGTTGATGGTGACGAGCACGCCCGCCGCGACCATCTCCCGGACCGGATGCCGGTCGAGGTCGGTGACCGCGCGCGTCGCGATGTTGGAGGTGGGGCAGACCTCCAGCGCGATGCGGTGCTCGGCGAGGTAGGCGAGCAGCTCCGGGTCCTGGGTGGCGCTCGTGCCGTGGCCGATGCGGACGGCGCCCAGCTCGCGGATGGCGTCCCAGATCGTCTCGGGGCCGGTGGTCTCGCCGGCGTGCGGCACGCTGTGCAGGCCGGCGGCGCGGGCCGCGTCGAAGTACGGCTTGAACTGCGGGCGCGGGACGCCGATTTCGGGTCCGCCGAGGCCGAAGGAGACCAGGCCCTCGGGGCGCAGCTCGACGGCGAGCCGGGCGGTCTCGGCGGCGGCTTCGAGTCCCGCCTCGCCGGGGATGTCGAAGCACCAGCGCAGGATGACGCCGAGTTCGGCCTCGGCGGCCTTGCGGGCGTCCTCGATGGCCGCCATGAAGGCCTTCTCCTCGATGCCGCGCTTGGTGGAGGAGAACGGGGTGATGGTCAGTTCGGCGTAGCGGATGTTCTGCCGGGCCATGTCGCGGGCGACCTCGAAGGTCAGCAGCCGGACGTCCTCGGGGGTGCGGACCAGGTCGACGACCGACAGGTAGACCTCGATGAAGTGCGCGAAGTCGGTGAAGGTGAAGTAGTCGGCGAGCGCCTCGGGGTCGGTGGGGACCTTCGAGTCCGGGTGCCGGGCGGCCAGCTCGGCCACGATGCGCGGGGAGGCGGATCCGACGTGGTGGACGTGCAGTTCGGCCTTGGGCAGCCCCGCGATGAAGGGGTGCAGGTCGGTCATGGGGGTGCCTCCGGGAGGACGCTGGTGCGGGCGGGTCTGGATTCATCGTAGGCAGCCCCGGTGACTGTCGGTGGCAGCGCTTAGCATGGCTGTACGAGAGGGGGGCGCCGCATGACCGAGAACAGCCCCGAGCCGCGAGACCCTTGGGCACCACCGGAGCGGCCGGCGGTGGACCTGGGCAAGTCACAGGGCACGCCGGGCGTGTCGGGCCCGCCGTCCGTGCACGACCAGCCGACGCTCGCCGGGATGCCGGGGGACCAACTGCCGCCGTCGGGCCCGGCGCCGCAGGCCGACCCGCATACCGCTCCGCAGGCCGTCACGGCGCCGATGGCGACCCCGCATCCGACGCAGGCGCCGATGCCCGGGCCCGCGTCGGCGGCGTACGGATACCCGGCCGCCCAACCCGGCTACGGATACCCCGGTGACGCCGGATACCCCGGACACCCCGGATACCCCGGGGCCCAGGGGTATCCCGGCTACCCGGGGCACGGCGGGTACGCGCCGTACGGGATCCAGCGGAGCAACGGCTTCGGGATCACCGCCCTGGTCCTCGGCATCCTGTCGGTGATCGGCTGCGTCACCAGCTTCATAGCGATAGCGCTCGGGATCGGCGCGGTCGTCTTCGGCGCCCTGGGCAAGGGCAAGGCGAACCGCGGCGAGGCCGACAACGGCGGGATGGCGCTGGCGGGCATCATCCTCGGCGCGATCGGCATCCTGCTGGGCGCGCTGATGCTCGTGGCCGTCTTCGCCAACTTCATGGAGGGGGACTTCGACGACTCCCGGTACGACAGCCCGTACGACAACTCCCGGGTCCGGGAGAGGGTCTGACGGCCCGGAGGTTACTTCTCACCTACGCACCCGGACGAGGATCCCGCTAGGCCGTCTCTTCCGGATCTTGCCGGGCCCGCGGCGTCTGGCACCGCACCTGGCCGCGTTGTCGGGACGTCCGGGTACGTCCAGTACGCGGCACGCCCCTCCGCCTTGCCATGCACGGCACCAGACGCCGCGGGCTCGGCCGACAAGATCCGAAAGAGACGACCTAGGCGTCGGGGCCGGTGTCGGGGCCGGGGCCCGGATCCACCGGGCAGTTGCTCAGCAGGGTGGGCACCATGACCGACGCGCCGTCGGTGCCGCGCGACAACGGGACCCAGATGAGCCCGATCATCCTCGGGCACGCGCACTCCAGGTCGGGGTCCACGCCCAGCCGCGGCTCCCCGGGTGCCACCTCCACGCGGAAGCAGGAGGTCCAGCCCGAGGGGTAGGGCGCGTCGTACGCATACCGCACGTCCAGGGCGCGCAGGCCGACCTCCTCGGCCACCTCCCGCCGGACCGCCTCCTCCGGCTCCTCGCCCGCCTCCACCCCGCCGCCGGGCAGGGTCCAGTACTCCGGCCCGTCGTGCAGCCCGGAGGGGCCCCGCCCGCGCTCGCGCACCATCAGCACGCAGCCGTCCCGGATGATCACCGCGGCCACCCGGCGCCGCTCCGTCACGCGCTGTCCTCGCGCAGCCGCGTCCGGGCCTCCATCAGCGCGAAGCCCAGCAGGTTCAGCCCGCGCCAGCGCGCCGGGTCCAGGGCGCGTTCGTCGTCGGGCGCCAGCCCGACGCCCCAGATCCGGTCCACCGGGCTCGCCTCCACCAGCACCCGGTCCCCGGTGGTCAGCAGGTACGCGCGCAGCGCCGGGTCGGAGCCGAACTTGTGGACGCTGCCCTCCACCACCAGGGCGAAGCGCTCCCGCGTCCATATCGCGTCGTCGAAGCCGCGCACCAGCCGCCCGGCCTTCTTCGCGGCGGCCGGGGTCTTCGCCTCCAGAGCCGCGCGCTCCGCCTCGGGGTCCCCGAACAGCCGGGCCTTTCCGGCCATCATCCAGTGCTCGGCCGTGGCATAACGGACGTCACCGACAGTGAAGGGGGACGGCCACCACTGGCTCAGGCAGCTCGGTCCGAGCTTCCCGTCCGGCCTGGGCCGGTGCCCCCAGAACGGCAGGAACTTCACCCGCTTACCCTGGCTGACCTGCCTGATCAGCTCGTCGATCTTCTCCATGCACGCGAGTCTGGCACCCGCCACTGACACTTCGTACGGGATTTTCGGCGTGCCTCGACACATGGTCGACCGATTCCGTCGCGTAATCAAAAGGAAACAACGGAATCACTTGGCCGAGGGCACCTCCTCTGCCAGGATCGGCACTCAATTCGAGCTGTAGCTCGAACTGTAGCTACGGAGAGCGTGAGAGCGTGATGGGCAACCGCTTCCAGGTCAAGGACCGCTTCGCGGACGGCGCGCAGTACATCGACGGGCGGCTGAGGCCCGGCACCTCCGGTCGTTCACACACGGTGGTCGATCCGGCGACCGGCGAGGACGTCCTCACCTACGAACTCGCGAGCACCGCGGACGTCGACGAGGCCGTCGCCGCCGCCGTGCGGGCCTTCCCCGCCTGGTCCGGGGCCACCCCCAGCGAGCGGTCGGACGCCCTGCACCGGCTGGCCGCCGTACTGGCGGAGCAGGCGGAGGACTTCGCGTACGCCGAGTCCCTCCAGTGCGGCAAGCCGATCAAGCTGTCCACGGAGTTCGACGTACCGGGGACGATCGACAACACCGCCTTCTTCGCCGGGGCCGCGCGCCACCTCCAGGGGCAGGCCGCCGCCGAGTACTCCGGCGACCACACCTCGTACGTACGCCGCGAGCCCATCGGGGTCGTCGGTTCCATCGCGCCCTGGAACTATCCGCTCCAGATGGCCGCCTGGAAGATCCTCCCGGCGATCGCCGCGGGCAACACCATCGTCCTCAAGCCCGCCGAGCTCACACCCCTGACCTCCCTGATGTTCGCGCAGGCGGCCAAGGAGGCGGGCCTGCCCGACGGCGTGATCAACATCGTCACCGGCGCGGGCCGGGACGCCGGGGAACACCTCGTCGGCCACCCGGACGTGGTGATGACCTCCTTCACCGGCTCCACCGCCGTCGGCAAGCGGGTCGCGGAGATCGCCACCGCCACCGTCAAGCGGCTCCATCTGGAACTCGGCGGCAAGGCCCCCTTCCTCGTCTTCGACGACGCCGACCTGGAGGCCGCCGCACACGGAGCCGTCGCCGCCTCCCTCATCAACACCGGTCAGGACTGCACGGCCGCCACCCGCGCCTACGTCCAGCGCCCCCTCCACGACGCCTTCGTCGCCCGGGTCGCCGAACTGATGGAGACCGTCCGCGTCGGCGACCCCTTCGCGCCCACCACCGACCTCGGCCCGCTGGTCTCCCACGCCCAGCGCGACCGGGTCGCCGGCTTCGTCGAGCGGGCCCGGGCCTACGCCACCGTCGTCACCGGCGGCGAGATCCCGGCGGGCGAGCTCGCCGAAGGCGCGTACTACCGGCCCACCCTCATCGCCGGCGCCCCCCAGGACAGCGAGGTGGTCCAGTCCGAGATCTTCGGCCCGGTCCTCGTCGTCCTGCCCTTCGACACCGACGACGAGGGCCTCGCGCTGGCCAACGACACCCCGTACGGACTCGCGGCCTCCGCCTGGAGCCGTGACCTCTACCGGGCCAACCGCGCCACCCGCGAGATCAAGGCGGGCTGCGTCTGGATCAACGACCACATTCCGATCATCAGCGAGATGCCCCACGGGGGCTACAAGGCGAGCGGCTTCGGAAAGGACATGTCGGCCTACTCCTTCGAGGAGTACACGCAGGTCAAGCACGTGATGTACGACAACACGGCGGTAGCCGCGAAGGACTGGCACCGCACGATCTTCGGGGACCGATAAAAGACCACCGCCCGACCAGCGGTACACCTCCCGAAAGGGCACAGCGCATGGAGCAGTTCGAGCCCGACCGCCTCTCGGCGGCGCAACTCGCCGCGATGCGGCGCAGCCTCACCAGCGGGCGCGGAGCCCTCACACGCCGTTCGCTGCTGCGCGCCTCCGGCGTCGGAGCGCTCACCCTCGGCGGCCTGTCCACCCTCGCCGCGTGCGGGATCCCGCCCGCGAAGCGCGAGGGCGACTCGGCCGCGGCGTCCGACGACCACTCGGCCCAGGAGAAGGAGATCAACTTCTCCAACTGGACCGAGTACATGGACACCAGCGAGGACGAGAAGTCCCGTCCCACCCTGGAGGAGTTCTCCAAGCGGACCGGGATCGAGGTCAAGTACACCGAGGACATCAACGACAACGTCGAGTTCTTCGGCAAGATCAAGCCGCAGCTCGCGGCCGGCCAGGACACCGGCCGCGACCTGATCGTCGTCACCGACTGGCTCGCCGCCCGCATCATCCGCCTCGGCTGGGCCCAGAAGCTGGACCCCTCGCACCTGCCGCACGCCTACGCCAACCTGTCCCCGCAGTTCCGCAGCCCCGACTGGGA
The DNA here is from genome assembly GCF_056432025.1 of Streptomyces sp. NPDC045695. Classification (NCBI taxonomy): domain Bacteria; kingdom Bacillati; phylum Actinomycetota; class Actinomycetes; order Kitasatosporales; family Streptomycetaceae; genus Streptomyces; species Streptomyces sp. NPDC045695. The sequence continues at coordinate 400,812 of NZ_JBWKJU010000004.1, forward strand.
CCCGGGCCGCGCGTACAGCTACCCCTGGACCGGCATCTCCACCGTCATCGCCTACAACGAGAAGGCCACCGGCGGCAAGAAGGTCGACTCCGTCACCCAGCTGCTCGACGACCCCACCCTCAAGGGCCGGGTCGGCTTCCTCACCGAGATGCGCGACAGCGTCGGCATGACCCTCCTCGACCAGGGCAAGGACCCGGCGAGCTTCACCACCGCCGACTTCGACGAGGCGATCGGCCGGCTTCAGAAGGGCGTGGACAAGAACCAGATCCGCCGCTTCACGGGCAACGACTACACCGCCGACCTGGACAAGGGCGACCTCGCCGCCTGTCTGGCCTGGGCGGGCGACGTCATCCAGCTCCAGGCCGGCAACCCGGACATCAAGTTCGCGATCCCGGCCGCCGGCTACATCACCTCCAGCGACAACCTGCTGGTCCCCGCCAAGGCCCGGCACAAGGCCAACGCCGAGAAGCTCATCGACTACTACTACGAGCTTCCCGTCGCCGCCCAGCTGGCCGCTTACATCAGCTACGTCTGCCCCGTCGAGGGAGTCAAGGACGAGCTCGCGAAGATCGACGCCGAACTCGCCGAGAACACGCTGATCGTCCCGGACAAGGCGATGACCGCCAAGTCCCACGCCTTCCGCTCCCTCACCGGCGAGGAAGAGACCGCCTACGAGGAGAAGTTCGCCAAGCTCATCGGCGCGTAGCCGCAGGCCGTAGCCGTAGCCGAAGCAGTGGCCCTAGCCGCAGCTTCCGGCACCGAACCCCTCCCTCGTCCTCTTCGCCCACCCAACCCCGGGACCCCTCCATGACTGACAAGACCGAGGGCGGCGACGTCCGCCTCTCCGGGATCAGCAAGCACTACGGCACCTTCACCGCCGTGCACCCGCTGGATCTCACCATCCCCCAGGGCTCCTTCTTCGCCCTGCTCGGCGCCTCCGGCTGCGGGAAGACCACCACCCTGCGCATGATCGCCGGGCTGGAGGAGCCCTCCACCGGCACCGTCCACCTCGGCGAGCGGGCGGTCACCCACCTGCCGCCCCACAAGCGCCCGGTCAACACGGTCTTCCAGAGCTACGCGCTGTTTCCGCACCTGGACATCTACGAGAACATCGCCTTCGGCCTGCGCCGCCGCGGCATCAAGTCGGTGCAGAAGCAGGTCGACGACATGCTGGAACTGGTCCAGCTCGGCCAGTTCGCCCGGCGCAAGCCGCACCAGCTCTCCGGCGGCCAGCAGCAGCGCGTCGCCGTCGCCCGCGCCCTCATCAACCACCCGCAGGTCCTGCTCCTCGACGAGCCCCTCGGCGCCCTCGACCTCAAGCTGCGCCGCCAGATGCAGCTGGAGCTCAAGCGGATCCAGACCGAGGTCGGCATCACCTTCGTACACGTCACGCACGACCAGGAGGAGGCCATGACCATGGCCGACACGGTCGCCGTGATGAACGGCGGCCGCGTCGAGCAACTGGGCGCGCCCGCCGAGCTGTACGAGAACCCGGGCACCACCTTCGTCGCCAACTTCCTCGGCACCTCCAACCTCATCGAGGCGTCCGTCGAGTCCGCCGGCTCCGAGGTCGTCGTCTCGGCCTCCGGCACGAAGCTGCGGCTGCCCGCGGCCCGCTGCGCGACCACGCCCGCCGACGGCGGCAAGCTGCTGGTCGGAGTGCGGCCGGAGAAGATCTCCCTGGTCCACGCGGACGAGGAGCACACCATCGGGGCGGGCCGGAACACCATCTCCGGCCGGATCGCCGCCACGTCCTTCATCGGCGTCTCCACCCAGTACGTGATCGACAGCCCGGTCTGCCCCGAGCTGGAGGTGTACGCCCAGAACATCGAACGGGACGCGCGCCTGGTCCCGGGCGCCGAGGTGGTCCTGCACTGGAACCCGGAGCACACCTTCGGCCTCGACGCGGCCCAGGCCATCGACGCGGGCGTCGAGACGGTGGAGGCGAGCGCATGACCACCACCGCGGCGCCGCCCCAGGCGCCCGCCCCCGCCGAACCCCCGGTGCACAAGCCGTCGGCCCGCAAGCGCCTGGTCCCCTACTGGCTGCTGCTCCCCGGCATCCTGTGGCTGCTGGTCTTCTTCGTGCTGCCGATGGTCTACCAGGCCTCCACCTCGGTGCAGACCGGCTCCCTCGAAGAGGGCTTCGAGGTCACTTGGCACTTCCAGACGTACTGGGACGCCCTCACCGAGTACATGCCGCAGTTCCTGCGCTCCCTGCTCTACGCGGGCACCGCGACCGCCCTGTGCCTGCTGCTCGGGTACCCGCTGGCCTACCTGATCGCCTTCAAGGCGGGCCGCTGGCGCAATCTGCTGCTCGTGCTGGTCATCGCCCCGTTCTTCACGAGCTTCCTGATCCGCACGCTGGCCTGGAAGACGATCCTGGCCGACGGCGGGCCGGTGGTCGCCGTCCTCAACGACATCGGCTTCCTCGACGTCACCAGCTGGCTCGGCATGACCCAGGGGGACCGGGTGCTGGCCACCCCGCTCGCGGTCGTGTGCGGCCTGACGTACAACTTCCTCCCCTTCATGATCCTGCCGCTGTACTCCTCGCTGGAGCGCATCGACACCCGCCTCCACGAGGCGGCCGGGGACCTCTACGCCACGCCCGCCACGGTCTTCCGGAAGGTGACGTTCCCGCTCTCCATGCCGGGCGTCGTCTCCGGGACCCTGCTCACCTTCATCCCGGCGAGCGGCGACTACGTGAACGCCGAACTGCTCGGCTCCACGGACACCCGGATGATCGGCAACGTCATCCAGTCGCAGTACCTGCGGATCCTCGACTACCCGACGGCGGCCGCGCTGTCCTTCATCCTCATGGCCATCGTGCTGATCATGGTCACCATCTACATCCGCCGAGCGGGGACGGAGGACCTGGTCTGATGCGCACCCCCCTCACCTGGCTGCGGCGCAACCTGGTCGTGATCGCGGGCCTCGGCACGCTCGCGTACATGATCCTGCCCAACGTCGTGGTCACCGTCTTCTCCTTCAACAACCCCACCGGGCGCTTCAACTACGCCTGGCAGGAGTTCTCGCTCGACGCGTGGAAGGACCCCTGCGGGGTCGCCGACCTGTGCGGCTCCCTCTCGCTCTCCCTCCAGATCGCCCTGTGGGCCACGCTGGGCGCGACCGCGCTGGGCACCGCCATCGCCTTCGCGCTGGTCCGCTACCGCTTCAAGGCGCGCGGCGCGGTCAACTCGCTGATCTTCCTGCCCATGGCCATGCCCGAGATCGTGATGGCGGCCTCGCTGCTCGCCCTCTTCCTCAACATGGGTATCCAGCTGGGCTTCTGGACGATCCTGATCGCCCACGTCATGTTCTGCCTCAGCTTCGTCGTCGCCGCCGTCAAGGCGCGGGTCCTGTCCATGGACCCGCGGCTGGAGGAGGCGGCCCGCGACCTCTACGCGGGCCCGGTGCAGACCTTCCTGCGGGTCACCCTGCCGATCGCGGCACCCGGTATCGCGGCGGGAGCGCTGCTCTCCTTCGCACTCTCATTCGACGACTTCATCATCACCAACTTCAACTCGGGCAACACCGTCACCTTCCCCATGTTCGTGTGGGGCTCGGCCCAGCGCGGTACGCCCGTGCAGATCAACGTCATCGGCACGGCGATGTTCGTCATCGCGGTGCTGGTGGTCCTCGTCGGCCAGATGGTCGGCAACCGCCGCAGGAAAGCACAGCCGAAGTAGTTCCAAGGCACGTCATCAGTTCCGTAGGGAGTTGGAAGCCATGGCCCCAGTCGCCATGCGTAGTGTTGCGAAATCCCTTTCCGAAGCGAAGCCGGTCTCGTACTGGCTGGACGACCCCGGCAAGCCGGCCCCACAGCCGGCGCTGACCACCGACGAGCGCTGCGACCTGCTGGTCGTCGGCGCCGGATACAGCGGGCTGTGGACCGCCCTGCTCGCCAAGGAACGGGACCCGCAGCGGGACGTCGTGGTGATCGAGAGCAAGGAGGCGGGCTGGGCCGCCTCGGGCCGCAACGGTGGCTTCTGCGCCGCCTCCCTCACGCACGGGCTCGGCAACGGGCTGGCCCGCTGGCCCGGCGAGCTGGCGAAGCTGGAGGAGCTCGGCGCCCGCAACCTCGACGCCATCGAGGAGGCCGTCGCCCGCTACGGCATCGACTGCGACTTCGAGCGCACCGGCGAGATCGACGTCGCCACCGAACCGCACCAGGTCGAGGAGCTGCGCGAACTCTACGAGGAGGCGCAGCGCCTCGGCCTGGCCGGCTCCAGCACATGGCTGGACGGCGACGCGGTGCGCGCCGAGGTCGACTCCCCGACCTTCCTCGCGGGCCTGTGGGACCGCGACGGCGTCGCGATGCTCAACCCCGCGAAGCTGGCCTGGGGCCTCAAGCGGGCCTGCCTCGACCTGGGCGTACGGATCTACGAGAACACCCGCGGCCTGAAGATGGCCTCGGCCGGGACCGGCATGACCGTGCAGACCCCCTACGGCACGATCCTCGCCCGCCGGGTCGCGCTGGGCACCAACATCTTCCCGTCGCTGGTCAAGAGGATCCGCCCCTTCACCGTCCCGGTCTACGACTACGCGCTCATGACCGAGCCGCTGAGCGGGGAGCAGCTCGCCGCGATCGGCTGGAAGCGGCGGCAGGGGCTGGGCGACAGCGCCAACCAGTTCCACTACTTCCGGATCACCCCGGACCACCGGATCCTGTGGGGCGGCTACGACGCGATCTACCCCTACCGGGGGAAGCTCGACTCCGAGTACGACCACCGCCCCGAGACCTACCTGAAGCTCGCCGAGCACTTCTTCACCGCCTTCCCACAGCTGGAGGGCGTGAAGTTCAGCCATGCCTGGGGCGGCGCGATCGACACCTGCTCGCGCTTCTCCGCCTTCTTCGGCACCGCGCACTCCGGGAAGGTGGCCTACGCGGCCGGTTACACCGGGCTCGGCGTGGGCGCCACCCGCTTCGGCGCCGACGTGATGCTGGACCTCCTCGACGGGGAAGACACCGAGCGCACCCGGCTGGAGATGGTGCGGTCCAAGCCGATGCCGTTCCCGCCCGAGCCCTTCGCCTGGACCGGCATCACCCTCACCAAGTGGTCGCTGGCCCGCGCCGACGCCCGGGGCGGCCGCCGCAACCTGTGGCTCAGGACCCTGGACAGGCTCGGCCTCGGGTTCGACAGCTGACCGGCGCTGATTCACTGCCTTGGAGTGACGAAACCCGCGTCATCACCGCGCCCGGCCCCGCTCTCTCCAGGTGAGAACCCCTCACCTACGCGGAACGGAGGCCGGGCGATGACGATCCCGGGGGCCAAGACGGCAGTGGAATGGCTGGTATCGGTTGCCCCGGATCCCGATGCCTGCCGGTGGGAGTGGGAGCGCAACCCCCTGGGGGTCGCCCTCCTGCCCGCCGGCCGGCGCTGGGACGTGCTGATCCTGCCCGGGGAGCTGGGGCGGCCCACTCTCGACGTGCTGCGCCTGATCCTCGACCGGCCCGGCCCCGTGCTCGCCGACTTCGGCGGCTCGCGGGTGGGCTTCTTCGTGCCCGTCGGCACGGCGTCCCGCTGGATCGGCACGGGCGTACGGGGAGCCGGGCGCGGCACCTGGATCGTGACCCCGTACCCCGGCCGGCACACGGGCGGAGCGCGCTGGCTGGTGCTCCCGGACGGGCGGGGGACCCTGACCGACCCGGCCGTGCTGGAGCTCGCGATGCACGAGGCGGCGGCGGGGGTCGCCGCGGCGTCGGCCACTGCCGAGGCGCGGGAGGGCCGTGAGCCCTGACCCCCCTCCCGCCTTCCGCCTGCCGCCCGCACACAAGCACGCACGGCCCGCACGGCACACATCCACGCACGGCACCCGGCCCGGTCCGCACGCCCGGCCGCCGGCGGCCGGCCGGATCAGCCGGGACTTCGGCGCGTACGACGGCAGGACCGGCCGACCGCCAGCAGCAGGGGCGTGCACATCAGGAGGCTCGCCAGCACGTCGAGCGGCCAGTGGTAGCCCCGCAGGACCAGCCCGGTGGCAGTGGCGCCCGTGAGGACGAGGGCGACGACCAGCGGCCACCACCCCCACCACGCGCGGCCGGTGTACGGCCGCAGCAGCAGGGCCGCGCCCGCGTACGCCACGAAGGCCGTCGCGGTGTGGCCCGAGGGGTAGTAGCCGGCCGCCCACGGTTCGAGGGGGCCCGGGCGGGCGGTCCACTCCTTCAGCGGCACGATCAGGGCCGGCACGAGGGCCATGGCCACGGCCGCGACCAGCGCGCCACGGCGGTTGCCGCGCCGGGCGGCGTACGCCGCGGCGAGGAGCAGGACGGGCAGGGCGACCGGGACGTTGCCGAGGTCGGACAGGCGCTCGGTGATCCGGTCGGGAACGGCGCGCACCAGGGCGCGGCTCAGCTCGTGATCCGGCGTCAGCAGCGGCCCGGCGGCGAGGACCTGCCAGGTGATCAGGGCGAAGGCCGTCAGACAGAGCGCGGCGAGGAGAATGGCCGGCCGTCCCGGAACAGGGGGGATGGTTCCGGGACGGCCGCCCGGACCGGGTTGCCGTGCGCCCCGGGGGGTTTGGGGCGAACGGCCGTCCGATCGGTGAGGAGTGTGCGCGAACGCATGCCCAGTACGGCGCTGGGGAAGCCCGGTACTGGTATCGCCCCCGGTTTCCCGTGAGCGGGCTGTCTCACTCATCTGCAGAAACCGTACGGCAGCGGAAGGGGGACCGACAGCAGGAACGCGCTCCCGCCATCGGCCCCCCACACCTTCTTCACAGCGCCCGACCGTTACCGGTGGTTAGTGACCGGGCGCTGCGTGCGGACGTTCTAGCCGTCCGCTCACTTGTCCGCCCACTGGTCCGCACTGGTCCGCGCGCGCGTCCGCTCAGATCTCGGTGCCGATGGCCGCGAATGCGGCCTCGATGAGGTCCAGGCCCTCGTTGAGCAGGTCCTCGCCGATGACGATCGGCGGGAGGAAGCGGAGCACGTTGCCGTACGTGCCACAGGTGAGGACGAGCAGGCCCTCGGCGTGGCAGGCCTTGGCGAGGGCGCCGGCCGCCTCCGGGAAGGGGGTCTTGGACACCGGGTCCTTGACCAGCTCGATCGCGATCATGGCGCCGCGGCCGCGGATGTCGCCGATGATGTCGTACTTCTCCTGCATGGCCGTCAGGCGGGCCTTCATGAGGGACTCGATCTTCTTCGCCGCGGCGTTGAGGTCGAGCTTCTTCATCGTCTCGATGGAGCCGAGCGCGCCGGCGCACGCCACCGGGTTGCCGCCGTAGGTGCCGCCCAGGCCACCCGCGTGCGCGGCGTCCATGATCTCGGCGCGGCCGGTGACGGCGGCGAGCGGCAGACCGCCCGCGATGCCCTTGGCGGTGGTGATCAGGTCCGGGACGATGCCCTCGTCCTCGCACGCGAACCACTGGCCGGTGCGGCAGAAGCCGGACTGGATCTCGTCGGCGACGAAGACGATGCCGTTCTCGTTGGCGAACTTCACGATCGCCGGCAGGAAGCCCTTGGCCGGCTCGATGAAGCCGCCCTCGCCGAGGACCGGCTCGATGATGATCGCGGCGACGTTGTCGGCGCCGATCTGCTTCGTGATCTGGTCGATCGCCTGGGCGGCGGCCTCGGGGCCGCAGTTCTCGGCGCCGGTGGGCCAGCGGTAGCCGTAGGCGACCGGGACGCGGTAGACCTCGGGGGCGAACGGGCCGAAGCCGTTCTTGTACGGCATGTTCTTCGAGGTGAGCGCCATCGTGAGGTTCGTACGGCCGTGGTAGCCGTGGTCGAAGACGACGACGGCCTGGCGCTTGGTGTACGAACGGGCGATCTTGACGGCGTTCTCGACGGCCTCGGCGCCGGAGTTGAACAGGGCCGACTTCTTGGCGTGGTCGCCCGGGGTCAGCTCGGCGAGGGCCTCGCAGACCTCGACGTAGCCCTCGTACGGGGTGACCATGAAACAGGTGTGCGTGAAGTCGGCGAGCTGCGCGGAGGCGCGGCGCACGACGGCCTCGGCGGAGGCGCCGACGGAGGTCACGGCGATGCCGGAACCGAAGTCGATCAGACGGTTGCCGTCGACGTCCTCGATGATGCCGCCGCCCGCGCGGGCCGTGAAGACGGGAAGCACGGAGCCCACGCCACCGGCCACCACGCCGAGGCGGCGGGCCTGCAGCTCCTGCGACTTGGGGCCGGGGATCGCGGTGACGATCTTGCGCTCCTGCGGGACAGCGGTCATGGAGGGCTCCTGGGGGGTGTTTTCGGACGCACTTGTGTCTTTGTCCGCAGGCTAGGCCCGGGGGAGGGAGTCCTGCATGCTCCGTTCGGTAGTGATCTCCGCGTGTCCTTGTCCGCGACGGCTATAGGAAGGACGTGACGCGCATCTCGTGGATCATGACCGGGTACCGCTCCAAGACCCGGCCCGGGCACTAGATTGAGCGCCGGAGCGCAGGAACGGGGCAGGGGGCAGGGGTTTCATGGACACCGACGGCACGCACGAGACGCGCCCGCCCCACACGGGGCGCATCCCGAGACCGCTCGCCCCGCCGCCCCCGGGCCTGCCGCCGCGGCCGTCCCACGCGCCGACGGCCGGGCCGACGCTGGCGGACTGGCTGCGCTTCCCGCGCGCCTCGGACGGGCCGGGCGTGTGGACGTACGGGCACGTACCGCGGGCCGCCGAGGAGCCCCAGGAGACACCCACCCGCCAACTGGTCAGCGGGGCCCTGATCTCGCTGCTCGCGGGAGTGCTCTTGTGGTCCCTGCTGTGGAACGGCTACCTCGGCGGGTTCTGGCTGTGGCCGCTCTACATGTTCACGCCCGACTCCTGGGCCGGGACCCTTCCGGCCGTGGTGGCCTCCTACGTCTGGTACGCCGTGGTCGCCACCGTCCTGCTGACCGGGTTCGGGCGCCTGGGCCGCTGGCCCGAGCTGGGCGGACGGCTGCTGCGCGGCGGCGCCTCGAAGACACACCCCGCGGTCCCGGCCGCACCCGGGGCCGGAAGCCCGGAGGACCCCGCGCGGTGGCCGCAGTTGCGGGGGGCCGGGTTGGGGGAGGTGGCCGATCGGCTGGAGGGGGAGGCCACCGGTGGGCGGATGAACGACGTGGACTACGCGCGGATCCGGCGGGCCTGGGATTCCGTGCGGGCCGACCCCTCGCGGCTGCGGGCCTTCGCCGACGCCGTGCGGGACAAGGGCGCCGGGGCCTGCGCGCACCCGTCCGGGGCGCGGGACCTGCCCGTGCGCGCCGCCCGGCACGACCTGCTGGCCCGGCAGGTGCTGCTCGGCACCGTCGACGACGGCGCGCGCAACCCGTACGCCCGCCGCGGCACCTCGCTCGCGCTCGACCCCGAGGTCCTCGGGACCTCGCTGCTCGCCGTCGGGCCGTCGGGATCCGGCAAGACCGGCCGCCTGGTGCGGCCCGTCGTCGAGTCGCTCGCGCTCCAGGCGCTCGCCGGCCAGGCCGCCGTCGTCGCCGTCGGCGCGGCCGGGGCGCAGCTGGGACCGGACGCCGCCTACGACGTCGTGGTCCGCGTCGGCGACCCCGCCTCCGTCTACGACCTCGACCTCTACGGCGGCGCCACGGACCCCGACGAGGCCGCCGGCCTGCTGGCCGAGGCCTTCATCGGTGACGTCCCGGGGATCGAGGTGCGCCGGGCCGCGACCGCCCTCGCCCAGCTCCTCGGGCCGTTCCGGGCGGCGCACGGCCGCTTCCCCGCCGTGCCCGAGCTGCGCGAACTGCTCGACCAGGTGCCGGCGGCCATCGACGGGCTGCGGCGGGCGCTGGAGGACGGCGGGCAGCAGGCGATGCTGCGCGAGCTCGACGCGCGCCAACGGCAGTACGGCGCCCACGGCGACCCCGGCCCCGCCCTCGCGGACCGGGTGGCGCTGCTGGACCGGCCCGCCTTCGCGGCGTTCTTCAATGTCGGGGGCTTCGACACCACCGGGCAGGGCAGACCCTTCTCGCTGCGGGCCCTGGAGCACCCGATCCGCGTCCGCGTGGACCTCCCCGAGCGCGCGCACGCCGACGCCTCCCGCATGCTGGCCCGGCTGCTGCTGGCCCAGTTCAGCGCCGCCGCGGCCGCCCGCACCGACCGTTCCCTCTTCGCCTTCCTCGCCCTCGACGACGCCTCGCACACCCTGACCCCGCAGATCGTGCGCGGCGTACAGCGGCTGCGTTCGGCGAACGCGGGGGTCCTGCTCACCCTGCGCACCCTGGACGACGTACCCGAGGCGCTGCGGACGCCGCTGCTGGGGGCGGTCGGCTGCCGGATGGCCTTCTCCGGGGTCACCACCTGGGACGGCAAGCGCTTCGCGGAGGCCTGGGGCACCGAGTGGGTGGAGACGCGCGACGTGACCCACCGAACGGTCTTCGCCGACCAGCCGCTGACCCGGGCGATGCACGCCTTCCGCAAGCTCGTCACCGGCAAGGCCGTCACCACCGACGCGGTCACCGTGCGCCAGGTCGAGCGGGAGCGGTGGTCCGCCTCGGACCTGGCCCATGCCGTGCCCCCGGGGCACGCGGTGCTGTCGCTGACCTCCGTCCGCGGGGAACGGGCGGCTCCGCTCCTGGTCCGGCTGGCCGGAACGGCCTGACCCGCACCTGAACCAGTACGAGGTGGCAGAATCGAGGTGAGCCGTTCATACGACACGGCGAAAAGGCTCCTCCTCCGCCCCCTCCCGCTAAGGCCCCTGGTAACCGATGCCGCTCACCCTCGCCTCGCTCGTCCAGCACTCGGCGCTCAAGCTCAGCGTGCGGGCGGGGGAGAACCGCCTCGACACCCCGGTCCGCTGGGCCCACGTCAGCGAGCTCGCCGACCCCGTCCCCTACATGGAGGGCGGGGAACTCCTCCTGATCACCGCGATGAAGCTGGACGCGGAGGACCCCGAGGAGATGCGGCGCTACGTACGCCGCCTCGCCGCGGCCGGGGTCGTCGGCATCGGCTTCGCGATCGGCGTCAACTACGAGGAGGTCCCCGACGCGCTGGTCGAGGCGGCGCGCGCCGAGGACATGCCGCTGCTGGAGGTACCGCGCCGGACCCCGTTCCTCGCGATCAGCAAGGCCGTCTCCGCGGCCCTCGCCGCCGACCAGTACCGGGCCGTGACCGCCGGTTTCGAGGCGCAGCGCGAGCTGACCCGCGCCGCGCTCTCCGCCGACGGGCCCGCCGAGCTGCTGGCGAAGCTGGCCGCGCACGTGCACGGCTGGGCCGCGCTGTACGACACCTCGGGCGCCGTGGTCGCCGCGGCCCCGGACTGGGCCGCCCGGCGCGCCGCCCGGCTGACCCCCGACGTGGAGCGGCTGCGGGAGCGGCCCGCGCCCGCCAGCGCCGTGGTCGGCGGCTCCGAGGACCGCGTCGAGCTCCAGTCCCTCGGTACGGGCCGCCGGGCCCGGGGCGCGCTGGCCGTCGGCACCGGGGCCCCGCTGGGCACGGCCGAGCGGTACGCCGTCCACTCCGCGGTCGCGCTGCTGACCCTGACCACCGAGCGCTCCCGTTCGCTGCACGACGCCGAGTCCCGGCTGGGGGCGGCGGTCCTGCGGATGCTGCTGGCGGGCGAGGCGGAGCACGCGCGGTCCGTGGCCGGGGACCTGTACGGGGGTCTGCTGGAGGCGCCCTTCCGGCTGATCGCGGCCGAGCCGGCGCTGCCGGGGACGGCGCAGCCGCAGGGCCTGGCGCTGCTGGCCGACGCGGTGGAGTCGGCGGCGGCCCGTACGGGCGAGTCGCTGCTGGTGGTCCCGGAGGCGGGGCGGCTCGTGGTGCTGGCCGCCGACGCGGGCTCCGCCGTACAGGCGTGCGCGGACCACGCGGAGGCGCTGGAGGCACGGCGCGGCCGGGACGCGGCCGGGCCCGAGCCGGACGAACTCGTCGTCGGCCTGTCCGCACCCGCCACCGCGGACAGCGTGGCGGCGGCCCTCAAACAGGCCGACCAGGCGCTCGCCGTGGCCCGCCGCCGCGGCCGGCCGATGGTGGAGCACGAGGACATGGCGGCCGGCTCCGTCCTGCCGCTGCTGGCCGACGACGCGGTACGGGCCTTCGCGGACGGCACCCTGCGCGCGCTGCGGGACCACGACGCGACCGGACGCGGCGACCTCGTGGCCTCGCTCCAGGCGTGGCTCTCGCGCCACGGCCAGTGGGACGCGGCGGCCGCCGACCTCGGCGTGCACCGGCACACGCTGCGCTACCGGATGAAGCGGGTCGAGGAGATCCTCGGCCGCTCCCTGGAGGACCCCGACGTACGCATGGAGCTGTGGCTCGCCCTCAAGGCGTCCTCGGCCCCCTCGTAGCCGGGCGGCGGACCCGCCGGGGCGACAGTGACAAACCGGCGAAGCCCGGCGACCCGCCGCTCCATCAGGGACAAACGCCCAAACGCCGACGGCGTCCTACCGTGGAGGGGACAAGACGACCGCACACTCCGAAGGGCCGGGATTCGCATGACTTCCACCCACGCCTTCTGGCTCGCCGGCCGCCAGGCCACCGGCGAGGACAGCTTCGACGTCCACTCCCCGTGGGACGGACGCCTCGTCGGCGTCGTCAGCGTGCCCACCGACGAGCAGGTCGAAGAGGCCGTGGCCGCGGCGCACGCCGTGACGGCGGAGTTCTCCGCGACCCCCGCCCACGTACGGGCCGCAGCCCTGGACCACGTGTCCAAGCGGCTCGCGGAGCGCACCGAGGAGATCGCCCAGCTGATCTCCGCCGAGAACGGCAAGCCGATCAAGTGGGCGCGCGGCGAGGTCGGCCGTGCGGTGTCCGTGTTCCGCTTCGCCGCCGAAGAGGCCCGCCGCTTCAACGGCGGAGAGGCCCAGCGCCTCGACACCGACGCCGGTGGCGTCGGCCGCCTCGCGCTGACCCGCCGCTTCGTCAAGGGTCCGGTCCTCGGCATCGCGCCGTTCAACTTCCCGCTGAACCTGTGCGCCCACAAGGTGGCCCCGGCCATCGCCGTCGGCGCGCCGATCATCCTGAAGCCCGCCCCGGCCACGCCCCTGTCCGGGCTGATCCTGGGTGAGCTGCTCGCCGAGACCGACCTCCCGGCCGGCTCCTGGTCGGTCCTGCCGGTCGCGAACGACAAGATGCCCGCCCTGGTCAAGGACGAGCGTCTGCCCGTGATCTCCTTCACCGGTTCCGACACCGTCGGCTACGCCATCCAGCAGTCGGTGCCGCACAAGCACTGCACCCTGGAGCTCGGCGGCAACGCCGCGGCCGTCGTCCTGGACGACTGGTCCTCCGAGGCCGACCTCGACTGGGCCGCGACCCGCATCGCGACCTTCTCGAACTACCAGGCCGGCCAGTCCTGCATCTCCGTGCAGCGCGTGATCGCCGACGCCTCCGTCTACGACCGCCTCGTCGAGAAGGTCGTCGCGAAGGTCCAGGCCCAGGTCACCGGCGACCCGTCCGACTCCGCCACCGACGTCGGCCCCCTCGTCTCCGAGGCCGCCGCCCAGCGCGTCGAGTCCTGGGTCGACGAGGCCGTGTCCGCCGGAGCCAAGCTGCTCACCGGTGGCAAGCGCACGGGTGCCTCGTACGAGCCCACCGTCATCGCGCACGTCCCGGACGGCGTCAAGCTCGCCACCGAGGAGGTCTTCGGCCCGGTCCTGACGCTGCAGAAGGTCGAGAACACCGACGAGGCCTTCGCCGCCGTCAACGACTCGAAGTTCGGCCTGCAGACCGGCGTCTTCACGCGGAACATCCAGACCGCGTTCCGCGCCCACCGCGAGCTGGAGGTCGGCGGTGTCGTCGTCGGCGACGCGCCGTCCTACCGCGCCGACCAGATGCCCTACGGCGGCGTCAAGCAGTCGGGCGTGGGCCGCGAGGGCGTCCGCTACGCGATGGACGACTACACGTACGAGCGAGTCCTGGTCCTGACCGGCCTCGACATCTGATCTCGTACGGCCAAAGAGCCGACGGCCTGGACCTACTGTGCGGGGGTCCAGGCCGTCCCCCTTTTCCCGGAGGCGTGAACGGGGTACGACTCACAGGTAGCACCGGCTGGTAATCCGGTGTACCCGACTCGGCGGCGAGGTGAGGCCCCTCATGTCCGCAACACAGCCCGTACAGCCCAAGGTGACCGAACGCGAGGCACGGCAGGTCGCGGAAGCGGCCAGGGAACAGGACTGGCGCAAACCCAGCTTCGCCAAGGAACTCTTCCTCGGGCGGTTCAGGCTCGACCTGATCCACCCCCACCCGCTCCCCGCCGACGAGGACGTGCGGCGCGGCGAGGCCTTCCTGGCCCGGCTGCGGGAGTTTTGCGAGAGCTCGATCGACGGCGCGCGCATCGAGCGCGAGGCGAAGATCCCCGACGAGACCGTGCGCGGGCTCAAGGAGCTCGGCGCCCTCGGCATGAAGATCGACCCCAAGTACGGGGGCCTGGGCCTCACCCAGGTCTACTACAACAAGGCGCTCGCCCTGGTCGGCTCGGTGAGCCCGGCCATCGGCGCCCTGCTCTCGGCCCACCAGTCGATCGGCGTCCCCCAGCCGCTGAAGATGTTCGGCACGCAGGAACAGAAGGACGCCTACCTTCCGCGCTGCGCCACCACCGCCATCAGCGCCTTCCTCCTCACCGAACCCGATGTGGGATCCGACCCGGCCCGGCTGGCCACCACCGCCGTGCCCGACGGCGAGGACGCCTACGTCCTCGACGGCGTGAAGCTGTGGACCACCAACGGGGTCGTCGCGGACCTGCTCGTCGTGATGGCCCGGGTCCCGAAGTCCGAGAACCACCGCGGCGGGATCACCGCCTTCGTCGTCGAGGCCGACTCGCCGGGGATCACCGTCGAGCACCGCAACGCCTTCATGGGCCTGCGCGGCCTGGAGAACGGCGTCACCCGCTTCCACCGGGTGCGGGTCCCCGCCGACCAGCGCATCGGCGCCGAGGGCGCCGGGCTCAAGATCGCCCTGACCACCCTCAACACCGGCCGGCTGTCGCTGCCCGCCATGTGCGTCGGCGCCGGGAAGTGGTGCCTGAAGATCGCCCGCGAGTGGTCCGGCGTCCGCGAGCAGTGGGGGCGCCCGGTCGCCCGGCACGAGGCGGTCGGCGCCAAGATCTCCTTCATCGCCGCCACCACCTTCGCGCTCGAAGCGGTCGTCGACCTCGCCTCCCAGATGGCCGACGAGGATCGCAACGACATCCGCATCGAGGCCGCCCTCGCCAAGCTCTACGGCTCCGAGATGGCCTGCCTGATGGCCGACGAGCTGGTCCAGATCCGCGGCGGCCGCGGCTTCGAGACCGCCGAGTCCCTCGCCGCCCGCGGCGAGCGCGCCGTCCCCGCCGAGCAGATGCTCCGCGACCTGCGCATCAACCGGATCTTCGAGGGCTCGACGGAGATCATGCACCTGCTGATCGCCCGCGAGGCCGTCGACGCCCACCTCTCGGTGGCCGGCGACCTCATCGACCCCGACAAGGCGCTCGGCGACAAGGCCAGGGCCGGTGCCCGCGCCGCCGGGTTCTACGCCCGCTGGCTGCCCAAGCTGGCCACCGGCCCCGGCCAGGTCCCCGGCACCTACCGCGCCTTCCACCCCAGCGGCCACCCCGACCTCGCCACCCACCTGCGCTATGTCGAGCGCAGCGCCCGCAAACTCGCCCGCTCCACCTTCTACGCCATGTCCCGCTGGCAGGGCCGCATGGAGACCAAGCAGGGCTTCCTCGGCCGGATCGTCGACATCGGCGCCGAACTGTTCGCGATGAGCGCGGCCTGCGTCCGCGCCGAGCACCTGCGCGCCGCCGGCGAGCACGGCCGCGAGGCGTACCAGCTGGCCGACGCCTTCTGCGAGCAGTCCCGGCTGCGCGTGGAGGAGCTCTTCGGCCGGCTCTGGTCCAACACCGACGACCTCGACCGCAAGGTCGTCGCGGGCGTCCTGTCCGGCACCTACACCTGGCTGGAGGACGGGGTCCTCGACCCCTCCGGCGACGGCCCCTGGATCGCGGACGCCGCCCCCGGACCCTCCACCCGGAAAAACGTGCACCGCCCCCTCCGCTGACCTGCGATCATCGCCGGACGCCGGACGGGCGTACGAGGATGAGTACGGGTGCCGGTCGTGTACTGGCACAGCCCGTACGAGCACAGCACGAGGCGGACGAGAACGATGGCGACGGCCGAGGAAGACCGCACCAGCCGACGGCTGGCCTGGTGCGTGGCGCACCTGCTGCGCCACGCACCGGACCACGTCGTCACCGACCTGATCGGCCGGCTCGACTGGCCCACCCGCAAGTACCTGTGCCGGGACGAGTGGCTCTCCGCCTCGACCGTCACCCTCCTGCTGCGCCACGGCGGCGAGGCCGACCGGCACTTCATCGCCCGCAACCCGCGCGTCGTCGGACGGCCGCTGCCCGGCCTGCCGGGCCCCGCACGCTACGCCGCCCGCCCCGGGCCCTCGCCCGAACTGCTGGGGGCGGTCGGCCCCGGGCCGTTCACCACCGACGAGCTGATCGCGCTGCTGCGCCGGCACGGCCGCAGCCCCCGGATCCCCCTCACCCTGCTGCGGATGCCGCACCCCGCCCTGGACACCGCGACGCTGCTGCGCGAACACGCCCGCGACCCGCTGCCGCCCACCGCGGTCGAGGCCTTGCTGCTCGTCGGCGGCCTGCCCTCCGGCGTCTGCCGTTCGCTCCTCGACGCCGGCGCGCAGGAGGCGTCCGGGTACCGGTGGTACCGGCCCGCCGTCCGGGCCGTCCGGATGGGCCTGCTCACCTTCGACGAGCTCGTCGCCCACGTCGCCCCCGCGCACCGCACCCTGCTGCTCGCGGACCTCTCCGGGGCCAGGGGACTGCGCTGGACCCTCCCCGAGCGGGCGGGAATGCGGACGGCCGTCGTACGGGCGCTGCGCCCCCTGCGCGACGACCCCCGGCTCTGGGCCGAGCTGCTCCGCTGCGCCCCCGCCTTTCCCGGCACCCTGCCGGTGCTCGTGGCCCGGATCGTGCGGGGGACCCTGCCGGAGGCGGCCGGGGCGGCCGGGGCGGCCGGCGAGCCCGAGGTCATCGGGCTCGCCGCGGCGGTGCGCTCCCTGACCCCGAGGGCCGCCGAGCCCACCGCGGGCGGAGTGGACCGCGAACTGGCCCTGGCCAGCCTCGCGGTGCCCATGGAGTCCGTTCAGGAGGACATCCGGTGGGTGCGCGACTGCCTGGCCCGCGGGCTGCTCACCGGGCAGGACGTGATCCGGCACAAGGCGCCCGCCTGCTGGGCCCTGGACGAGGACCACTGGCTGGGCGACGTGCACCACCCCGACCGGCACGACTGGACCGCGCCGGTGCTCGACGCGCACGCCGAGGCCGACCGGCTCTTCGCGCTGGCCCTCGGCGCCGATCCGGACGCCTGGTGGCGCGTGGCCCTCACGCTCCCGGACTTCGCCGGAACGCTCCCGCACCTGCTCCTGCGGGTCACGGAGGGGGGCTCCGTGTCCGAGCCGATCTGACTTCCGGCAACAATGGGGGTATGAGCGACCGTCCAGCCCCCCTCGCCGATCCGCACCTCCTCTTCGACCCCGCGGCCGGCCGCCGGGACATCGTCATCCTGGGGTCCACGGGATCCATCGGCACCCAGGCCATCGATCTCGCCCTGCGCAACCCCGACCGGTTCCGGGTCACCGCGCTGTCCGCCGCCGGCGGACGCGTCGGGCTGCTGGCCGAACAGGCCCGGCAGCTGCGGGTCGAGAAGGTGGCCGTCGCCCGCGAGGACGTCGTACCGGCCCTGAAAGAGGCGCTGAGCGCCCAGTACGGTCCCTCCGAGCCGATGCCCGAGATCCTGGCCGGCCCCGACGCGGCGACCGAACTCGCCGCCTCCCAGTGCCACACCGTGCTCAACGGCATCACCGGCTCCATCGGTCTCGCGCCCACCCTCGCCGCGCTGCGGGCGGGCCGCACCCTGGCCCTCGCCAACAAGGAGTCGCTGATCGTCGGCGGCCCGCTGGTGAAGGACCTCGCGCGGCCCGGCCAGATCATCCCGGTGGACTCCGAGCACGCGGCGCTCTTCCAGGCGCTCGCCGCCGGCACCCGCGCCGACGTGCGCAAGCTCGTGGTCACCGCCTCCGGCGGGCCCTTCCGCGGCCGCACCCGCGCCGAGCTGGCGGCCGTCACGGT
Organism: Streptomyces sp. NPDC045695; assembly: GCF_056432025.1. Classification (NCBI taxonomy): domain Bacteria; kingdom Bacillati; phylum Actinomycetota; class Actinomycetes; order Kitasatosporales; family Streptomycetaceae; genus Streptomyces; species Streptomyces sp. NPDC045695. The sequence continues at coordinate 418,811 of NZ_JBWKJU010000004.1, forward strand.
GAAGGACGCGCTCGCGCACCCCACCTGGGCGATGGGTCCGGTCATCACCGTGAACAGCGCGACCCTGGTCAACAAGGGGCTGGAGGTCATCGAGGCGCACCTGCTCTACGACATCCCCTTCGACCGCATCGAGGTCGTGGTCCACCCCCAGTCCTACGTGCACTCGATGGTGGAGTTCACGGACGGATCCACGCTCGCCCAGGCCACCCCGCCGGACATGCGCGGCCCCATCGCCATCGGCCTGGGCTGGCCGCAGCGGATCCCGGACGCGGCCCCCGCCTTCAACTGGACCAAGGCCTCCACCTGGGAGTTCTTCCCGCTGGACACGGAGGCCTTCCCCGCGGTGGGCCTGGCCCGGCACGTCGGCACCCTCGGCGGCACCGCTCCGGCCGTGTTCAACGCGGCCAACGAGGAGTGCGTGGAGGCTTTCCTGGCCGGTCGGCTGCCGTTCACAGCAATCATGGATACGGTCTCTGCCGTGGTCGATGAGCACGGGACGCCGGAGTCGGGAACTTCCCTGACCGTCCAGGACGTCCTTGAAGCGGAGGCCTGGGCCAGGGCCCGGGCGCGGGAAATGGCGGCTCGGGCCGCCGCGGAGGCGCGCGCATGACACTACTGATGACGGTGCTCGGGATCGTGGTCTTCTTCGTCGGGCTGCTGGTCTCCATCGCCTGGCACGAACTGGGGCACCTGTCCACGGCCAAGCTCTTCGGCATTCGCGTGCCGCAGTACATGGTGGGCTTCGGCCCGACCATCTGGTCCCGGAGGAAGGGCGAGACCGAGTACGGGATCAAGGCCATCCCCATGGGCGGCTACATCCGCATGATCGGGATGTTCCCGCCGGGCGAGGACGGCCGGGTCACCGCCCGCTCCACCTCGCCGTTCCGGTCCATGATCGAGGACGCGCGCTCGGCCGCGTACGAGGAGCTCCAGCCCGGCGACGAGAGCCGGCTCTTCTACACGCGCAAGCCGTGGAAACGCGTGATCGTGATGTTCGCCGGCCCCTTCATGAACCTGGTCCTGGCCGTGGCGATCTTCCTCACCACGCTGATGACCTTCGGGCTGAACACCCAGACCACCTCGGTCGCCACGGTCTCCGACTGCGTCATCCAGCAGAGCGAGAAGCGCGACAAGTGCGCTCCCGGGGACCCGGCCGCCCCCGCCAAGGCGGCGGGCCTGCAGGCGGGCGACAAGATCGTCGCCTTCAACGGCCGCGCCGTAGGCGACTGGTCGGCCCTGCAGAAGGACATCCGCGCCACCGTCGGTCCCGCCACGATCACCGTCGAGCGGGCCGGCCGGCGCATGGACCTCACGGCCAACCTGATCGAGAACAAGGTCGCCAAGACGGACGGCAGCGGCAAGTACGTCAAGGACCAGTACGTCACCGCGGGCTTCCTGGGCTTCGCCCCCGCCCAGGGTTACGTCCCGCAGTCCTTCGGCCAGTCCGTCGACCGCATGGGCGAGATGATGGAGGCCGGCGTGCAGTCGCTGGTCGACCTGCCGGCCAAGGTCCCCGACCTGTGGAACGCGGCCTTCAACGGGGCCGAGCGCAAGCAGGACAGCCCGATGGGCGTCGTCGGCGCGGCGCGGGTCAGCGGTGAGATCTTCGCCCTCGACATCCCGGCCAGCCACATGCTGGTGTTCTTCCTGAACCTGCTGGCCGCCTTCAACCTCTCGCTGTTCCTGTTCAACATGCTGCCCCTGCTCCCGCTCGACGGCGGGCACATCGCCGGCGCCCTGTGGGAGTCGGTCCGGCGCACCGTGGCGCGGATCTTCCGGCGTCCCGACCCCGGTCCGTTCGACGTGGCGAAGCTGATGCCCGTCGCGTACGTCGTCGCCGGCGTGTTCATCTGCTTCACCGTGCTGGTGATGGTCGCGGACGTGGTGAACCCGATCAAGATCACCTAGCCCTCGGACCGTCCTGCCACAGATCCACCGGAGCCGGGCACGCATCGTGCCCGGCTCCCCGCATTCGGGTGGCACACCCCCTCGGATGCACGGGGGCCGCCGGGCTTGGCGTAATCTCGAAGGCTGGAGCCCGCCGAATTCGGGACCTTGATCCACACCTTGGGGTTGCACAGCAGATGACTGCCATCTCTCTCGGAATGCCGGCCGTGCCGACGAAGCTTGCCGACCGCAGGGTCAGCCGCAAGATCCAGGTCGGTTCCGTGGCCGTCGGTGGCGACGCACCCGTATCGGTGCAGTCGATGACCACCACCCGTACCTCCGACATCGGCGCCACGCTCCAGCAGATCGCCGAGCTGACCGCCTCCGGCTGCAACATCGTCCGCGTGGCCTGCCCGACCCAGGACGACGCCGACGCACTCGCCGTGATCGCGAAGAAGTCGCAGATCCCGGTCATCGCCGACATCCACTTCCAGCCGAAGTACGTGTTCGCCGCGATCGACGCCGGCTGCGCCGCGGTCCGCGTGAACCCGGGCAACATCAAGCAGTTCGACGACAAGGTCAAGGAGATCGCGCGGGCCGCCAAGGACGCGGGCACCCCGATCCGCATCGGCGTCAACGCGGGCTCGCTCGACGCCCGGCTGCTGAAGAAGTACGGCAAGGCCACCCCGGAGGCGCTGGTCGAGTCCGCGCTGTGGGAGGCCTCCCTCTTCGAGGAGCACGGCTTCAGCGACATCAAGATCTCGGTCAAGCACAACGACCCGGTCGTGATGGTCAACGCCTACCGCCAGCTCGCCGCCGCCTGCGACTACCCGCTGCACCTCGGCGTCACCGAGGCCGGCCCCGCCTTCCAGGGCACCATCAAGTCCGCCGTCGCCTTCGGCGCGCTGCTCTCCGAGGGCATCGGCGACACCATCCGCGTCTCCCTCTCGGCCCCGCCGGTCGAGGAGGTCAAGGTCGGCATCCAGATCCTGGAGTCCCTGAACCTCAAGCCGCGCCGCCTGGAGATCGTCTCCTGCCCGTCCTGCGGGCGGGCCCAGGTGGACGTCTACAAGCTGGCCGAGGAGGTCACGGCGGGCCTGGAGGGCATGGAGGTCCCGCTGCGCGTCGCGGTCATGGGCTGCGTCGTCAACGGCCCGGGCGAGGCCCGCGAGGCCGACCTCGGCGTCGCCTCCGGCAACGGCAAGGGCCAGATCTTCGTCAAGGGCGAGGTCATCAAGACCGTCCCCGAGTCGAAGATCGTGGAGACCCTCATCGAAGAGGCGATGAAGATCGCCGAGCAGATGGAGAAGGACGGCGTGATGAGCGGCGAACCGACCGTCGCCATCGGAGTCTAAGCACCGCGAGGTGCCGCCCCGGCCCCGTTCCCGCAGCTCGCGGGCGGGGCCGGGGCTTTTCCGTGACCGCGGACGCGGCATCGTCAGGTATCGCCGGGTACAGTGCGGAGATCAGCGACTTGCATGGTGAGGCCCCAGTGTTGACGCAGACCACCACCCGGGTCCTTGAGCCCAGTGATCTCGACGCCGCGCTCGAGATCCTCGGACGCGAGCCGGTCGAGAACGCCTTCGTCGCCTCCCGGGTCCAGGTCGCCGGGCTCGACCCCTGGCGCCTGGGCGGCGAGATGTGGGGCTGGTACGCCCACGGCGAGCTGCGCTCGCTCTGCTACGCGGGCGCCAACCTGGTTCCCGTCTGCGCCGAGCCGGACGCCGTACGGGCCTTCGCCGACCGGGCCCGCCGCACCGGCCGCCGGTGCTCCTCCATCGTCGGTCCGGCCGGGCCCACCCGGCTGCTGTGGCAGCTCCTGGAGCCCAGCTGGGGACCGGCCCGCGAGGTCCGCCCCCACCAGCCGCTCATGACCATCGAGAGCCCGTCCACCACGATCGCGCCCGACCCCCTGGTCCGCCGGGTCCGCAAGGACGAGATGGACCTGATCATGCCCGCCTGCGTGGCCATGTTCACCGAGGAGGTCGGCGTCTCCCCGATGGCCGGTGACGGGGGCCTGCTCTACCAGGCCCGCGTCGCGGAGCTGGTCGCCGGCGGCCGCTCCTTCGCCCGCGTCGAGGACGGCACGGTCGTCTTCAAGGCGGAGATCGGCGCCGCCACCGCCCGCGCCTGCCAGATCCAGGGCGTGTGGGTGGCCCCCGAGTTCCGCGGCCGGGGGCACTCCGAGGCCGGGATGGCCGCCGTCGTCGCCTACGCGCTGCGGGACGTGGCCCCCGTGGTCAGCCTCTACGTGAACGACTTCAACACCGCCGCGCGGGCCTCGTACCGGCGCGTCGGCTTCCAGGAGGTCGGCGCGTTCATGAGCGTCCTCTTCTGAACCGGACAAGATCCGGCTGACGGCATTCCGGCGCGGACGTACCGGAAGTAAGGTCGCCGCATGCTCCCTACCGGACTCCGCATCGGCCCTCTCGACCTCGCCGCCCGCGTGGACGAGGCCCTGCGCGTGCAGGCCGTCGCCTTCGGCCTCAGCGAGGAGGAGGTCGGCATCCGGCGCTACATCGTCCAGCGCCACATGACCTGCCGCGGAGCCCGGGCCCTGGGGGCGTTCACCGAGGACGGTGCGCTCACCGGCTTCGTCTACGGCATGCCGAACGACCGGACGCACTGGTGGTCCACGATCGTCGCGCCGTACCTGCGGGCCGGCGGGCACGAGGACTGGCTCGACGACTCCTTCGTGATCACCGAGCTGCACGTCCACCCCGGCTTCCAGGGCCACGGCGTCGGCCGCGAGCTGATCACCCGCATCACCGACGGCGCCGCCGAGCCCCGTTCGATCCTCTCCGCCATCGACACCGAGAGCCCCGCCCGCGGGCTCTACCGGGCCCTCGGCTACGCCGACCTCGCCCGGCAGGTCCACTTCCCGAGCGCGAGCCTCCCGTACGCGGTGATGGGCGCCCCGCTGCCGCTGAAGAGGCGCTGAGGCGGCCCTGACCTGGAGCCCCGGCCGGCCCTGAATTGATTTCCGGGGCCGCGAGGGGCCCCGGTAGCCTCCCGTCATGTCCACTTCTCACGTGCAGCGCATGTCCCGCCTCATGGCCAAGACCCTCCGCGAGGACCCGGCCGACGCCGAGACCCTCAGCCACCGGCTCCTGGTCCGCGCCGGCTATGTCCGGCGCAGCTCGGCCGGGGTGTGGACGTGGCTGCCGCTCGGCAAGCGGGTCCTGGACAACGTCTCGCGCGTCGTCCGCGAGGAGATGGACGCGATCGGGGCCCAGGAGGTGCTGCTCCCGGCCCTGCTGCCGAGGGAGCCGTACGAGGTCAGCGGACGGTGGTCGGAGTACGGGGACCTGCTGTTCCGCCTCAAGGACCGCAAGGGCGCGGACTACCTGCTCGGTCCGACCCACGAGGAGATCTTCACGCTGGTGGTGAAGGACCAGTGCACCTCGTACAAGGACCTGCCGGTCATGCTGTACCAGATCCAGACCAAGTACCGGGACGAGGCGCGGCCCCGCTCGGGGGTGCTGCGTGGGCGCGAGTTCCAGATGAAGGACTCGTACTCCTTCGACGTGTCCGACGAGGGCCTGGCGGAGTCCTACCGGCTCCACCGCGAGGCGTACGTCCGCATCTTCACCCGGCTCGGGCTGGACCACCGGATCGTGTCGGCGGTGTCGGGGGCGATGGGCGGCTCGGCGTCGGAGGAGTTCCTGGCCCCGGCGGAGGCGGGCGAGGACACCTTCGTGGACTGCCCCTCCTGCGACTACGCGGCGAACACGGAGGCCGTGACCTTCGCCCTGGTACCGGCGGCGGGGGAGCACCCCGCGCTGGAGGAGGTGGACACCCCGGACACCCCGACGATCGAGACCCTGGCGGCGCACCTGGGGGTGCCCGCCTCGGCGACGCTGAAGAACCTGCTGGTGAAGGTGGACGGCGAGATCGTGGCCGTGGGCGTACCGGGCGACCGGGAGGTGGACCTCGGCAAACTGGGCGAGCACCTGGCCCCGGCCGTGGTGGAGTTGGTGACGGCCGAGGACTTCGTGGACCGGCCCGATCTGGTACGCGGCTACGTGGGCCCGCAGGGCCTGGACAAGGTCCGGTACATCGCCGATCCCCGTGTCGCGCCCGGCACTTCGTGGGTGACCGGGGCCAACAAGGCGGACACGCACGCCCGGAACGTGGTCTGCGGGCGCGACTTCGAGGTGGACCGGTACCTGGACGTGGTGGTCGTGGAACCGGGCGACCCCTGCCCGTCCTGCGGGGCGGCCCTGAAGCTGGACCGGGCGATCGAGATCGGCCACATCTTCCAGCTGGGCCGCAAGTACGCGGACGCGTTCGGCCTGGACGTGCTGGGCAAGGAGGGCAAGCCGGTACGGGTCACGATGGGCTCGTACGGCATCGGCGTCTCCCGCGCGGTGGCGGCCCTGGCCGAGCAGACGGCGGACGAGCGCGGGCTGTGCTGGCCGGCGGAGGTGGCCCCGGCCGATGTCCACGTGGTGGCGGCGGGCAAGGCCGTGCCGCTCGCGCTGGCGGAGGAGGCCGCCACCGCGCTGGCCGCGGCGGGGCGGCGGGTCCTGCTGGACGACCGCCCGGGCCTGTCGCCCGGCGTGAAGCTCACGGACGCGGAGCTGATCGGCGTGCCGTGGATCCTGGTGGCGGGCCGTCGCTCCGCGGAGTCGGTGGTCGAGCTCCAGAACCGCGCGGCCGGCACCCGCGAGGAACTCCCCCTGACGGAGGCCCTGTCCCGCCTGACGCCCTAACCCCACCGCCCCCGGCCGAGGCCCGGCCCGCCGCCCGCCTCCAGCGCGGTCGAGGCCGAAAGACCGGGGCTCCGCCCCGAACCCCGCGCCTCAATCGCCGGCGAGGCTGAAGCACCGCAGCCCGGCCCCGCGCCGGGCGCCTCAAACGCCGGCGGGGCTGAAAGACCGGGGCTCCGCCCCCGACCCCGCGCCTCAAACGCCGGCGGGGCTGAATGGGCTGGCGAAACGGGTTCTGCCCTGGGCCCGGACCGCGCGCCTCAAGCGTCGGCGGGGCTGAATGGGCTGGCGAGACGGGTTCTGCCCTGGGCCCGGACCCCGTTGCCTCAAACCTCGGCGGGGGCGGATCCGGCTGGCGCCGTCCGCGCTGCCCGGGCACATCTCAGCCTCGCCGGCGATTGAGGCGCGGGTCCGGGCGGAGCCCGGGGAAACGGTGGAAGGGCGGGGTGGGGTACGGCTCCGCGCAGCGGGCGCCTACCCGCGCGGCGGGTCCGGCTCCGCCGCGGGCGGCGGCGAGCCGTCCAGGGACCAGCCGCCCCCCGGCACGTCGTCGACCGCGGCCGGCCCGGGGCCTTCGGTAGCCGGGCCGACCGCAGCCGGGTCTTCGGGAGAGACGGCCGCCCCCGAAGCCCCGCCGGAGCCCGTGCCGGTGGCCGCCTCCGGTTCGGGGAGCGGCGCCGCAGGCGGAACCGCCCCGGGGCCCGGGGGCGCCGCAGCGGGTTCGGGGAGCGTCGCCGCAGGGGAAGAGACACCGCCGGGGGCCGGGCCCGGAGCCTCCTGTTCCGGGAGCATCGCCGCAGGCGGAAGGGGTGTGCCGGGGCCCGAGCCCGTAGCCTCCCGTTCGGGGAGCGGCGCCGCAGGCGGAACCGCCCCGGGGCCCGGGGTCGCCGCAGGGGGTTCGGGGAGCGTCGCCGCAGGCGAAGGGGCTGCGCGTTCCAGGAAGCGCAGTAGTTCCACCGGGAACGGCAGGACCAGGGTGGAGTTCTTCTCCGCGGCCACCGCCACCACCGTCTGGAGCAGGCGCAGCTGGAGCGCCGCCGGCTGGTCCGACATCACCGCCGCCGCATCGGCCAGCTTGTGCGAGGCCTGCAGCTCCGCATCGGCGTTGATCACCCTCGCCCGGCGCTCACGGTCCGCCTCCGCCTGCCGGGCCATCGACCGCTTCATCGTCTCCGGCAGCGAGACGTCCTTGATCTCGACCCGGTCGATCTGCACGCCCCAGCCCACCGCCGGGCTGTCGATCATCAGCTCCAGGCCCTGGTTGAGCATCTCCCGGTTGGACAGCAGATCGTCCAGGTCCGACTTTCCGATGATCGACCTGAGCGAGGTCTGGGCCATCTGCGAGACGGCGAAGCGGTAGTCCTCCACCGCCACGACCGCACTCGCCGGGTCGACGACCTTGAAGTACACGACCGCGTCCACCCGCACCGTGACGTTGTCCCGGGTGATGCCTTCCTGGGCCGGCACCGGCAGCGTCACGATCTGCATGTTGACCTTCCGCAGCCGGTCCACCCCGGGCACGATCACCGTGAAGCCCGGCGGCCGGATCTCGTCCCGCAGCCGACCGAAGCGGAAGACCAGACCCCGCTCGTACTGCTTCACCACCCGGGCCGCGGCGCCCAGGTACGCCGCGACGCCCACGCCCGCGGCGATTCCCGCTGTCAGCAGTTCTTCGACCATGACGGCCCCCTGCCCGACATACCTCTTTTCCTACGGTATGCCCTACAACCAGGCGGCGAACTCCAGCAGCAGCTCCGCGTCCCGGCGCCGCCCCGCGGACAGTGCCCGGTTCCCCGACTCCACAGCCCGGAACAGCGTCCAGCCCCGCAGCCGCTCCCGGTCCACCTCCAGCGCGTCGGCCAGCTTGTTCACCCGGCGCCGGGCTCCGCCCGCCCCGGCCGAGGAGGCCACCTGGTCCTCCAGCCGGTCCCGGACCAGCCGCGCCACGTCGTACGCCCGCTCGCCGACCAGCGGTTCCGGGCCCACCGTCAGCCACGGCGCGCGCTCGCCCGCCAGCACCTTGCCCTGCCGGAAGTTTCCGTGCAGCAGCAGTTCCTCCGGCGGGGCCGTCAGCAGCTCCTCGCGCATCGCCAGGGCCGTATCGGCCAGCGCCCGGACCTCCGCCGGAGCCGCCCGAAGCGCCCGCGACTGGAGCGCGGTGCGCTCCGCCACCGTCTCCCAGCCGTGCCCGGCCGGCGGCGCCACCCACAGCCTGCGCAGCGTCCCGCTGGCCTCCAGCAGAGCCTTCGTCTCCGGCAGCGACCGCAGCGACACCTCCGGGTGCAGCCGCTCCAGCAGCAGCGCCCCGTCCTCCTCGTGGTGGCGGGTGTCGAGGACCCGTACGGCCCCGAAGCCACCCCAGTGCGCCAGCGCGGCCAGCTCCCGGTCGGGCCGGGCGTGCGGCGGCGCCAGCTTCAGAGCGGCCGGGGTCCCGTCGGCGTACGTCACGAGGACGACCACGCTGCTGCGGCCGCCGGGGGCCTGGACCCGCTGGGCCCGTAGCCCGCGCCGGGAGAGCGCGGCCTCGGTGAGCCGGGGCAACTGCCCCAGCCAGTCCGCGTCCTGCGCTGTCCCCGGCATCTCGCCGAGCGCCCGTACAAGCCGCTGCGGCGGTTCGAAAGCCATGCGTGCGTGGTCCCTTTCAGCTGGTGAGGGCTCCTTACGCGCGTTCCGGGAGCCCTGGGAAGGCTACGCCTGCACCGCGCCAGCGCGCCGACCGCACGGCCGCGGCGCTCAGCGCGTCGGCCGCCTCCCGACGCAGCGGGCCCTCCGCCGACCGCACCAGGTCCGCGTACGCGCCCGCCACCCGGTCCTCGATGTCGGCGGCCAGCCGCTCGGCGTCGGCCGCGGTGCGCACCTCGAAGGGCAGGGCGTAGGCCGCCTCCGAGGGCCGGGGCGCGCCCCCCAGCTCCCGTACGGTCCGGATCAGCGCGTCACGCCGCGCGAGGTGGGCGCCGTACGCCTCCCGGGCCTCGGTCGCGCGGGCGCCGGTGGTGCGGGCTCCGATCACCCCGTAGCCGTAGGAGGCCGCGTGCTCGGCGGCGAGCGCGGCCTGCGCGGCCTCCAGGGCGGGGCCGGGGCCGGCGGGTTCGGGCTTCACGAAGCGGCTCCCGGGGTGGAGGTCAGCAGGTGGGCGTGTACGGCGCCGCAGGCGGCCACCGAGGCCAGCATCCGCGCCAGCTCCCCCGGAGCTCCGGCCAGGTCGATGGTCCGGGCTTCGGACAGGCTCCGTTCGGCGTCCGCGAGGGCGGTCAGGGCCTCGGCGGCCACCGGGGGCACCGGTTCGCCGCTCGCCGCGGTCGCGGCCGCACCTGCGGCGACGGACGCGGCGGGGGACGGCAAGCCCGCAGGGGTCGGGGACAGGGCGGCGGTGTGCGCCGCGACGGCGGCGCGCAGCGGCGCGAGCCGCCCGGTCAGGGCCGGATGGGCGGCGGCGGTGGCGTCGTAACGTTCCAGCAGTCGCGCACTGTCACGAACGGCCGCCTCCCGCATCCGCCGTTCGAGCGGAATTCCGGTGTCACCACCGGCCGGGCGGTCGTCGGAGCACCCGGTGAGCAGTACGGCGCCCACCGCACCGGCGGCGCCGGTGAGCAGGCTCCTGCGCGAGGGTCTCAAAGGCGGAGTCCAGGGCACGGCGGCGTCCTTCGGGTGATGACCGGGCTGGTGCGGGGCAGGGTGTGATCACGGTACCCGGGGCCCCCGTCCACAGCGCGGACGGCAACACCCTCCGACACCGGATACCCTTTGACCTGACACACGACGGAAACCACAACAGCACACGCGGCCGAGGAGTCACCCGGATGAGCACGACCCAGAGCGACAGGCTGCGCGGACTGCTGGAGCCTCTCGTCGCCGCCAAGGGCCTGGACCTCGAAGAGATCGAGATGTCGCGGGCGGGCAAGCGCCGGATGCTGCGGATCATCGTGGACTCCGACGAGGGCGTGGAACTGGACGCGTGTGCGGAGCTGAGTCGCGAGGTCTCCGACAAGCTCGACGAAACCGATGTGATGGGCGAGGGCGAGTACGTCCTCGAAGTGAGCTCGCCGGGCGCCGACCGCCCGCTGACCGAGCACCGTCACTACGTACGGGCCATCGGCCGTCTCGTGAAGTTCCAGCTGGCGGAGGGCGGGGAAGTCATCGCCCGCATCCTCGACGCCGACGACGAGGGACTGGACCTCGAAGTTCCGGGCGTGAAGGGCCGCAAGGCCACCGCCCGCCGCATTGCTTTCACCGACATCGCCAAGGCGCGTGTCGAGATCGAGTTCAACCGCAAGGACAAGAAGGAAGAGGAGGCGTAGCCGTGGACATCGACATGAGTGCCCTGCGGGGTCTGGTCCGGGAGAAGGAGATCTCCTTCGACCTGCTCGTCGAAGCGATCGAGTCGGCCCTCCTCATCGCGTACCACCGGACCGAGGGGAGCTTCCGCCGCGCTCGCGTCGTGCTGGACCGCACCAACGGTCACGTGGTCGTGTGGGCGACGGAAGACCCGAGGGACCTCGAAGAGGGGCAGGAGCCCAAGGAGTTCGACGACACCCCGTCGGACTTCGGCCGGATCGCCGCGACGACCGCCAAGCAGGTGATCCTGCAGCGTCTGCGCGACGCCGAGGACGACCTGACCTTCGGCGAGTTCGCCGGCCGGGAGGGTGACGTCATCACCGGCGTCGTCCAGCAGGGCAAGGACCCGAAGAACGTCCTCGTCGACATCGGCAAGCTGGAGGCCATCCTGCCGGTGCAGGAGCAGGTCCCCGGTGAGGAGTACACGCACGGCCTGCGCCTGAAGGCGTACGTCGTGCGCGTGGCGAAGGGTGTCCGCGGTCCGTCCGTGACCCTGTCGCGCACGCACCCCAACCTGGTGAAGAAGCTCTTCGCGCTGGAGGTCCCGGAGATCGCCGACGGCAGCGTCGAGATCTCGGCGATCGCCCGTGAGGCCGGTCACCGCACCAAGATCGCCGTACGGTCCACCCGCTCGGGCCTCAACCCGAAGGGCGCCTGCATCGGCCCGATGGGCAGCCGCGTGCGCAACGTGATGGCCGAACTGCACGGTGAGAAGATCGACATCGTCGACTGGTCGGACGACCCGGCGGAGATGGTCGCGAACGCGCTGTCACCCGCCCGGGTGAGCGCGGTCGACGTCGTCGACTGGGACACCCGCTCCGCCCGGGTGACCGTCCCCGACTACCAGCTGTCGCTGGCCATCGGCAAGGAGGGCCAGAACGCCCGCCTCGCCGCGCGGCTCACCGGCTGGCGCATCGACATCCGACCCGACACCGAGGCGTCCCCGGACGCGGACCGGGACCGGGGCGGGGAATAAACCGGTACCGGCCGGGGCTACCCGGACGGTAGACAGGTGCACGGCCACCGCTCCGGCGGTGGTGGATCAGGACAACACAACAGCCGTTCGATTTCTCTCCCGCCGTTTGTCGGGAGAGAGGTCGGTGCGGGGAGGTAGACTTAGGCGTGTCTGGCCGGACGCAAGCCCGCGCATGCCCCGAACGCACCTGTGTGGGGTGTCGGGAGCGAGCGGCCAAGAGCGATTTGCTGCGCATCGTGGCGATCGGGGACGAATGCGTCCCCGATCCACGCGGTACGCTGCCCGGCCGGGGTGCCTACGTGCACCCCGCCGTGGTCTGCCTCGACCAGGCGGTCCGCCGGCGCGCGTTTCCCCGGGCCCTCCGGTCCGCCGGAGCGCTCGATACGGCGGAACTGCGCAAAGCCCTGGCCGTTGCGGCCGGGGCGACACCGTAAGACAGAGAACGGCACGGATGCCCCGTGCGGTCAGGTACCTCGCGAGTTGGAAGTAGGTCGAGATTGCGATGAGCACTCGATGAGTACGCGATGAGTACGCCCATGAAGTAGCAACGGTCCGGCGTAACCCGGACCTAAAAGGAGCGAAGTGGCTAAGGTCCGGGTATATGAACTCGCCAAGGAGTTCGGAGTTGAGAGCAAGGTCGTCATGGCCAAGCTCCAGGAACTCGGTGAGTTCGTCCGTTCGGCGTCCTCGACGATCGAGGCGCCGGTTGTGCGCAAGTTGACCGACGCACTGCAGGGGCCCGGCGGCAACGCCGGCAAGTCCGCTGCGAAGCCGGGTGCGCCCCGCAAGGCTGCCCCCGCCAAGCCCGGGGCGCCCACCCCGGGTGCGACTGCACGTCCCGCTGCGCCGAAGCCCGGCGCACCGGCCCCCAAGCCGGTCGTCGCGGAGGCTCCGGCCGCCGCAGCGCCCGCCCCGGTGACTCCGGCCGCCTCCGGCCCGCGTCCCGGCCCGAAGGCTCCGGCCGCCCCGAAGCCCGCTCCGGCGGCTCCCGTGGCGACCGAGTTCTCCGCGCCGCCGGCGGCCCCGGCCGCCCCGGCGCGCACCGAGCGTCCCGCCGCCGCGGCTCCCGGTCCCCGTCCGGCGCAGCAGCGTCCGGCGCAGGGCCAGGGTGGCCAGGCCGGCGCCCGTCCCGGAGCCCCGCGCCCGGCCGGCACCGCTCCCCAGGGGCAGCGCCCCGCCGGCGCCCCCGGCGCTCAGGCTCCGCGTCCCCAGGGTGCCCGTCCGGCGGGTCCCCGCCCGGGCAACAACCCCTTCACCTCTGGTGGCTCCACCGGCATGGCGCGCCCGCAGGCGCCCCGTCCGGCCGGCGCTCCCCGTCCCGGTGCCCCCGGCGCCGGTGGCGGCCAGGGTGCTCCCCGCCCGCAGGGCGGCCCCGGCGGCGCTCCGCGTCCGCAGGGTGCCGGCGCCGGTCGTCCGACCCCCGGCGGCATGCCCCGTCCGCAGGGCGGCGCCCCGCGTCCGGGTGGTGCTCCCGGTGGTAACCGTCCGAACCCGGGCATGATGCCGCAGCGTCCCGCTGCCGGTGGTCCCGGTCCCCGTCCCGGTGGCGGCCCCGGTGGCCGTGGTCCCGGTGCGGGCGGTGCCCGTCCCGGCGGCGGCGCCGGTCGTCCCGCGGGCGGCGGCTTCGCAGGCCGTCCGGCCGGTCCGGGCTCGCGTCCCGGCGGCGGTGGCGGCTTCGGCGGCCCGCGTCCCGGTGGCGGTGGCTTCGGCGGCGGTCCGGCTGGTGCCGGTGGCGGCGGTCGTCCCGGCTTCGGTGGCCGTCCCGGTGGTCCCGGTGCCCGTGGTGGCACGCAGGGCGCCTTCGGCCGTCCCGGTGGTCCGGCCCGTCGTGGTCGCAAGTCCAAGCGTCAGAGGCGCCAGGAGTACGAGGCCATGCAGGCCCCGTCCGTCGGCGGCGTGATGCTGCCGCGCGGTGGCGGCGAGACCGTGCGCCTGTCGCGCGGTGCCTCCCTCACCGACTTCGCGGAGAAGATCAACGCCAACCCGGCGTCGCTCGTCGCCGTGATGATGAACCTCGGCGAGATGGTCACTGCCACGCAGTCCGTCTCCGACGAGACGCTCGAAATGCTGGCCGGCGAGATGAACTACGTCGTCCAGATCGTCAGCCCGGAGGAAGAGGACCGCGAGCTCCTCGAGGGCTTCGACATCGAGTTCGGCGAGGACGAGGGCGGCGAGGAATACCTCATGCCGCGTCCGCCGGTCGTGACCGTCATGGGTCACGTCGACCACGGTAAGACCCGACTGCTCGACGCCATCCGCAAGACGAACGTCGTTGCGGGCGAGGCCGGCGGCATCACGCAGCACATCGGTGCGTACCAGGTCTCCACCGAGGTCAACGACGAAGAGCGTCGCATCACCTTCATCGACACCCCGGGTCACGAGGCGTTCACCGCCATGCGTGCCCGTGGTGCCAAGTCGACCGACATCGCGATCCTCGTGGTCGCGGCCAACGACGGCGTCATGCCGCAGACGATCGAGGCGCTCAACCACGCCAAGGCCGCCGGCGTCCCGATCGTCGTCGCGGTCAACAAGATCGACGTCGAGGGTGCCGACCCGGTCAAGGTGCGCGGTCAGCTCACCGAGTTCGGTCTGGTCGCCGAGGAGTACGGCGGCGACACGATGTTCGTCGACATCTCCGCCAAGCAGGGTCTGCACATCGACTCCCTGCTGGAGGCCGTCGTCCTCACCGCCGACGCCTCGCTCGACCTGCGCGCCAACCCGGAGCAGGACGCTCAGGGTATTGCGATCGAGTCCCACCTCGACCGCGGCCGCGGTGCCGTCGCCACCGTCCTCGTCCAGCGCGGTACCCTCCGCGTCGGCGACACGATGGTCGTGGGCGACGCCTACGGCCGTGTGCGCGCCATGCTCGACGACAAGGGCAACAACGTCGAGGAAGCGGGTCCGTCGACCCCCGTCCTGGTCCTGGGTCTCACCAACGTCCCCGGCGCCGGCGACAACTTCCTCGTCGTCGACGAGGACCGTACGGCCCGTCAGATCGCCGAGAAGCGTGCTGCGCGTGAGCGCAACGCCAACTTCGCCAAGCGTGTCCGCCGGGTGTCCCTGGAAGACCTCGACTCGGTCCTCAAGGCCGGTCTCGTCCAGGAACTCAACCTCATCATCAAGGGCGACGCGTCCGGTGCGGTCGAGGCTCTCGAGTCCTCGCTGCTCCAGCTCGACGTCGGTGAAGAGGTCGACATCCGCGTCCTGCACCGCGGTGTGGGTGCGGTCACCGAGTCCGACATCTCGCTGGCGATGGGCTCCGACGCCATCGTCATCGGTTACAACGTCCGTGCGGCCGGCCGTGCCGCGCAGATGGCGGACCGCGAGGGCGTCGACGTCCGCTACTACTCGGTGATCTACCAGGCCATCGAGGAGATCGAGGCGGCCCTGAAGGGTCTCCTCAAGCCGGAGTACGAAGAGGTCGAGCTCGGTACGGCGGAGGTCCGCGAGATCTTCCGCTCGTCCAAGCTGGGCAACATCGCCGGTGTCCTCATCCGGTCCGGCGAGGTCAAGCGCAACACCAAGGCGCGTCTCATCCGCGATGGCAAGGTCATCGCCGAGAACCTCACCATCTCCGGTCTGCGCCGCTTCAAGGACGACGTCACCGAGATCCGCGAGGGCTTCGAGGGTGGTATCAACCTCGGTTCCTTCAACGACATCAAGATCGACGACGTCATCGCGACGTACGAGATGCGCGAGAAGCCCCGCGCGTAAGCGCGAGGCGGTTCGCACCGTGTCGTAACTCGTAACACCGGGGCCGGTCGGCGGAATATCCGTCGATCGGCCCCGGCCGTTGCGTGTACGGTTCTGGTGACCCGGCCGCACGAGCGCCGGGTGATCCTGCCGGGCGACGGTCCGGCAGGCCACCGAACCCGCACCGGCGGGATATCCGGAACTGCATGTACGTGGGGACTCTGTCCTTCGACCTGCTCCTCGGCGACGTCCACTCGCTGAAGGAGAAACGCTCCGTCGTCCGGCCCATCGTCGCCGAGCTCCAACGCAAGTTCTCCGTGAGCGCGGCTGAAGTGGGCGACCAGGACCTGCACCGCAGGGCCCGTATAGGGGTCGCCCTGGTGAGTGGGGACGCGGGGTTCCTCTCGGACGTACTCGACCGCTGCGAGCGGCTGGTCGCGGCCCGTCCGGAAGTGGAGCTGCTGTCCGTACGACGGCGCCTCCACGGTGATGAAGACTGATAGCAAGACATAAGAAGGAGACGGACCAGTGGCCGACAATGCGCGGGCGAAGAAGCTGGCGGACCTCATCCGGGAGGTGGTGGCCGAGAAGCTGCAGCGTGGTGTCAAGGACCCCCGCCTCGGTACGCACGTGACCATCACGGACACCCGGGTCACCGGCGACCTGCGGGAGGCCACGGTCTTCTACACGGTCTACGGGGACGACGAGGACCGGGCCAGCGCGGCTGCGGGCCTGGAGAGCGCCAAGGGCGTACTCCGTTCCGCGGTGGGCCGGGCGGCGGGCACCAAGTTCACGCCCACCCTGACCTTCATCGCGGACGCCCTCCCGGAGAACGCCAAGACCATCGAGGACCTCCTCGAGAAGGCGCGCACCTCCGACGCCCAGGTGCGCGAGGTCTCCTCCGGAGCCCAGTACGCCGGCGACGCCGACCCGTACAAGAAGCCGGGCGACGAGGACGACGAGGACGCAGCCGCGGAATGAGCACCAACGCAGGGAAGACTCCGGACGGCCTGGTCATCGTCGACAAGCCGTCCGGTTTCACTTCGCACGACGTGGTCGCCAAGATGCGCGGGATCGCCAAGACCCGCCGCGTCGGCCACGCAGGCACGCTCGACCCGATGGCGACGGGCGTGCTCGTGCTGGGCGTCGAGAAGGCCACCAAGCTCCTCGGCCACCTCGCGCTCACGGAGAAGGAGTACCTCGGCACGATCCGCCTGGGCCAGAACACCCTGACGGACGACGCCGAGGGCGAGATCACCTCCTCCATCGACGCCGGCGGGGTCACCCGGGAGGCCGTGGACGCGGGCGTCGCCAAGCTGACCGGCGAGATCATGCAGGTCCCGTCCAAGGTCAGCGCCATCAAGATCAAGGGCGTGCGCTCCTACAAGCGCGCGCGGGACGGCGAGGACTTCGAGATCCCGGCCCGGCCGGTGACCGTCTCGTCTTTCCAGGTGTACGACATGCGGGAGGCGGAGGCCCCGGACGGCACCAAGGTCGTCGACCTCGTCGTCTCCGTCGTCTGCTCCAGCGGTACGTACATCCGCGCCCTCGCCCGTGACCTGGGCGCCGACCTCGGTGTCGGCGGCCACCTCACGGCGCTGCGGCGCACCCGGGTGGGCCCCTACAAGCTCGACCGGGCGCGGACGCTGGACCAGCTCCAGGAAGAGCTGACCGTCATGCCGATCGGCGAGGCGGCTGCGGCCGCCTTCCCGCGCTGGGACCTGGACGCCCGGCGGGCCTCGCTGCTCGCCAACGGCGTGCGGATCGAGATGCCGCAGGAGTACGAGGCCGGCCGCACGGTCGCGGTCTTCGGGCCGCAGGGCCAGCTGCTCGGGCTCGTCGAGAGCAAGGGCGGCAAGGCGAAGTCCCTCGCGGTCTTCGTCTGAATGTGACGGACGCCTCCGTCGGCTTCGTCGACGTGGAGCGGTGAGCGCCCATGGTCTGCCGTTCACCGCTCCACGACCCCCCTCGGGTAGGTCTCTATCCACCCGGAGCCCCGTATTCACCCGTCCGAGCAGGCGCTCGGAGTGAATGGAGGGAGCGTAAGGGGGCGCTTTCGCCTCGCGTGCTTTTCGTGCTGATCTTCACCGGCCTACCGTCTCCCTACCCTCGTGAACACGGGTGTTACGGGGGAGTGCTGCGGGGAGTGGTGGTGCGGCCATGGCGGAGCTCGTCAGGATCTGCGATCAGGCCGGGCGAGCGCGCGGCAGCGGATTCGTCGCCGACGACCGGGGAACGGTCGTCACCAGCCACGAGGCCGTCGACGGGCTGACCCGGGTCGTGCTCCACGGGCCGGGACCGGCCGGGCGGACCTGGCTGGCCGAGGCGGCGGACGTGACCGCGCTGCCGGGGCTGGCGCTGGCGCTCGTACGGACCGACGGGCTCGGGGTGCGGCCGCTGCCCGTGTCCGCGCGCCGGATGATCGATCCCGGGACGTACGTACGGCTGCCCGCGCGGGGATGGCGCCAAGCGCGGGTGCTGGGGGGCGGGGACGTCCAGGTCGCGTACCCCGCGACGGACCGGTGCCACGCGGTGCCCCGGGGGGCGGCCGTGGAGCTGGCGATCGGGACGGACGGGCGGGACGCGCTGCTGCTGGGCGGGGAGGCCTGCGGCGGCCCGGTCCTGGACGCCGGGACCGGAGCGGTGCTCGCGGTCCTGAACACCGCCCTGCGGGCGGAGCACCGCTCCGGAGGCTTCGCGGTGGCGCTGCGCGCGGCCGCCGGAGCCGATCCGCGCGGGCCCCTGGCCGCGCTGCTGGAGCGCAATGCCGCGACCGTACCGGCCCACGGGGCCGACCTGAACCTCGCCGGGGCGCTGGAACTGACCGCGCTCACCGTCGCGGCGGCCTGCCCGCCGGGCGCTCCCGGGTCCGCGCCGGCTCCGGTGGAGCGCCCCGACCTCGACGCAGATCTGGACGCCTTCACGGCGGGGGACCGCCTGGTCCTCGGCCTGGCCGGACACCCGGGCACCGGCCGCACCACGGCCCTCGCCGCCCTGGCCGCCCGCCGCGCGCGGGGGCCCCGGCCGGCGCCGACCCTGTGGCTGCGGGGCGCGGACCTGCACCGGGCGGACACCTCCCTGGCCGACGCGGTGACGCGGGCGCTGACGACGGCGGGCCGCACCGTCCGGGCCCCCGGCCCCGTACCCCCGGCGGGCGCCCCCACCGACCCGCCCCCGCCCGGGCACGCCCCCGGCCCCCACCTGCCGGACGGGCCGTACGCCACGGCCGAAGCACGCTCGGGAGCCGTGTCTGCCGTGTCTGCCGTGTCTGCCGTGCCTGCCGTACCCGCCGTGCCCGCCGCAGAGCGACCCGCGGTTCCCGGCGCGGGCTGTGTCGGGGCGTTCGGCGGGATCGGAGAGCGGGTCGCGGGGCTGGTCGCGGGGGCGGGGCGGGTGCTGGTCGTGGTGCTCGACGCGCCGGAGGAGATGCCGCCCGAGCTCGCGCACCGGCTCGCGCCCTGGAGTGCGGCCACCGCGGGGTGGCTGGCCCGGACCGGCGTCCGGCTGGTCGCCGCCGCCCGGCCCGAGTACTGGGAACGGGCCGGCGCCCTCTATCCGCCCGAGGCTCTGCACAGCCCGGCCCGCCCCGCCCGGCGGCTGCCGGCCGCCCTCGCGGTCGGCGACCTGACACCGGCCGAGGCCGCGACCGTCCGGGCCCGTCTCGGGATCCCCGAAGGCGCCGTCCGGGAGGCCGACGCCCGGCATCCGCTCACCTTGCGCCTGCTCGCCGGGATCCGGGCCGCCGGGGTCACCGCCGGACGCCCCGGCCGCGACGAGGTCTTCGCCGCCCACCTGGACCTGACCGCCCTGCGGGTCGCCGTCCGCATCGCCGCCGCGACCGGCGCGGTGCACGGCCCGGGAGTGAGGCGGCTCGCCGCGCGCGTGGCCGGCAGCGTGCACGAGGCCGCGCGGCGCTGTCTGGGCGCCGGGCAGGGGCAGTTGGACCGGGCCTCCTTCGAGGAGCTGTTCCCCCGGCGCACCGGCTGGGCTCCGGCCGTGCTCACCGAGGGGCTGCTGGTGCCCGCGGGCCCCGGCTACCGCTTCGCCCACGAGGAACTGTCCGACTGGATCCAGGCCGGCCACCTGGACGTCCCGACGGCCCTCGCCTCCCTCGTCCACGGTCCCGCCGACCCGGGCCTGCCCGTCCCCCGGCACCGGATCGGACCCGTCCTGGAGGCCCTGTGCCGGCTCTCCCCGGACCGCCTGCACGCCGAACTCACCGCGCTGGTCCATGCCCTGAACCGGTTCGCCGAAGAACCGGCCGACCCCGACCGCACCTGGTGGGCCGCCCGGCTGCTGCGCGAGACCCTGCTGCGCGTCCCCGACGCCCGCCGCCACCTCCCCGTCCTGCACGCCCTCGCCGAGCACGTGGCCCGGGCCGGCCCCGGCGCGTTCGGAGGCTGGTTCTGGAACCGGCTGCGCCTGCCCGAGCCCGACCGGCTCGACCTGCTGCGCCGCCTGCTGCCCGCCGATCCCGCCGAGGCGGTCCCGGGCGAGCGCTACCTCGACGCCGCGGCCCGCCGCCTCGCCCGGGATCCGCAACGCGTGCAGCCGCTGCTCTGCGCCTGGTTCACCGACGGGCGCCGACTGCGCGGCCGCCCCGGGGCCACCGTCGCCACCGCGGCCCAGGCCCTGCTGCACACCCACCGCCGCCCCGCCGTCGACGGCCTCACCGAGGCGCTCGTCGGCGCCGCGCACCCGTGCGCCGACGAGCTGCTCGCCGCACTCGCCGAGGACGAGCCCGCCGCGATGTGCCGGGCCGTGCACCGCTGGGCGCACGACGAACGCCCCGGGCGGCGGGTCGTGGCCGCGGCCCACGGAATCGCCACCGCCCCGCACGTGCGCACCCCCGCCGACCGCGACCTGCTGCGCGCCGCCGCCCGGGCGCTGCTGGCCCGCCCCGCCGACGCGACCCTGCACGGCAGCGCCCTGGCGATCCTGCTCCGCGACCCGCAGGCGCGCGGCCGCTACCTGCCCGACGCCCTGGCCTGCTTCCGCGCCCCCGAGCACGGTGCCCGGCTGCCCGCGGCGGCGCTGGTCGCGGCGCTGCCCGTACTGCCGGACCCGGACGCGGTGTTCGCCGCCCTGCGGGCCCGGGCCGACGGGGAGGTGGTGCGCGCCCTGGCGGCGCTGACCACGCCGGGGCTGGCCCGGCGCGCGGGTGACCTCGTACGGGAGCACCTGGCGCGGTGTCCGGCCGACGCTCCGCACGCCGCCGCCTTCGTGGAGCTGCGGCTCGAACAGGGAACGGCCGCGGCCCCCGTGCTGCGCCCGCTGGTCCTGGACCTGCTGCGGACCGCCCCGGCCGGGGTCAGGGCCGCGCTGGCCGCCGTACTGGCCGCCCCGGGCACGGAGCCCTCGTACGCGCTGCGGAGCGAGCTCGCCGGCGTACTGCTGCGCGAGGAGGCCGATCCGCAGGTGCTAGACGCCTTCCTCGGCGCACTCGCCGCGGGGACCGCCGGGCGCCCGCAGGAGCGCACGCGGGAGCTGCTGCGGGCGACCGGGCGACAGCTGGGCCGGGCCCCGGGCGGGGCGGCGGTGTTCGAACGGCGGACGGTGGAGCTGGCCCGGGCGGAACCGGCCTTCGGCGCGCTGGTGGCCGGCTGGCTGGCGCAGGCGGGTGCCGAGGCGGGGGCCCTGCTGGGACCCGGCGCCCGGCGGACGGTGGAGACCCTCGGCAGGGCGGCCCCGGACGTCACCTGACGATCCCCGACCTGACCTGATGATCCCGGACGCCGATGCGGGGCACCGGGCACCGGCATGGCAGTCTTAGACCTGCAATCGGCAATCAGTTCAAGGACTAAACGGGTTCGGGCGAGGAGCGGTCACAGTGCAGCGCTGGCGTGGCTTGGAGGACATCCCCCAGGACTGGGGACGCAGCGTCGTCACCATCGGCTCCTACGACGGTGTGCACCGCGGGCACCAGCTGATCATCGGACGGGCCGTGGCCAAGGCGCGCGCGCTCGGCCTCCCGTCCGTCGTCGTCACCTTCAGCCCCCACCCCAGCGAGGTCGTCCGCCCGGGCAGTCACCCGCCGATCCTGGCGCCGTACGACCGGCGCGCCGAACTCATGGCCGGGCTCGGTGTGGACGCGCTGCTGATCCTGCCGTTCACCGCGGAGTTCTCGAAGCTCTCCCCGGCCGACTTCATCGTCAAGGTGCTCGTCGACAAGCTGCACGCGCGGGCCGTCATCGAGGGTCCGAACTTCCGCTTCGGCCACCGGGCGGCGGGGAACGTCGACTTCCTGCGCGAGCTGGGCGGCACGTACGACTACGAGGTCGACGTGGTGGACCTGGTCGAGCGGGGCGCGGCGGGCGGCGGCGTGCCGTTCTCCTCGACGCTCGCGCGCAAGCTGGTCTCCGAGGGCGACATGGAGGGCGCGGCCGAGGTCCTGGGGCGTCCGCACCGGGTCGAGGGCGTGGTGGTGCGCGGTGCGCAGCGCGGGCGCGAGCTCGGCTACCCGACGGCGAACGTCGAGACCCCGCCGCACACCGCGATCCCGGCGGACGGGGTCTACGCGGGCTGGCTGACGGCCGACGGCGAGCGGATGCCCGCGGCGATCTCGGTGGGGACGAACGTGCAGTTCGACGCCACCGAGCGGACCGTGGAGGCGTACGCGATCGACCGGATCGGGCTGGACCTGTACGGGAAGCACGTGGCCGTCGACTTCCTCGCCTACGTGCGGGGGATGGCGAAGTTCGAGTCGCTGGACGGGCTGCTGGAGGCCATCGCGGACGACGTGAAGCGGGCGCGGGTGCTGACGGACGCGTACGACGCGCACCGCTGACGGCGGCGCACGAGCGCGAGAACGAGTGAGGGCCCGTACCGGTGGTACGGGCCCTCACTCGTTCAGCCGAGGCGCGGGTCGCGCGGGGGCTGTTGCTGTGGGTTCTGCGGTTGCTGGGGGGCCGGGGGCTGCTGCCAGGGCTGGCCGGGCTGCGGGTACGGCTGGCCGTAGGGCTGCGGCGGCGGCTGCTGCGGTTGCGGGGCCTGCGGCGGCTGCTGGTACGGCGGCTGGCCCTGGGGCTGGCCGTACGGCGGCGGCTGCTGCTGGGGATACGGCTGGGGCTGCTGCTGCTGAGCACCCCAGTGGCCCTGCGGGGCCTGCTGCTGGGCCCGGACGAAGTCCTCGGCGACGAGCGCGGACAGGTTGAAGTACGCCTCGCGCGTCTTGGGCCGCATCATGTCGAGGTCGACCTCCGCGCCCGCGGCGAGGTGTTCGTCGAACGGCACGACGACGACACCGCGGCAGCGGGTCTCGAAATGCTGCACGATGTCCTCGATCTTGATCATCTTGCTGGTCTCGCGGACTCCCGAGATGACCGTGAGGGAGCGGGAGACGAGGTCGGCGTATCCGTGCGCGGAGAGCCAGTCGAGGGTGGTGCTGGCGCTGCTGGCGCCGTCGACGGACGGGGTCGAGATGATGATCAGCTGGTCGGCCAGGTCCAGGACGCCGCGCATGGCGGAGTAGAGGAGGCCGGTGCCCGAGTCGGTGAGGATGATCGGGTACTGGCGGCCCAGCGTCTCGATGACGCGGCGGTAGTCCTCGTCGTTGAACGTCGTCGAGACGGCCGGGTCCACGTCGTTGGCGATGATCTCCAGACCGGAGGGCGCCTGGGACGTGAACCGGCGGATGTCCATGTACGAGTGCAGGTAAGGGATCGCCTGGACCAGGTCCCGGATCGTGGCACCAGTCTCACGGCGGACGCGGCGACCGAGGGTGCCGGCGTCGGGGTTCGCGTCGATGGCCAGGATCTTGTCCTGGCGCTCGGTGGCGAGGGTGGCGCCGAGGGCGGTGGTGGTCGTGGTCTTGCCGACACCGCCCTTGAGGGAGATGACGGCGATGCGGTAGCAGGACATGACCGGCGTGCGGATGAGCTCCAGCTTGCGCTGGCGTTCCGCTTCGGCCGCCTTGCCGCCGAAGCGGAAGAGGCCGCCGCCGCCGTTGTTGTTCTTGGGCTTCTGCTTGTTGCGCAGCAGGCGGTCGGAGGACAGCTCGACGGCGGCGGTGTAGCCGAGCGGCGCGCCGCCGGTGGTCTGGCCGGCCGAGTAACGCGGGTCGTGCGGCTGCGGCGGCTGGGGCTGCTGGTACGGCGGCTGGCCCTGGGGCTGGCCGTACGGCTGCTGCTGGGGCTGGGGATACGGCTGCTGCTGCGGCGGCTGGGGGTGCTGGTGCTGCGGCGGGGCGGGAGCCGGCGGGGGGAACGGGTAGGCGTCCTGAGCCGCGAACGCGGGCGGCAGCGGCGGCAGTTCGCCGACGGGCCCCCCGAACGCGTTCTCCGCGCGGGGCTGGGGTACGTCCGCGGGGCTGACCGGCGCCGATGCCTGCTCGGCGGGGGGCAGCAGCGGGGTGCCGTCGGCGGGGGTGTCCGCAGGACCGGCCCAGCGCTCGGGCGAGGCCTCCGGCGCGGGGACGGCCGCGTCGGCGACGGGTTCGGCGGCGGGGGAGGGCGCCAGGTCCGCGAACGGCGCGGGAGGGGCCGGAGGGGCCGCCGGGGCGTCGGCCACGGGCGCGTCCTCGGCCGGGGCGGAAGCCGCGTACGGTGGCGCGTCCTCGACCGGAGCGGGGGACGCGGTGACCGGCGCCGGTGCTTCGAGCGCGGGCACCGGCGGCGCGTCCTCGATCGGGGCAGGGGCAGGGGCAGAGTCAGAGTCAGGGGCCGGGGCGGGAGCAGGGTCAGGGGCCGGGGTCTCGAACGCAGGAGCGGGAGCCGCAGGCTCGACCGGAGC
The DNA here is from genome assembly GCF_056432025.1 of Streptomyces sp. NPDC045695. Classification (NCBI taxonomy): domain Bacteria; kingdom Bacillati; phylum Actinomycetota; class Actinomycetes; order Kitasatosporales; family Streptomycetaceae; genus Streptomyces; species Streptomyces sp. NPDC045695. The sequence goes on from NZ_JBWKJU010000004.1 coordinate 443,144, forward strand.
CGCCACCGGCTCGGCCGGCGGAGCCGGGAACGGAGCTGGAGCCGGAGCCTGAACCGGAGCGGAGTACGGAAGCGGCGTCGGTGCCCGGTCCGGTGCGCCCGCCTCGGCCGGAGCCGGAGTCGGGAACGGCGCGGGGGCCGGAGCGGGGGCCGGGAACGCGGACGGCGCCGGAGCGGGGAACGCGGACGGCGCGCCCTCGCCCTCGGACGGGGTCCGCGGCGCCGACGGAGCGATCCGCATCGTCGACGGCGAGTCCAAGTCCGTGGGGCGGTGCGGCTCGAAGCCGCTGCCCTCGGGGAGCCCGGGGACCTGCGCGGCCGGGGCCGAGCCCTGCGTGTACCAGGCGGGCGGGGTGTAGTCGATGGTGAACTCGCCCGTCAGCTCGGGCTCCGCGTCGGACTGATCGTCCGTCGGGACGTCCCACGTCCCGCCGCGCCTCTCGTTCCGATCGCCGCTCACTGGTCCTCCTGGTCTGTCGCACACTGGTCCGGCGCCCACCTCGCCGCGCCCGGACCCACCCTAATCGCGCCCCGACACCACTGTCCGCCCCCCTCGGGGGGCGGCGGTCAGTCGATGCGGCGCGCCGGACCCAGCAAGCCCGATTCCGCTTCCGTCCCCTGGGTCATCACGAACTGCCGGTCCCGCGGCGTGCACCACAGCGTCACGCCGTCGCCCAGCGTCGGCAGGGCCTCCACGGCCTGGCGCGGCAGCCGCATCAGCTGCCCGATCTGCCCCGCCTCGTCCGGGGACACCCGCTGCACGCCCACCAGCGAGGACTGCTGGAGCAGCCGCGGGGCCGTCGGGCTCAGATACGGCAGCAGGGTCAGCACCGACTGCCACGGCCCGGCCACCACGCGCCCGCGCGGCGGACGCATGCCGCAGTCGCGGATCACCAGCACCGGGCTGCCCGCCGACGCGCCCTGCGGCGGGATCCGGCCCACCTCGTGCAGGGTCACGCACTGCTGCCCGCCGCCCGCTGCCTGGGCCAGCCCGGCCCACACCTGTCCGCGCCCGGTCTCCACGGCCACCCGGGCGCCCGTGGCCGCCGCGCGCAGCGCCAGCACCTGCGCGGTCCACAGGCCGCCGATCAGCGTGACCTCGTACGGCGTCGGCCGGTTGATGCCCAGCACCGCCGGCCGTCCTTCGGCGTCCACGCCGATGACGACCCCGTCGTCACCCACGGGCAGCGCCAGCGCGTCCAGGTCCACCGCGGGCACCACGTGCCGCTCGCGCTGCGGGCCGATCAGCCCGAAACCGCCCCTCATCGCGTCCCTCCCAGCGGCAGCGAAGCCAGCAGCCCCGGTACCTGTTCACGGTCGAGCCGGACCAGTCCGGTCTTCACGCCCCGGGCCGTCCTCTCCAACTCGCGGCGCGCCGCCACCAGTTCCTCGTCGCTGCGCCCCGTCACCCGTACGTGTCCGGTCAGGGTGACGCCCTGTCGCTCCGCCGGGGCCATCGTCAGGCTGAAGTTCGTCGCGAGCGCGGGCAGCGAGGTCAGCAGGGCCACGAACTGCGGCAGGGCCGCCGCCCCCGAGCCGCCCAGCTGCGGCCAGCGGCCGATCCAGTACGTCGTGTGCCGCCGGTCGTCGCACCGCCAGGTCCGCGAGGTCTCCTCGGTACGCCGTCCCGTACTGGCCGACCGTCCCGCCTGGGTGATCGCCATCGGGTTCGCGCACGAGGACGTGGCCAGGGCCGCCGTCAGCTCCTGCTCGGTCAGCACGGTCGCCTTGAACCCGGCGCCGGCCAGCCGGCTCGCCAACTGGTCCGCGGCGCGCACCAGGCACCGCTGCGCGCCCGCCAGCCCGCCACCGCGCGCGGTGACGGCCTCGGGGCACAGTTCCGGGTCCAGCTTCAGTGCGATCCAGGTCAGCCGCACCGCCGGGGAACCGGTCCGGGCCTGCAGCGGCGCGTAGTTGCGGGCGGCCATCGACTGGGCCGGAAGGTGCGGGGCCGGCGCCGGCTGGGTGTGCTGCACCAGCTGCGCCGACTCCAGCCGGATGCCGTCCACTTCGAGGATGTCCCGTACGAGGCCCAGCGGCAGCGGCCGCGCCGCCCGGTCGGGCCGCAGCGCGGTGGCGTCCGTGTCGACCTGCACGACCGCGGTCAGGAAGGTCCCGTCACCGATCATCCCGACGGGCCGCCGGTCGCGGTCGCTGAAGGTGAGCGTGCGCAGCGCCGGATCGGCCTCGACCAGCGGGGCCAGCCCCGGCTCCGTGCCCGCGGGCACGGCGAGGGACGCGGCCCGGCGCCGGCGCGCACGCAGGGCGAGCGCGCTGCCGATCCACTCCGGCAGGGAGCGCTGGTGGCGGCGTACGACCGCGAGCACCACCAGGACGAGCGCCAGTACGCCGGCGGGAGCCAGCAGCAGCGGCTCGACCACCCAGGCCACCAGCAGGGCGGCCGCGGCCACTTGCAGCAGTACGAGCTGTTGCAGTCGGAATGGACCGAAGCGGCCGGGGCTCGACTTCGGATGAGGCGTCACCCCGCCGCGTGCGGGTGCGGGCGCGCCAGTCTGCGGCTCCGTCGCGGTGGCCATCACTCCCGCACTTCCCCTTCCCGGGGCCAGACCCCATGAGTTCCGGCGGACTCCGGAACCTCCCCAATCCACCCCAACAAGCCCTGATTACCCCGGTCCGGAAGGTGCTGAGCGGCGAGCTCACCCTACCCGGCCCCTGCATACCGTCCGTCAAGAGGCATAGTAGGTGCCCGGTCCGACAAACGAGGCCCTGGGACCGTGTTCACCGGCCGGGCCGTGCGGGGAGAAGCAGGCGGTCATGGCATCACGACGTGATGAGCTCAACGCGTACACCTTTGCGAAGCGGCGCACGGTGGCCGCGTTCCTCCAGCCATCCGCCACGGGGACCGAGGAGGGTGCGCCCCGCCCCCTGCGCGCCGTCCTCCCGGGGATGATCGTCGGTGCGCTCGTGCTCGCCGGATTCGGCGCCTGGGGCATGTTCAAGCCGACGGCGCCCAAGGGCTGGGCGGAGCCGGGGACCAAGGTGATCGTCGGCAAGGACTCGACGACCCGGTACGTGGTCCTCACCACCAAGGTCAACGGCAAGGACCAGACCCGCCTGCACCCGGTGCTGAACCTGGCCTCCGCCCGACTCCTGCTGGACCCGGCGAAGTTCAAGGTGATCCAGGTCGACGACAAGGTCCTCGACGCGGGCAAGCCGCCGCGCGGACCCATCATCGGCATCCCGTACGCCCCCGACCGGCTCCCCTCCAAGGACGAGGCCGGCAAGGCCAAGCGCTGGGCCGTGTGCCAGCAGCCGGGCGGCAACGGCAGCGGCGTGCAGAGCGCCACCTTCGTCCTCGCCGACCGCGAGGCGTCCCTGACGGACGACGCCCGCAGGCTCACCGACACCCAGTCGCTGTACGTGCAGAGCACCGGCGCGGGCAAGGAGCGCTACCTGATCGACGCGGCGGGGACGAAGTACAAGTTCCCGGAGGGCACACCGGCCGCCGCGACGATGACCAACGCCCTGGTCGGCACCGGCGCCACCCCGCAGCAGGTCACCCCGGAATGGCTGGGGACCCTCAACTCCGGCGAAGACCTCGCCTTCCCGCAGCTGCCCGGCAAGGCCGCCGAACCCGCCAACGTCAAGGGCCTGATCACCGCCGACAACAAGGTCGGCATGGTGCTCAAGGCCCAGACCGGATCCGGGGCGCAGCACTACGTGGTCCTGCCCGGAAAGGTCGCCCCCGTCTCCGACTTCGTCGCCTGGCTGCTGATCTCGGCGCCCGCGACCGACGGCCTCAACATGCACGGCAAGCCCCGCGAGATCGACCTCCAGTCGATCAACCCGGAGGCCACCCCGTTCGCCGGCGAGGTCAAGTGGCCCCAGAAGAAGACCGACCGGGTCAACCAGACGGCGCCCGCCGCCGGCGGGCAGGCGACCGGCGCCCACCACCGCGACACCGTCTGCAACGTCCTGCGCTCGGTCGACGGCCAGGGCGGACAGACGCTGAGCACGTGGGCCGGCACCGGCTTCCCCATCGACATCACCGCCAGCGGCACCAGCGCGTACGTCACCCCGGGCTCGGGTCTGCTCTACACCCAGGTCCAGGGCAAGCAGACCACGGCCGGCGGCTCCCTGTTCCTGGTCACCGACACCGGCCTGCGGTACGCCGTCCAGGCCAACGGCGACAGCGACGCCGAGCAGTCGAAGATCGGCGCACCGGACCAGCAGAAGGGGGGCTCCGACGGCCGCCCCGAGCCCAGCCAGGCGCAGGTCCGGCTCGGCTACGGAAGCGTCACCCCGGCCCTGGTGCCGATCGCCTGGTCGGAGTTCCTCTCCAAGGGGCCGCGCCTGGACACCAACTCGGCTCGCCAGCCCCAGGGTTCGTGAGGAAGTAACCGATGCCCCAGTACCGCAAGCCCCGCTTCAAGCCCCGTCGCGCCCTCCTCGCCGCCGCCCTCGCCCTGCCCCTGCTCTGCGGCGCCACCGGCGCGGCCGGCGCGGTCTCCGGGGCGGCGCCGCAGCCCCCGTACGCCTTCGGCCTGGACGGGGCGGGGGAGTGCACGTTCCCGATGAAGAAGCAGATCGCGGACCGCCCCTGGGCCCTGCAGCGGCTTCTCCTCGACGAGCTCTGGGCCCAGACCAAGGGCAAGGACAAGAACGGCCACGCCATCCGGGTCGCGGTCATCGACACCGGCGTGGACCGGGCGAACCCGCAGCTCAGCGGGGCCATCGACACCGGCGCCGGCAAGGACCTCGTCGACCCCAAGGGCGGCGACGGCACGACCGACACCATCGGCCACGGCACCAAGGTCGCCGGATTGATCGCGGCCCGCCCCCAGGAGGGCACCGGCTTCGTCGGCCTGGCCCCGGACGCGGTGATCATCCCCATCCGGCAGAACGACGGGCAGGGCAAGGGCAACGCCCTGTCCCTGAGCCAGGCGATCGACCACGCGGTGGCCAAGGGCGCCCAAGTGATCAACATCTCCCAGGACACCGACGTACCGATGTCCGCGGACTCCGAGCTCGGCAAGTCGGTCCAGAAGGCCATCGCCGCCAACGTCGTGGTGGTGGCCTCGGCGGGCAACGACGGCATGAGCGGCCAGAAGCGCAAGACCTACCCGGCGGCCTTCCCCGGAGTGCTCGCGGTGGGTTCCTCGGACCGCAACAACGAGCGTGCCGCGTTCTCCCAGCCCGGCGACTTCATCGGCGTCGCGGCGCCCGGCGTCGACATGGTCTCCACCGTCCCCGGCTTCGGCCAGTGCATCGACAACGGCACCAGCTTCTCCGCCCCGTACGTGGCCGGGGTCGCCGCCCTGCTGCGGGCCGAGCACGGGGACTGGTCGGTGCAGCAGATCGTCTGGCAGATCCAGAACACCGCCGAACGTTCGGTCAAGGGCCGCGACGACTACGTCGGTTGGGGCGTCGTCGACCCGGTGCGCGCGCTGAGCCAGGACCAGGAGGCCCCCAAGGCCCCGGTCCCGGACCCGGGCCCGCCGCCGGCGGCCGCCCCTCAGGCGGCGCCGCTGCAGCTCACCGAGACGGCGCAGGAGCGCGAGGAGCGGTACGGCACGTACGCTCTTGGCATCGGCGCCGTCCTCATCGCCGTCATCGCGGGGACCGCGACGGTCGTGCGGGAGGCGCGCAGCCGCCGACGCCGTTTGCAGTGAACGGTCACAGTTCATCAACGGAAGCGGCCTATCGGTGTTGGGCCTGTGCGATGAACTGGCTAGAGTGGCAACAGGCTTCACGAGTGTGATCGGGGGATCGCGTGAGGCGGAGGGGGACGCCGGGGCGTGTGGTTCAAAGCCGCGCCGGGCCATGTCCGCTCCGCCACGCAATCCGCCGGTTCCGCCGGCGAATTGAGAAGTGAGGAGCTTCGGATGAGCACGAACACCTTCGGACTTGCAGACAATCCGGTCAACCAGGCGAAGATCAAGATCGAGGAGACGGCCAGCGCCGTCAGCAGGCAGGCACGCGAGCTGGCCGACATCCTCGCCACCGTGAGCGCCGGCTGGACCGGTGTCGGTGCCTCGGGGTTCGTCTCCGCCCAGACGGTGGTGAACGAGGACCACGACGAGATCCGCCGCCTGCTCCGCGTCCTGCACAACGCGGTGTCCCAGACCAAGAACCTGAGCAACGCCCAGGACGACGAGGTACGCGCGGCGTTCAAGGCGGTTCAGGCGAGTGCCGGTGGCAACAGCTCCGGCCTCAACGGCATCTGATCCACGCCGTTTTCCGTAACCCACCCAGCGCGAGGAGAAGCACATGGCTGCCGACGACGGCCACACTAAGGTCCGGTACGACAACGTCCAGCAGATGGCCAACCGCATCCGCCAGGTCTCCAAGAACATCATCGACGACCTGGATGCGATGGAGCAGGCGGTGAAGGCCGTCACGGACACCTGGGACGGTGAGGCGCACGGCCAGTACGTCCAGCTGCAGGCCAAGTACAAGGGCAAGGCCGACCACATGAAGATGACGCTGGAGAAGGTCGCCCAGCTGATCGAGCGCGGCAAGGACGACTACCGCGCCACCGACAAGAAGGCCTCGGCCCTGTTCACCGAGGCTTTCTGAGCCCGGTCGGTACGCACGTCCGTACACGCCGAAGGGGCGCGCCCACACCGGGCGCGCCCCTTCGGCGTTGTCGGCGGACCCGTCAGGGACGGTGCCGGTCGAGGTCGAACTCGCCGTCCCTGGCCCCGAGTACGAAGGCCTCCCACTCGGCGGCCGTGTAGCGCAGCACCGTGTCCCGGTCCAGCGACGACCGCATGGCCACCGCCCCCTCGGGAAGCCGGGCGATCTCGACCCGCTCCTCGTCCGGGCTGGTCCCGGGCGGGCCCTCCCACTCCACGCCGCTGATGTCGAGCGCGTAGAGCTCGTCCTTCTCCTGCTGAGTGCCCATGGGAGGCCTTTCCCTCGGTGGAGCGGTCTTCACCGCCGATTATCGGTGCCGGGCCGCCGGCCGGGACGGGTTTCCCCCCGATCCCGGCCGCGTGCGTACCGCCCGGTCACATGCCGCCCGGCATCCGGCCCAGCTGCACCAGCGACGTCCCGCGCCTGCGCGAGGCGAAGTAGGCCCGGCCCGGAGGCATCGGACGCGGTCGCACGTTGCCGACCAGATCGCCCTCGGACGGGTCGCCCGACAGGACGATGCCCTGCGCGCCCAGCTCCTTGATCCGCTGCATGAACGGCTCGTACATCGAGCGCGAGGCACCCGCCGAGTTGCGGGCGATGATGAAGCGGACGCCGGTGTCCCGCGCGAACGGCAGGAACTCCACCAGCGGCGCCAGCGGATTGCCCTGACTGGTGGCCACCAGGTCGAAGTCGTCGATCACGATGTAGACGTCCGGACCCGTCCACCAGCTGCGGTCCCGCAGCTGCTGAGGAGTGACATCCGTCGGTGGCTGCCGGCGCGAGAACACCCCGCCCAGCGCCTCCATGTGCATCTGCAGGGAGCTCGCCATCGGCGCGTACTCCAGCAGGTGCTCCTCCGGCAGCGCCCCGAGCAGGCTCCGCCGGTAGTCGCCGACGACCAGGCGCGCCTGGTCGGGCGTGTACCGCTCCGAGATCTGCTTGGCGATGAGCCGCAGCAGGTTCGTCTTGCCCGACTCGCTCTCACCGAAGACGAGGAGGAAGGGATCGGACTCGAAGTCGATGAACACCGGCTCCAGGTCGGTCTCGTCGATGCCGATCGCGATCCCGCGGCCGGGGTGCTCGCCGCCCTTGGGCAGCTGGTCGGCGTGGAGCAGCCGCGGCAGCAGCCGTACGCCCGGAGCCGCCGGTCCCGCCCAGTTCTGCTTCACCGCCTCGACGAAGGCCGCCGTGGCCTCCGACAGGTCGTCCGCGTCGTGCGAGCCGTCGATGCGCGGGAGCGCGCCCAGGAAGTGCAGCTTCTCCGCCACCTGGCCGCGGCCCGGCATCCCCGGGGGGACGTTCGCCGCGACCTTCCGGTCGAACTCGGAGTCCATGGTGTCGCCGAGCCGCAGCTCCAGCCGGCTCAGCATCTGGTCCTTGAGCGCGGCCCGGACCTCCATGTACCGCGCCGCGGTGATCACCACGTGGATGCCGTAGCCCAGACCGCGGGAGGCGATGTCCGTGACGATCTGCTCAAGGCCCTCGTACTCGCCCTTGAAGTTGCCCCAGCCGTCGACGATCAGGAACACGTCGCCCCACGGCTCACCGGGCAGGTCGCCCGCCGCCCGGCGCCGCCGGTAGGTGCCGATCGAGTCGATGTTGTTCGCGCGGAAGAACTCCTCGCGGCGGTTGAGGATGCCCCCCACCTCCGCGACCGTACGCCGGACCCGCTCCGGGTCCAGGCGGGAGGCGATCCCGCCCACGTGCGGCAGCTCCGAGACCGCCGACAGGCTGCCACCGCCGAAGTCCAGCCCGTAGAACTGCACTTCGCGCGGCGTGTGCGTGAGCGCGAAGGACGAGATCAGCGTCCGCATCAGCGTCGACTTGCCCGACTGCGGACCGCCGACCACCATCATGTGGCCCGCCGCACCCGAGAAGTCCCGGTACAGCACCTCACGCCGCTGCTCGAAGGGCTTGTCGATCAGGCCGAGCGGTACGACGAGGCCGCCGGGCCGCGTGTACCCGTCCGCGTGCAGCCCGCGCTCCGCGCTCGGCGCCAGCGCCGGCAGCAGCTGGTCCAGCGGCGGCGCCTGGTCGAGCGGCGGCAGCCACACCTGGTGCGCCGGTACGCCCTGCCCCTCCAGCCGGCTCACGATCACGTCCAGCACGGTGTCCGCGAGCGCGTCGTCCTCCCGCGGCGCCTGCTGCGCCGCCAGGTACGCGGGGTCCGGAGCCGCGTACACGACCGGCACCGGGGCCGCCGTGAACAGGGCGGGCCGCCGCTCCACCGGGAACAGGCCGACCGACAGGTCCGGGCCGCCCGAGCGGTAGGTGCCCGAGACGTACGCCGCCTTGAAGCGGGTCATCTCGTCCGTACCGAACTTCAGATAGCCCGAGCCGGGCACCGACGGCAGGTGGTAGGCGTCCGGCACACCGATCGCCGTCCGCGACTCCGCCGCCGAGAAGGTCCGCAGACCGATCCGGTACGAGAGGTACGTGTCCAGGCCGCGCAGCTTGCCCTCCTCCAGGCGCTGCGAGGCCAGCAGCAGGTGCACGCCCAGCGAGCGGCCGATGCGGCCGATCTGGATGAACATGTCGATGAAGTCCGGCTTCGCCGTCAGCAGCTCGCTGAACTCGTCGATCACCAGCACCAGCGAAGCCAGCGGCTCCAGCGGGGCGCCGGCCGCGCGGGCCTTCTCGTAGTCGTGGATGTTCGCGTAGTTGCCCGCCGAACGCAGCAGCTCCTGACGGCGCTGGAGCTCACCGCGGATCGAGTCGCCCATGCGGTCCACGAGCGTGAGGTCGTCCGCCAGGTTCGTGATGACGGCCGCGACGTGAGGCATCTGACCCATGCCGGTGAAGGTCGCACCGCCCTTGAAGTCGGCGAGGACGAAGTTCAGCGTCTCGGAGGTGTGCGTGACCGCCAGACCCAGCACCAGCGTGCGCAGCAGCTCCGACTTGCCGGAACCGGTCGCGCCCACGCACAGGCCGTGCGGGCCCATGCCCTCCTGCGCGGCCTCCTTGAGGTCCAGCATGACCGGGGCGCCGTCCTCGCCGACACCGATCGGCACGCGCAGCCGCTCACCGGCCGACCTCGGCCGCCAGGTCCGCGCCACGTCCACCGCGGCCGCGTCGCCCAGGTTCAGCAGGTCCGTGAAGTCCAGATTGGCGAGCAGCGGCTCGTCGTCGTCCCCGCCGCCGGTGCGCAGCGGCGCCAGCTGCCGGGCCAGGGCCTCGGCCGCGGGCAGCGACAGCGTGTCCGGGACGCCTTCGTACGCGACCCCCGCGCCCGACTCCAGGCGCAGCCGGCCCGGCCGCACCACGACCGACAGCCCGCCGCGGGGCTCGTCCAGCTCGCCGCCGACCACCTCGACGATGGTGACGCCCTGCAGCCCCTCGGCCGCCGCGAACACCGAATCCGGCGGCACCATCCCGCCGTCGAGCACGACCACCAGGTGCGGCTGGTCCAGGACCGGGGACACCTCGCGGCTGAACCGCGGCCGGCCCTCCAGCCGGGGCGCCAGCAGCGCCTCCAGCTCGGCGAGGTGATCGCCGAACAGCCGCTTCGTACCGGCCCCGTCGACCTGACCGGGCACCTGGGTGTGCGGCAGCCACTTCGTCCAGTCCCACGAGGGCACCGCGCCCGGCGCCGCGACCACGGCCACCACCAGGTCCTCGGGGGAGTGCAGCGTCGCCAGCTGGGCGACCAGCGACCGCGCGGTGCTGCGCGCGGAGTCCGGCTCCCCGGACACCGTCACGTGGTAGAAGGCGCGGATCGACACCGCCACCGGCAGTCCGTCGAGCGAGGAGTGCACCTTCAGGAAGCGCTGCATCGCGCCCGCGGTCAGCGGCTCCAGCTCGTCCACGGGCGCCGTCTCCGGCGCCACCAGGGCGGTCGCCAGGCGCTGCGCACCCAGGCCGAGCCGGGCCTGCCCGAAGTCCGGGTCCCCGACCCGCCGTTCCCACAGCCGCGAGCCCTCCGCCACCACCGACCACAACTGCTCGGGGGCCGGGTGCAGATACAGCTGCGCGTCGCGCTGCGCCCGCGCGGTACGGCGCACCTGACGGCGGGTCTGCGCGAGGTATTTGAGGTAGTCGCGGCGCACATCGGCCATTTGCCCCTGCGTACCGCGACGGTGGCGCATCAACTGGGCGACGACCATGCCCACCGTCGACACCAGCATCAGGCTGCCCATGATGCGCATGAACGGCGCCGCACCCGGCATGAAGAAGAAGACGACGGACGAGCCCATGCCGAGCATCGGCAGGAGCTGCATCAGCATGCCCTCCTGCTGCCCGCGCGGGAGTTCCGGCGGAGCCTCCAGTCTCAGCTCGTCCGAGGGAACCTCGGGCGGCAGGGACCGCGGCGGGCGTTTGACGACGATCTGGCTCACCGGAGCATCAATCCCTCGAAAACGGACGGGACGTCATAACCGGCGCCCCCAAGTCCCGGGCGCGAAGGGGGTCTCCCCCACGCGACGGTGATCCTACTTGCCGACAGTCGGCCATACGCCCGGTAGGGTGGCGCCGCAGCATGCGCATCCGCGAATCGTCCGCCGGTGCGGGCACCAACCAGGGGGGTCACACAGGTGAGTACGGCCGGCACGACGGGTTTCTGCAGGGTCACCGTCGTGGCACCTGACAGCCGGATCGACGTCGCCCTCCCCGAGGACATCGCCGTCGCCGACGTCTACCCCGAGCTGCTGCGCCTCACCGGCCAGACCCAGCCCGTGGGCGCCCCGACCGGCTTCCACCTCGTACGCCGCTCCGGCACCGTCCTGGACGGCGCGCGCACCCTCGCCGCCCAGCAGGTCCTCGACGGCGAGGTGCTCAGCCTGCGCCCCTTCGCCGAGTCCCTGCCGCCGGCCGTGTTCGACGACGTCTCCGACGCCGTCGCCTCCGCCGTCGTGCGCGACCGGCACCGCTGGAGCGACGACATGCTGCGCGGCGCGGGCCTGGCCGGCGCCGCGGTGCTGCTCGTCATGCTGGGCTTCGTCCTCTGGTACGCCGACCCGGTCCGCCACGACATGCACGGCCTGCCCGGCGTCATCGCCGGCGCGGTGGGCGTCCTGCTCACCGCCGTGGCCGGAGTGCGCGCCCGGGTCTACCGCGACCGCCTCTCCGCCGTGGCCCTGGGCCTCGGCGCCCTCCCGCACCTGCTGATCGCCGGCTCCGGGATCATCGCGCCCGCCGTCGGCGAGGGACCGGGCCGGCTCCAGTTCCTGCTCGGCTGCGTCTGCGTCCTGGTCGCCTCCGTCGCCCTCGTCGCGCTCACCCCCAGTGGCGACGCCCCCTTCGTCGCGGCCACCTTCGTCGCCGTCACCGGCACCCTCGCCACCTTCGCGGCCATCGCCACCGAGGCCTCCGCGACCCACACCGCCGCCGCCTGCGCCCCCGTGGCCATCGGCCTCGTCGCTTTCCTCCCCGGCCTATCCGCGCGCTTCGCCCGGCTGCCCATCGGGTACGCCGCCCCGCAGAGCGCTACGGAGGAGTACGTCGACTACGCGGGGGCGCCGGACCGCTACGAGATCGAGTCGTACGGCGAGCAGCCCGGCTCCGACCAGCCCGAGCAGGGCACCCCGCTCGACGCCGAGGCCATCGCCGCGCAGGCCCGCCGCGGTCACGAGATGCTGCTCGGCCTCGTCGCCGGCTGCGCCGCCGTCGCCATCGGATCCGCCGCCGTCCTCGGGTTCTCCGACAACACCTGGGGCCGCCTGCTGGCCCTGGCCACCGGCCTCGCCATGCTGCTGCGCGCCCGCCTCTTCCGGTACACCTCCCAGGTCGTGTGCGCCCTGACCGCCGGCCTCGTCGCCGTCGCGCTGCTGATCCTGGGCATGGCCCTGCACCCGCCGACCTCCCTGTACGAGGCCCTGGTCCTGGAGCACGACCGCAGCGGGCTGGACCTGCGGACGATCTGGCTGACCGCCGCCGTCGCCGCCGGCGCGGCCCTCCTCGCGGGAATTGCGCTTGTCATCCCGCGCAAGGGTCTGTCACCCTTCTGGGGAAGGCTGCTCGACCTCACCGAGGCGGCGGTCCTGCTCAGCCTGGTTCCCCTGACCCTGGCCGTGCTGGACGTTTACTCCCGGGCCCGCGCTCTCACCAGCTGAGACGTCGCGTCCCGGCAGCCTGGTACGCTGTGTGACGGCCGTTTGTGTACGCGCCCCCGGAGCTCTCTGGAGGCTGCGCTCAGCGGACCCCGCCTCCCGAGTTACGGAAGCTCCCCAGAGACTCAGACCTGGGGCACTCGGTGGCTACGAAGACCTAAAACGAGGAGTACGCGTGCCGCTCGACGCCGCTACGAAGAAGCAGATCATCACCGAGTTCGGTGCCAAGGAGGGCGACACCGGCTCCCCCGAGGTCCAGGTTGCGATGCTCTCGCGCCGCATCTCGGACCTGACCGAGCACCTCAAGACGCACAAGCACGACCACCACTCCCGTCGTGGTCTGCTGATCCTGGTCGGCCAGCGTCGCCGCCTGCTGCAGTACCTGGCCAAGAAGGACATCCAGCGCTTCCGTACGCTGGTCGAGCGCCTCGGCATCCGCCGCGGTGCGGCCGGCGCCAAGTAAAGCGCTGTGGAGGGAGCGGTTCCCACATCCGGGGGCCGCTCCCTTTGCTGTACGTGCGGACCGGACCGGACCCTTTGTAGTCTGGAACGGACGCAGGTGCGCGTCTGAGGAAGACGCGCACGACTGAAGAGGAGGAGCGCCCTCCCACGCCGCCGGTCCTCGGTAGTGGCACCCGGAATGCCCCAAGGGGGGCAACGAACCGGATGCTTCGATCGAAGACCGGCCCGCACGCCAGGAGCGCTTCTCCGCAACCGTCCACCGCCACACGGGCGGCGGACGGAGACGACGAATATGGAGAAAACGCTAGTGGAGAACGAGACCCACTACGCCGAGGCCGTCATTGACAACGGTTCCTTCGGCACCCGCACCATCCGCTTCGAGACGGGCCGTCTGGCCCGCCAGGCCGCCGGCTCCGCCGTTGCCTACCTGGACGACGACACGATGGTGCTGTCCGCCACCACCGCGTCGAAGAAGCCCAAGGACCAGCTCGACTTCTTCCCCCTGACGGTGGACGTCGAGGAGCGGCAGTACGCGGCCGGCAAGATCCCCGGCTCCTTCTTCCGTCGTGAGGGCCGCCCCTCCGAGGACGCGATCCTCACCTGCCGCCTGATCGACCGCCCGCTGCGCCCGTCCTTCAAGAAGGGCCTGCGCAACGAGATCCAGGTCGTCGCCACGATCATGGCGCTCAACCCGGACCACCTGTACGACGTCGTCGCGATCAACGCCGCGTCCGCGTCCACCCAGCTGGCCGGTCTGCCCTTCTCCGGCCCGATCGGCGGCGTCCGCGTCGCGCTGATCCGCGGCCAGTGGGTCGCCTTCCCGACGCACACCGAGCTCGAGGACGCCGTCTTCGACATGGTCGTCGCGGGCCGCGTCCTGGAGGACGGCGACGTCGCGATCATGATGGTCGAGGCCGAGGCCACCGAGAAGACCATCGCCCTGGTCAAGGGCGGCGCCCAGGCGCCGACCGAGGAGATCGTGGCCTCGGGTCTCGACGCCGCGAAGCCGTTCATCAAGGTCCTCTGCAAGGCCCAGGCCGACCTGGCCGCCAAGGCCGCGAAGCCCGAGGGTGAGTTCCCGGTCTTCCTGGACTACCAGGACGACGTGTACGAGGCCCTCGCGGCCGCCGTCAAGGGTGACCTCTCCCAGGCGCTGACCATCGCGGGCAAGCAGGACCGCGAGGCCGAGCTGGACCGCGTCAAGGAGATCGCCGCCGAGAAGCTCCTCCCGGCCTTCGAGGGCCGCGAGAAGGAGATCTCCGCCGCCTACCGCAGCCTGACCAAGGCCCTGGTGCGCGAGCGCGTCATCAAGGACAAGGTCCGCATCGACGGCCGCGGGCTCACGGACATCCGTACCCTCGCCGCCGAGGTCGAAGCCATCCCGCGCGTGCACGGCTCGGCGCTGTTCGAGCGTGGCGAGACCCAGATCCTGGGCGTCACCACCCTCAACATGCTCCGCATGGAGCAGCAGCTGGACACCCTCTCCCCGGTGACCCGCAAGCGCTACATGCACAACTACAACTTCCCGCCGTACTCCGTCGGTGAGACCGGCCGCGTCGGTTCGCCGAAGCGCCGCGAGATCGGCCACGGCGCGCTCGCCGAGCGTGCGATCGTGCCGGTCCTCCCGACCCGCGAGGAGTTCCCGTACGCGATCCGCCAGGTGTCCGAGGCCCTCGGCTCCAACGGTTCGACGTCCATGGGCTCGGTCTGCGCCTCCACCATGTCGCTGCTGAACGCCGGTGTGCCGCTCAAGGCCCCCGTCGCCGGTATCGCCATGGGTCTGATCTCCCAGGAGATCGACGGCAAGACGCACTACGTCGCCCTCACCGACATCCTCGGTGCGGAGGACGCCTTCGGCGACATGGACTTCAAGGTCGCCGGCACCAAGGAGTTCGTCACCGCGCTCCAGCTGGACACCAAGCTGGACGGCATCCCGGCCTCCGTGCTGGCCGCCGCCCTCAAGCAGGCCCGCGACGCCCGCCTCCACATCCTCGACGTGATGATGGAAGCGATCGACACGCCGGACGCGATGTCCCCCTTCGCCCCGCGGATCATCACCGTCAAGATCCCGGTGGACAAGATCGGTGAGGTCATCGGCCCCAAGGGCAAGATGATCAACCAGATCCAGGAGGACACCGGCGCCGAGATCACGATCGAGGACGACGGCACCATCTACATCGGTGCCTCCGACGGCCCGGCCGCCGAGGCCGCCCGCGCCACGATCAACGCCATCGCCAACCCGACCATGCCGGAGGTCGGCGAGCGCTACCTGGGTACGGTCGTCAAGACCACCACCTTCGGTGCCTTCGTCTCCCTGATGCCCGGCAAGGACGGCCTGCTGCACATCTCGCAGATCCGCAAGCTCGCCGGTGGCAAGCGCGTGGAGAACGTCGAGGACGTGCTCGCGGTCGGCACCAAGGTCCAGGTGGAGATCGCCGAGATCGACCAGCGCGGCAAGCTCTCCCTGATCCCCGTGATCGACGGCGAAGCCGCCGGTGACGACGCTGACAAGGACGACTCCGACAAGTGATGTCGCGTAGTTCCCGTGTGACGGCCCGCCCCTCTTCGGAGGGGCGGGCCGTCGCCCGTACCCAAACCCTCCTCAAGGGCAGCAACGGCATCGGCACCGTCCGGCGCACCGTCCTGCCCGGCGGACTGCGCATCGTCACCGAGACGCTGCCCTCCGTCCGCTCCGCCACCTTCGGCATCTGGGCCCACGTCGGCTCCCGTGACGAGACGCCCACGCTCAACGGCGCCACGCACTACCTGGAGCACCTCCTCTTCAAGGGCACGCAGCAGCGCAGCGCCCTCGACATCTCCTCCGCGATCGACGCGGTCGGCGGCGAGATGAACGCCTTCACGGCGAAGGAGTACACCTGCTACTACGCCCGGGTGCTCGACACCGACCTGCCGCTGGCCATCGACGTGGTCTGCGACATGCTCACCGGCTCGCTGATCCGCGAGGAGGACGTCGACGCCGAGCGCGGCGTCATCCTCGAAGAGATCGCGATGACCGAGGACGACCCGGGCGACATGGTCCACGACCTGTTCGCGCAGACCATGTACGGGGACACCCCGCTGGGCCGCCCCGTCCTCGGCACCGTCGACACGATCAACGCGCTGGGCGCCGACCGGATCCGCCGCTTCTACAAGAAGCACTACGACCCGACGCACCTCGTCGTGGCCGCCGCGGGCAACGTCGACCACAACAAGGTCGTGCGCCAGGTCCGCGCCGCCTTCGAGAAGGCCGGCTCGCTGACCCGCACCGACGCCGAGCCGATCGGCCCGCGCACCGGCAGCAAGCGGATCCGCACCTCCGGCCGCGTCGACCTCGTCAGCCGCAAGACCGAGCAGGCCCACGTGGTCCTCGGCATGCCGGGCCTCGCCCGCACCGACGAGCGCCGCTGGGCGCTGGGGGTGCTGAACACCGCCCTCGGCGGCGGCATGTCCTCCCGCCTCTTCCAGGAGGTCCGGGAGAAGCGCGGCCTCGCCTACAGCGTGTACTCGTACACCTCGGGCTTCGCCGACACGGGGCTCTTCGGCGTGTACGCGGGCTGCCGGCCCAACCAGGTCCACGACGTGCTGCGGATCTGCCGCGACGAGCTCGACAAGGTCGCCTCCGACGGACTGCCCGACGAGGAGATCAAGCGGGCCATCGGCCAGCTGTCCGGCTCCACCGTCCTCGGCCTGGAGGACACCGGCGCGATCATGAACCGCATCGGCAAGAGCGAGCTGTGCTGGGGCGACCAGATGTCGGTCGACGAGATGCTGGGCCGGATCGCCGCCGTGACCCCGGACGACGTCCGCGCGGTCGCACAGGATGTACTGGCCCAGCGGCCCTCGCTCGCCGTGATCGGGCCGCTGAAGGAGAAGCAGGCGGCCCGCCTCGACGAAGCGGTGGCCTAGTTCCGTACGGACGTAAGGGAAGCAATATGAGCAAGCTGCGCGTGGCAGTGCTCGGAGCCCAGGGCCGCATCGGCTCCGAGGCCGTCAAGGCGGTCGAGGCCGCCGAGGACATGGAGCTGGTGGCCGCCCTCGGCCGCGGCGACAAGCTGGAGACGCTGGCCGAGGCCGGAGCCCAGGTCGCCGTCGAGCTGACGACCCCGGCCTCGGTGATGGAGAACCTGGACTTCCTCATCCACCACGGCATCCACGCGGTGGTCGGCACCACCGGCTGGACCGAGGAGCGCCTGGCCCAGCTGGACACCTGGCTCGCCGGATCCCCGGCGACCGGTGTGCTCATCGCCCCGAACTTCTCCATCGGTGCCGTCCTCACCATGAAGTTCGCCGCGCGGGCAGCCCGCTACTTCGAGTCCGTCGAGGTCGTCGAGCTGCACCACCCGAACAAGGTCGACGCGCCCTCCGGCACGGCGACCCGCACGGCGCAGCTCATCGCGGCCGCCCGCGCCGAGGCCGGCCTCGGCGCGCAGCCCGACGCCACCGCCACCGCCCTCGACGGCGCGCGCGGCGCGGACGTCGACGGCGTCCCGGTGCACGCGGTCCGCCTGCGGGGCCTGCTGGCCCACCAGGAGGTGCTCCTCGGCAGTGAGGGCGAGACCCTGACGATCCGTCACGACTCCCTGCACCACAGCAGCTTCATGCCGGGCATCCTGCTCGGCGCGCGCCGCGTGACGCAGAACCCGGGCCTCACCTTCGGCCTGGAACACTTCCTCGACCTGGGCTGACTGGGCTGATTTCACGATGCGCGCGAAGATCACGTACTTCCTCACGGCCGCCGTCCTGGTCGTCTACTTCGTCCTGGTCGGCAGCCGGGGGCTGATGCTGATCCGGCACGGCACCTGGCTCACCGTCACCTTCGGCCTGGCCGTGCTGGTCCTGCCGGTCATCGGCGTCTGGTTCCTCTGGCAGAACACCCGGTTCGTCAACCGGGCCAACCACCTCGCGGCCGAGCTGGAGGCCGAGGGCGGACTGCCCGTCGACGAGCTGGAGCGGGACACGTACGGCCGGATCCTGCGTGATTCGGCCGACGAGGTCTTCGCGCGCCGCAAGGCCGAGACCGAGGACGCGCCGGGGGACTGGCGCAGCTGGTTCCGGCTCGCCGTCGCGTACCACGACGCCCGTGACACCCCGCGGGCGCGCAAGGCCATGCAGCGCGCGATCGCCCTGCACGACGGGAAGCCCGTACAGGTCTGACCTGTACGGGCTTCCGGTGCGCGAGCGCGTGCGCGGGGTCAGGCGGGTACGGGCCGGTAGGCGTCGGCCCAGGCCGCCAGCGTGTCGGCGGCCCGGTCGAAGGCCTCGGCGCGCAGGAGGAAATCGGCGTTGTGGTCGGTCAGCAGCACCGGAAGCTCCGTGCCGCCGCGACCGGACACCGTCAGTGCCTGCCCCTGCACGGTCCTCGGCAGTCCGAGCCAGCGCACGGGCTGCTGCACCGTACGGAGTTCGGTGATCTCGCTCCACGCGACGGTGCGGGCCGACAGGAAGCCCACGCGGCGCATCCCCGTACGGCTCACCCAGACGCCCATCCGCAGGGTCTGCACCGCCGACCCGACCACGGCGAGCGCGGCGACCAGACAGACGGCGGCTCCGCGCCAGCCGCCCGCGAAGGCGACGATCATCGTGGCGAGCAGCATGAAGGCGGACAGCAGGAGCAGCAGCGCGGCGATGGCCACGCGCCAGGGACCCGGCCGGTAGGGCCGCCGCCAACGATCGTGGTCGGGATGGGCCAGTACCTCGTCGCCGTCGTCATCCGCGTCGGATACGCCGTCGGCCGTCAGGAAGGGCAGGGGCACGGCTGGACCTCACTCACATGCACGTTCGGTTGGGCTGTGCCCGTGAGGCTACCGCCCCTCGGACGCCGCCGACCGCTGCGACTTCTCCGGTGCCTGGTTCGGCTGCAGCGCGGGTATGCCGAAGAGCAGTGAGCCGGCGAGCCCCGCAACCACGGTCAGTGCGACCAGAGTACGGGCGGCCATCTGTGTCCTGCCCAGACTCTCGCGCGGCGGTGGAGTGACGTTGCTGCGGAAACGGTCGGCCTCGGCGACGAAGGCGAACGGGACGGGTTCGCGCCGGCGGAACATCAGAGCGGCCTCCTCGGGATCGACGACGATGCGTTCTCCATGTCAGACGTACGAACCGGTCGATCGGTGCCCGATTGCGGCACATGGGGCACATGTCATGGCGGTGCGTCAGCTCTACGGGCCCTCGCGGCGAGGGTGCGCGTGCGCGGGGACCCTCGGGGGGCGTCGTAGAGTGGGCGCGCCCCAGGAACGCACGTTTGGAAGGACCCCGGTGAGCGAGACCGCCGCTTCAGATCTGAAACCCAGCTTCCGCAGTGATGTGACGGTGGAGCTGGTGAAGCACTCCGCCGCCGACTCCGACGTGCTGTGGGCCGCCCGCGTCTCCACGGCCGGCGAGCAGTCCCTGGAGGAGCTGCAGAAGGACCCGGAGCGCTCCAAGGGCCTCATCAACTACCTGATGCGCGACCGCCACGGCAGCCCCTTCGAGCACAACTCGATGACCTTCTTCATCAGCGCCCCGATCTTCGTCTTCCGTGAGTTCATGCGCCACCGCGTGGGCTGGTCGTACAACGAGGAATCGGGCCGCTACAGGGAGCTGGAGCCGGTCTTCTACGTCCCGGACGCGGAGCGCAAGCTGGTCCAGGAGGGCCGCCCGGGCAAGTACGTCTTCGTCGAGGGCACCCTGGCGCAGCAGGAGCTGACCGCCCGCGTCATGGAGGACTCCTACGTGCGGGCCTACGAGGCCTACCGGGAGATGCTCGCAGCGGGCGTGGCCCGGGAGGTCGCCCGTTCGGTCCTGCCGGTCGGTCTTTTCTCCTCGATGTACGCCACCTGCAACGCGCGCTCGCTCATGCACTTCCTCGGTCTGCGCACGCAGCACGAGCTCGCGGCCGTCCCCTCCTTCCCGCAGCGGGAGATCGAGATGGTCGGCGAGAAGATGGAGCAGCACTGGGCGCAGCTCATGCCGCTCACGTACGCGGCCTTCAACGCCAACGGCCGCGTCGCCCCGTAAGGGCCGGTGCGCCCGCGCCGCACTGATGTACGGCCTTAAGTCCCAAGTGTCCGTATTGCGGCGTTTCGTAAAGTTCATCTAGGCTGATCAAACGGACCCGGCACTGCTTGAACCCCCGAGCAGGCAGTGCCGGCGTCCAACACCCCGTTGACGTCCCCCGAGGGGACAACGCGAGCATGGCAGCGAGTAGCGTGTTACCCATGGCTCCGATCTCGACTCCGCAGACCCCCTTCGGGCGGGTCCTCACCGCCATGATCACGCCGTTTACGGCGGATGGCGCACTTGACCTCGACGGCGCGCAGCAGCTCGCCGTCCACCTGGTGGACGCAGGCAACGACGGCCTGATCATCAACGGCACCACCGGTGAGTCGCCGACCACCACCGACGCGGAGAAAAACGACCTCGTACGAGCCGTACTCGAAGCCGTCGGAGACCGCGCCCACGTGGTCGCCGGCATCGGCACCAACGACACCCGCCACACCCTCGAGCTGGCCCGCCAGGCCGAGCGCACCGGCGCCCACGGCCTGCTGGCCGTGACCCCGTACTACAGCAAGCCGCCGCAGGAGGGCCTCTACCGGCACTTCACGGCGATCGCCGACGCCACCGGGCTGCCGGTCATGCTCTACGACATCCCCGGCCGCAGCGGTGTCCCGATCGAGACGGAAACCCTCGTCCGGCTGGCCGAGCACCCCCGTATCGTTGCCAACAAGGACGCCAAGGGCGACCTCGGGCGCGCCAGCTGGGCCATCGCGAAGAGCGGACTGGCCTGGTACTCGGGCGACGACATGCTGAACCTCCCGCTCCTGTCGGTCGGCGCGGTCGGCTTCGTCTCCGTGGTGGGCCACGTGGTCACCCCCGAGCTGCGCGCCATGCTGGAGGCCCACCTGGGCGGGGACGTCCAGAAGGCCGCCGAGATCCACCAGAAGCTGCTCCCGGTCTTCACCGGCATGTTCCGCACCCAGGGCGTGATGACCACCAAGGGCGCGCTGAACCTGCAGGGCCTGCCCGCGGGCCCGCTGCGGCTCCCGATGATCGAGCTGACCGCCGAAGAGACGGCGCAGCTCAAGATCGATCTTGCCGCCGGCGGGGTACAGCTCTGACAACAGACTTCACAACCGAATAAGCAAGATCAAAAAAAATACAAAACAGACAGAGCAAGTGCACGAATGACATGCACGCCGCGTGCCTCAGGGGTACGTGGCGTGCGTGGTGAGGAGACACTTTTGAGCCATCCGCATCCGGAACTCGGTCCGCCGCCGAAGCTGCCCAAGGGCGGCCTCAGGGTCACCCCCCTGGGTGGGCTCGGCGAGATCGGCCGCAACATGACCGTCTTCGAGTTCGACGGCCGCCTGCTGATCGTCGACTGCGGCGTCCTCTTCCCCGAAGAGGAGCAGCCCGGCATCGACCTGATCCTCCCGGACTTCACGTCCATCCGGGACCGCCTCGACGACATCGACGGCATCGTCCTGACCCACGGCCACGAGGACCACATCGGCGCCGTCCCCTACCTCCTCCGGGAGAAGCCGGACATCCCGCTGATCGGCTCCAAGCTGACGCTGGCCCTCATCGAGGCGAAGCTCCAGGAGCACCGCATCCGCCCCTACACCCTTGAGGTGAAGGAAGGCGAGCGCGAGAGCCTCGGCCCCTTCGACTGCGAGTTCATCGCGGTCAACCACTCCATCCCGGACGCCCTGGCGGTCGCGATCCGCACCCCCGCGGGTCTGGTCGTCGCCACCGGCGACTTCAAGATGGACCAGCTCCCGCTGGACAACCGCCTCACCGACCTGCACGCCTTCGCGCGTCTGAGCGAGGAGGGCATCGACCTCCTCCTCTCCGACTCGACGAACGCCGAGGTCCCGGGCTTCGTCCCGCCCGAGCGCGAGATCTCCAACGTCCTGCGCACGGTCTTCGCGAACGCCCACAACCGGATCATCGTGGCCAGCTTCGCCAGCCACGTGCACCGCATCCAGCAGATCCTCGACGCCGCACACGAGTACGGCCGCAGGGTCGCCTTCGTCGGCCGCTCGATGGTCCGCAATATGGGCATCGCGCGCGACCTGGGCTACCTGAAGGTCCCGGCCGGCCTCGTCGTGGACGTCAAGACCCTCGACGACCTGCCGGCCCACGAGGTCGTCCTGGTCTGCACGGGTTCGCAGGGCGAGCCGATGGCGGCCCTCTCCCGCATGGCCAACCGCGACCACCAGATCCGGATCGTCCCCGGTGACACCGTGATCCTCGCGTCGTCGCTCATCCCGGGCAACGAGAACGCGGTCTACCGCGTGATCAACGGCCTGACCCGCTGGGGCGCCAACGTCGTGCACAAGGGCAACGCCAAGGTGCACGTCTCGGGCCACGCCTCCGCCGGTGAGCTGCTGTACTTCTACAACATCTGCAAGCCGCGGAACCTGATGCCGGTCCACGGCGAATGGCGCCACCTACGCGCCAACGCCGAGCTCGGCGCCCTGACAGGTGTCCCGAAGGACCGCATCGTCATCGCCGAGGACGGCGTGGTCGTCGACCTGATCGACGGCAAGGCGCGGATCTCCGGCAAGGTCCAGGCCGGCTACGTGTACGTGGACGGCCTCTCGGTCGGCGACGTCACCGAGGTCCACCTGAAGGACCGCCGCATCCTCGGCGACGAGGGCATCGTCTCGGTCTACGTCGTGGTGGACAGCACCACCGGCAAGGTCGTGAGCGGCCCGAACATCCAGGCCCGCGGCTCCGGAATCGAGGACTCGGCCTTCGCCCCGGTCATCGCGAAGATCGAGGAGGCGATCGCCCGCGCCGCCTCCGACGGCGTGGCCGAGCCGCACCAGATCCAGCAGCTCATCCGCCGCACGATGGGCAAGTGGGTCTCGGACAGCTACCGCCGCCGTCCGATGATCCTCCCGGTCGTCGTCGAGGTCTGACGCTCGCCGTAGCGACCCCACGGGAGCGGGGCAACCGGATTTGCGTCCGGGGGCCCCGCTCCAGTACGTTTACGTCTCCACCTCGCAGGGCAGCCGGGCACACACGTGTGTCCGTACGCGTCATGCGAGCGGGTGGGAATCAAGCACTCAGGGAGACCTGATAAAGTCTGATCCACCCGAAAGGGAAAGGCCCCCCGAAGGCCATCGGAATTCCGATCCAGTCGCAAGACGCGGATAAGGAATCTGATAGAGTCGGAACCGCCGGAAAGGGAAACGCGAAAGCGAGAACCTGGAAAGCAAGCGGGACAGGCTCTGATAGAGTCGGAAACGCAAGAACAGAACGAAAGCCCGGAGGAAAACCCGAGAGGGTGAGTACAAAGGAAGCGTCCGTTCCTTGAGAACTCAACAGCGTGCCAAAAATCAACGCCAGAAGTTGATACCCCGTCCACTTCGGTGGATGA